>NZ_NWUL01000023.1:0-149432 GCF_002903155.1 Sulfobacillus sp. hq2 | reverse complement strand
TCCGCCCCGCCCACCGACCAACAGGATTGGGACGCCGTCCTCCCCACGAAAGCTTGCCAGGCCCTTCGGGAAGTCACGAAAGTCCTCTAATAAGTGGGGTTCGGGTAGTAACGGAACGATAAATGCAGTAGGCACTACCGCCGGGTGAGCCGCATCAACGGCCGCAGTCGCCCTTGAGCCACCGATTCGGGCACCTGAAACGAGTATTGGCCCAACATGGTGATGTGGTCATGGCTTAAGGGTGATAACCGACCGAGGTCCTCCTGGTCGATAGAGACGCCATCCTCCCGCAAGGCATCGACGGCCACCCCCATGTACCGCGTATTCCAAAGGACCATCGCATTCACCACCAACCCCAACGCATTCAATTGGTCTTCCTGGCCTTCCCGATACGCTTGGTGCAGTTCCCCCCGTTTGCCGTAAAAGGCGGCGCGGGCGAGACTATGCCGCGCTTCCCCGCGATTAAGTTGCGTCAGAATCCGCCGCCGATAGCCCGCGTCATCCAGGTAGGCCAAGAGATAGCGCGTCTTGTAGATCCGGCCGAGCTCTCCAATGGCCCGCCCCAACACCGTGGGTCGTCCGCCGCGGTGCAGGGTTTGGATGAGGGCTGTGGCATTCACCGCGCCCCACTTCAAAGAGCCAGCCACCCGGAGCATGTCCTCCCAATGGCGCTGAATCAGATCCCACCGGATGCGAGCATGCGCGAGATCGTTCAGCACGCCATAGTCGCCGTCCGCCGCGATGCGCCAAAAGCGCGCTTCCCCGACATCCGCCAAGCGGGGGCTGAATTGATAGCCTAACAGGCCAAACAGGCCAAAAATAATGTCACTATATCCCGCCGTGTCGGTCATGATTTCGTGCGGATGCAGACTGCTGGTTTGTTCGAGGAGTCCCTCCAGCACCACCAGCGAATCCCGCAGGGTGCCCGGCACGACTAATGCATGAAAGCCGCTAAATTGGTCGCTCACGAAGTTGTAATAGGTCACGCCCCGTCCCATGCCAAAGTACTTGGGATTGCTCCCCGCGTGTAGGGTGCGGACCGGCACCACAAAGCGCATGCCGTCGGCGGAGGCCACGTCGCCGGAACCCCAGGACTGGGCCAGCGGCAGCTGCCCATGGTAGTCGACGAGGGTGGCGTTGGCGGCCGCCAACGTCTCCGCCCGGATATAGTTTTGCGCGACCCAGGCCAGCCGATCACGGGCCAGGGCGGGGACGGCGGGATTGACCACGGGCTCCCACCCGATGTTACAGGCTTGCGTTAACAGCACGGCACAGATACTCAGAGCCAAATCCTGAATGCGGTCGCCCCCTTCACTCACATGGGTAAACGCGTCCGCAAATCCGGTCCACTGATGGACTTCTAACAGCAACTCGGGTAACGCGACGGCAGGCAACAAAGCATCGACCCGAGGTCGCAGTGTGCGCAGCGCGGCGGATTCCTCCAAGCGGTCGAGTGGCGTAAGCACCACCCGGGGCCGAATCGCCCCGGATTCGAGCCGGACGGCCGGATTGTCCGCCCAGTGGGCTGCCGTTTGGCGATAGGCGGCATCGAGTGCCTGAGCTAATGGGGTGAGCGCCTCGGCGGGATCGACGGCCCAGCCTAAGGTCCGCAGCATATGCGGTTTGGCGGCGTCCCAGGCCGGACCGTGCAAGAGTTGCGCCCGCGGATCGCCGTAACGGACACTGCCCGGGTTATACAGGTCATGACGCCGGAGGGCGTCCCAGACGGCTTGGACTGTCCATACGGTATAGGCTGCGGGGTGGATCCGCCCCGTCTCATCGCAGACCACCGCCCGCCATGCGGCCGTCAGGCCCGTCGTCGGGGCAGTCTGCCATCGGCTCCGAGTCTCTCCCCAATGCGCGCGGACAAAATTCCAGCGTTCCAACACGGCTTGGCTGGTCGGCGTGGCTTCCCAGATCAGATGCTCCCGCCACCAGGCCATGACGGGTCGAAACAGGGGATACAGAGTCTCCACCGCCTGCTGTTCGTCTGACGCGGCCGCGCTCTGCGTGACCTGGGCAATGGTGGCCACGGCGGCTTGCAACGTTGCCTTGGGAATGGTGGCCCAGATCGCATCCCGGATCCGGGCATCCGGCGTGTCCTCTTGCAGGAGGATGGTACAGGCGTCTCGGCAGATTTTGGCGGCCGCATCCAAATCGCGGAGGGTCCGCAAGCGGCTTTGCGCTTGCTGGCGTGTCGCGCGGCTCCAATGCTCACTCAAAAACCGATCGAAAAGCTCGAAAAAATCATCCTGGGCCGTCTGGTGAAACACGGTAGCAAAGGCCACTAAAGTCGCCACGCGCCGTTCCGGCGTTAGCCGCTCCACGGTCTGGGCGCGCGCGGTGGCGGCGAATCGGGCCAAGGCCTGAAGCCGGGCGGTGGGCAAGAGGTGCAGATCCCATCGGCCCGGGTCCACAGTTTGCAGGAGGTCTAGACGCTCCGCCGCCTGGCGAAAGCCGGTGCGTGATATCCGGGTCGGGGGATGGCGCAACTGATCCAAGGGCGTGGGGCGCCCGGGGTCGATGGCCTGAACCCAGGATTCCAATTGGTTCCGTTGAGATTCATCCGGTACCGCGGCCAAGCGCCGCCACAAGCGGAGTTGAGCTCGATCGCGTACCTGGGCCACCAGACGGGTCAGGGTGGTCACCCCGGGCAAGAGAATTTTCCGATCGAGTAAATAGGCGGTGGTCTGGTCGAAGAGGAGACTCGGACGCTCCGCCGCCGTCCACGCGCGGGTGTAGAGCCAGCGCGTCAGGCGCCAATGCTGGGGTTGGGCGTCAAACGAGGCATAGTGGTAGTGGGCGATGATGCGCCGTTGATGGTCCCAATGGACCCGGGTCTGAACGTAAGCGCGGAGGTTGGGCGTGGCGGCCAGACCGAGTTGTGCGGCGAGATAATCGCCGATGTTGGCCGGGATGTTCTCGGGATCGTCGACAAAGGTCCCGAGAAAACGCACGGTGCCAAGTTGCACGGCACAACCCCACTGGGTCTCCGCCTGCCGGAGCGGGCGCAAAAATACGCGATCCGCATCATCCAAAAAAAAATATTGGGCCAGTTGGGACGTCGACGGTTCCCCCGCATACCGCCCGTATTGAGCAGATTGCTCTGCGGTCAGAAAATTGACGGGCACCGCCATCCTCCTCTCGAAACGAGGTGCGCCGGCGTCTCACATGGGTAGACTCACCTGAGATACCGAACACGCTGTGTGTTGTCGCCGTTTGTAGTGTATCATATGCTTGTCTCATTAATCATCGCGCGAGGAGGGCCCCCAGACCATGATTTACGGCTATGCGCGCGTCAGTTCCACCACCCAAAGTTTGGCGACCCAGGTTCACCAGCTCACTGCCTACGGGTGTGACCCCATCTATCAGGAAAAGATCTCGGGACGTTCCCTGCGCCATCGGGACCAATTCGCGGCTCTCCTTCATCGTCTCCAGGACGGTGACGTGCTGGTGGTCACCAAACTGGATCGATTTGCCCGAAGCACGCAGGATGCGCTGAATACCATCGCGACCCTTACGGAGAAAGGGGTGGCCCTGGTCGTGCTCAACATGGGCGGGGATATGGTCGACACGGCCACCGCCATCGGTAAGCTCTTGATGACGGTGTTGGCCGGCATTGCGGAATTTGAGGCCGATCTCATTCGAGAGCGCCAGCGGGAAGGCATTGCCGCGGCCAAAGTCCGCGGGGTCTACCAGGGACGGCCGCACACGTATACCCGGCATCATAAAGGGGCGACCCATGCCCTCGAACTGTTCGGAGCGCGGGACACCAATCATCTGACCGTCAACGATATTTGCGCCATGACGCAGGTGAGCCGGGCCACCTTGTATCGTTTGGCACGCCAGGCCGAGCGCCCCGAATAGATCATGATCAGAGGTTCAGCGACCTTCGCGAATCCCCGGCGGGGGAGTTCCCGCAAACGAAAACTGCAATAGCCACTAAAGATAGGTCTAAAACTACCCCAATCTCTCAGAAAACAGCCCTTCCACTCCCGCTGGGAGCGCTGTTGCACGAAAATAGTCGCCTGACAACTGAGATGACATTTTGAAGAACGTCGCACGGTGTAAGGCTTTCAACTTCTATTGCACTTAACTCCGGATATGCAGACCCCCGTTAGGAACGCAAACGGGAAAGCCGCTCATTCATCCGGCGGCTGAATTCGCGTTGGGCCATTTCAGAATCGTCATCGTCTTCGGAGGCCGGGGGTATCTGATGATCGTCCAAATACCGCAAGAGCAATCCCCGGTTGCGCAGGCCGACGCGTACGGCCGCGTCTCCACTGGTCATGGGGGTTCGGGCATAGAGGAAAGCGCCGACTTTCACACGAAGTGCATCCAGCCCTTTCTGTTGTACGAGCGCTACCGCCTCCGAACGCGAGAGATCTCCCATGGCACATAGTTCAGCAATGACGCGCTCATCTGCTATAGATTGACGATTCATAGCTATCACACACTCCCTCCTCGCGCACGGATATCCGCAGCAGCCGCATTCATAAATAACTTCGGGGTGCGTCCAAGGGCCGCCAACCGATTGAAGGTATCTGCCGTCTCTGTAATTGAGAGTATACCCCGATCATGTAAATACACAAGAAATTCGGGAACGCTTATCGCGATGAGTCCTGGTTGCTGGTTCGCGAATTCATGCGTGCGCCGTTCGTTGATTAACACGGTCATGGGGTTTCCTGAGGAAGCCGCCAGTGTATCGAAGCCCGTAATATGATTGTGGTCGGCATGTATTTTAGCCATAAAACCGCCGAAACGGCAAAACTGCGTTAAGATCGAACAAGAGGAAAGGCAAGGAGGTGGGCTGATGGCCCGGTATCAGGTAAGCAGTCGGTGGTTGACAGTGCTTCGGCTGATTGACGGTTTATATTTCTTTTGGCGGGGAATTTTTAAGCTCTATACCCCGACCAGCGTATGGCTTGTTCCGCGCGTGACGGCCGCTTTGCCGACAACACCCTTGGCCCCTATTATCCGCACCTATATTTTTCCCCACGTGGCCACATTCGGCTTGACGGTTGGGATTATTGAATTGGTGTGTGGTGGTCTCTTAGTGCTAGCCCGGGGCGGACGCATTCCTCCCATTATATTGGCCGTGTTGAATGGTATCTTCTTTTTAACGTTAGGGTTTAAAGAGCCTCACGATATGGAACTCAACTTATTAATGGGCACCATGAATGTGATGTTTGCCAGTACCATTGTTGTTCACCGCAAGCACCGTGAGAAAGCGGCTTAGAATGGGCTCTTATGATGAAGAGGGACCCAAGGCAAACCTGGGTCCCTCTGTGCGGCAGGGTTAGTATTCCAAGTGTTGTTCGGGCGTAATGCGCTTGCGGAAGACCCAGTAGGTCCACGCTTGATACGCTAAGACAATAGGCACCATGGTTAACGCAACAATGGTCATGACATGCAGCGTGTACGGATTGGCCGCGGCTGACGTTACGGTCAAGTCATAGCGGGCACCTAAAGTCGACACCATGACATGAGGGAACAGTCCCAAAAAGAATGCGGCTGTACTCAGCGCAATCATAACGGATTGCCACAAAAATGCCGTGCCTTGTTTTTTGTCTACGACGAGGCGGGCGACAAGCAGACTAATCCAGCCTAAAAGACTGATGGTGAAATACCAAGGACGATGGCCTAAGGCGGGCATGCGCATTGTCCATACCATGAAGACAGCTGCTAACACTAACGCTGTGGTTAATAACGGTTTGGCAACGCGAACGGCTGCATCGCGTAACGGGCCAGCCGTTTTCAGCGCAAGGAAGGTAGCGCCTTGGGCGAGAAACAAGGTGAGACTCAACAATCCTGCCCATACGGTATACGGACGTAGAAGGCTAAAAAATCCCCCAACGTCGTTCATTTGGGCGTTAATGGGCACGCCTTCGAGAAAATTGGCAAACGCCACGCCCCATAGCAACGCAGGCAAGAAGCTGCCTACGGTCATGATAATGTCCCAACGCTTGCGCCACGCGGGGCTTTGGTCTTTGCTGCGGTACTCAATAGCAACGCCCCGGAAAATGAGGCCGACCAGCATGAGCACAAGTGCGAGATAAAATCCACTGAATAAGGTTGCATACCAGAACGGGAACGCCGCAAATAGGGCACCACCTGCGGTCACCAACCAGACTTCGTTGCCGGACCACAAGGGTCCGATGGTATTCAGCGCCATGCGCCGTTCGGTATCATTATGACTAATGAAGGAATATAGCATCCCGACGCCGTAATCAAATCCTTCAAGGATGAAATATCCGGTAAACAACACAGCAATGAGGATAAACCATATTGTCGGTAACATAATAGACTCCCTCCTGTTTGTATCCGCTGATGGCACTTACGACCCAATAAACATCATCGGAGACGTGCTCTCCACACTTTGAGCATTGTCTGTGGGGTCGATGCCGATAATCGTATACTTGCGGAACAAGTAGATTGC
Source organism: Sulfobacillus sp. hq2 (assembly GCF_002903155.1). Classification (NCBI taxonomy): domain Bacteria; kingdom Bacillati; phylum Bacillota; class Clostridia; order Eubacteriales; family Clostridiales Family XVII. Incertae Sedis; genus Sulfobacillus; species Sulfobacillus sp. hq2. Next base: position 142,993 of record NZ_NWUL01000023.1, on the reverse strand, counting down.
GGAGACGGCCATGAATCCATAGACCACGGCAAAGGTAATCAGGGATACGACAATGTCACTTTCTGACACGCTGCTGGGGGAGGAGACACCGTTGGCGGTGCGTAGTAGGCCGTAGACGACCCATGGTTGTCGTCCCACCTCGGTCATAATCCATCCGGCGGTATTGGCCAGGTAGGGAAGAATGAGACTCCATTCCAGCACTTTCAAAAACCAGCGCTTGTTGGTAAAGCGTGAGTGGCGCAGTAAATAGACCGCATACGCTGCGAAGACAAGCATCAAGGTTCCAGCAAAAATCATGGTGCGGAAGGCATAATACGTCGGGGCAACGGGCGGGATATAATTACCGGGCCCATATTTTTTGACGTATTCGGCTTGCACTTGGTGAATGCCTTGAACAGAGCCACTGAGCCGTTTGTAGGCTAATATGGTCAGCATATCGGGAATTTTAATGTTGAATTCGTCCTTTTGGGCTTTGGTGTTGACCACACTAATCACGCTCCACGGGGCGTGGACGGAACTGGTATTCCACAAAGCCTCGGCCGCTGCAAGCTTCATGGGCTGTGATTTGACGAGGTGACTGGCTTGCATATCGCCTACGACAATCACCAGAACGGCCGAAATGAGACCAACAATGGAGGCCACGCGGAACGATTTTTTAAAGCTCTCAACGTGTTGGCCTCTTAAGAGATGAAAGGCACTAATGGCTAACATGAAGAACGAGGCGCTCAAGTAAGCGGCTAAAATCGTATGCGGGAATTCAACCCAAAGCTGGGGATTGGTCAATAACGCCCCAAAGCTGTCCATTTGAGCATGGCCATTGACAATTTGATAGCCCACGGGTTCTTGCATAAACGAGTTGGCGGTCAGAATCCAAAAACCTGAAATCATGGTGCCTGCGGCCACTAACCAAATCGATAGTAGGTGCAACTTTTTGGATATGCGGTCCCACCCAAAATTCCAGACGCCAATAAACGTCGACTCCATAAAAAAGGCTAATAACGCTTCGACGGCCAGTGGCGCCCCAAAGATATCACCAACAAACCGTGAATAGTTCGCCCAGTCTAGACCAAATTGAAATTCTTGAAGCAGACCTGTCACCACACCGACGGCAAAGTTGATGAGGAATAAACGCCCCCAGAATTGTAGAAGGGGCCGGTAGTCTTCGTTGCCCGTTCGTACGTAAATACTTTCCAGAATGGCAATGAGAAATGCCAGGCCAATAGTGATTGGCACAAATAAAAAGTGATACACGGTCGTTACGCCAAACTGCAGGCGCGCAAACCCCAATTGGTCCATCACACACCCTCCTCGAAATAACAGCCTATGCATGGCCGGTATCCTTAGCATAAAAAGTCATGGGGGAGCGAGGAATGGACGTTTGTCGTAAAATGGCCAGACCATGAGGTCCGGGGGGTGTGGTGACAAAGAACTACATCAAAGGGTTAAGACCTCCAAAGCCCCCAAGGGGCATTGTTTCGGTAAGGGCTCGCGTCGCTTTTCATGCACCACGGAAATCGTTAAGATAATAAGGATACGGACCAAACGGTGGAGGGCTAGTGTGAAACAGTCGGATATCCGCAACTTCTCGATTATTGCTCATATAGATCACGGTAAAAGTACGTTGGCAGACCGGCTTATTGAGACCACCGGCGCGTTGACGAAAAGAGAAATGGCGCCGCAAGTTCTGGACTCCATGGATCTCGAACGGGAGCGTGGCATTACGATTAAGGCGCAGGCCGTTCGTCTGGACTATCAGAGTCAAGGACATCTCTATGAGCTGAACCTCATCGATACGCCGGGCCATGTGGACTTTACTTATGAGGTGTCGCGGGCGTTACAGGCTTGCGAGGGGGCTCTTTTAGTGATTGATGCCGCCCAAGGCGTTGAGGCTCAGACGCTGGCCAACTTATATTTGGCGTTGGAGCATGATTTAACGGTGATTCCTGTCATTAACAAAATTGATTTGCCGAATGCCGATCCGGACCGGGTCCGCGAGGAACTGATAGAAATTGGCTTAGATGGAACCGAAGCGATTTTAGTATCCGCTAAGCAAGGGATCGGCATTGCCGAAGCGCTTGATGCGATTGTTGAACGGATTGCCCCTCCCCGAGGCGACAGCCAGGGGCCGCTTAGGGCTTTGATTTTTGATTCTCGCTTTGACAGTTACAAAGGGGTGTTGGTCTATATCCGCGTGGTCGACGGCGCGTTGAAGGTGGGCGACCGGGTGCGGTTCATGGCTAATGGTGCGGAATTTGATGTGACCGAGATTGGAGTATTTCGGCCACATCCGGTGGCCGTATCGGAATTGCAAACGGGAGAGGTGGGATTTTTTGCCGCCGCCATTAAAACCGTTCAAGACACGCGCGTTGGGGATACCGTGACGTTGGCCGCCAATCCGGCGAAAGAATCATTGCCGGGCTACCGTCCTGCGCAGCCGATGGTGTTTTCGGGCCTTTATCCCGTCGATACCAATGAATACGGCCGTCTGCGTGAGGCGTTGGAAAAATTGCAGCTCAATGACGCAGCCTTGACGTTTGAGCCAGAGACCTCGGCAGCCTTAGGGTTCGGTTTTCGCGCGGGATTTTTGGGGTTACTTCATTTGGATGTCATTCAAGAGCGGCTCGAGCGTGAATACAACATTTCTTTGATTACAACTGCACCTAACGTCGTATATCAGGTCCAACTGGTGAATGGCGAGCAGATTCGTGTGGACAATCCGGCTTTAATGCCGGTCGCTGGCGACATTGTAGAGATTCAAGAACCGGTCGTAACGGCGAGCATCATTACACCAAGCGATTATATTGGGGCCGTCATGGAATTGGCCCAAGAGCGGCGCGGAGTCTATAAAGATCTTTCATACATCGACAGCCAACGTGCCATGCTGACATATCAACTGCCCTTGGCGGAGATTATGTATGATTTCTTTGACCAGCTGAAAAGCCGTACCCGTGGGTATGCCTCCTTCGATTATCAGTGGAGCGGATATGTTCCAGCCGACTTGGTGCGTTTGGACATTTTAATTAATGGCGAAGTCGTCGATGCGTTCTCGATCATTGTGCATCGCGATAAGGCATATCATCGGGGACGGGCTTTAGTGGAAAAATTACGGGATTTGATTCCCCGGCAGCTTTTTGAAGTGCCGTTGCAGGCGTCTATTGGTGGGCGCGTCATTGCTCGCGAAACGGTCCGTGCGATGCGCAAGGATGTCTTGGCTAAATGCTACGGTGGGGATATTAGCCGGAAGCGCAAACTGTTGGAAAAACAAAAAGAGGGTAAAAAGCGGATGAAATCGGTGGGAAGTGTCGATATTCCCCAAGAAGCCTTTATGGCCATCTTGCGGGTGGAAGACAAGTGACGGATCCGGCCATCAACCACTGGGGCCTTTATGTGCATATTCCTTTCTGTCAATCCCGTTGCACGTATTGTGATTTTAACACCGTTACAGGGATGGGCGAACAAGATCATGCCGTATATATGAAGGCCTTGATGCGAGAGTGGGAACGCATCCAAGACGTTCCAAGTGGCCCCTTAGTCTCGATTTTCTTTGGTGGAGGCACGCCGTCTTTAGTGAGTCCTGACCACATTGGAGAGCTGTTGCACGAGGTGTTGACAAGCCCTCTTACGGTATCCTCTGACCTCGAGGTTACCATGGAGGCTAATCCTGGAACGGTGGACAAAAAGCGTCTTGAGGCCTACCGGAACGCGGGCGTGAATCGACTATCCTTAGGAGTTCAGGCGTTGCAGGATCATCATTTGAAGCGCTTGAATCGCATTCACTCGGCAAAGGATGCTCGCGATGCGGTATCTGCGGCCCGTGCCGCGGGCTTTTCCAATATCAGTCTGGACTTGATTTATGGATTGCCCCAACAGACCATGGCGGAGTGGCACGAGACTTTGGACGCCGCATGCCAATTGGAACCGGATCACATTTCCATGTACCAGCTTCAAATTGAGGAAGGGACGCCCTTGGCGACGCAACTAAAAAAGGGACAGGTGACGTTACCACTGTCCGACACGACAGCCGACATGGCCGATTATGGTCGCGATTTTATGGAACGGGCCGGGCTTGAACGCTATGAAATTTCCAATTATGCCCGAAATGGCCGGTGGTCGCGTCATAACCGGCTCTATTGGACCATGAACCCCTACTTGGCGTTGGGGGCAGGGGCGCACGGATACTGGCACGGACGGCGTTGGTGGAACGTGCGCGGGGTTAGGCGCTATATCGAAGCATCTTTAGCCGGCGAGTCTGTTGAAGCAGGAGCGGAGCCGTTAGCACGGCCCGAAGAGATGCGAGAATACGTCTGGTTAGGGTTGCGGGAGTGCCAAGGATTTTCGCGATCGCGCTTTGTGCGCCGTTTTGGCGTCGTGCCGGAAGCACTCTTTGGGCGTACACTGGGGCGGCTTCTTCAGCAAGGCCTCATCGAGCGTGATGGAGACCGGATTCGGTTGTCAGCGCGGGGATTTGACGTGGCCAACTACGTATTTCGAGAATTTGTCGAGGAGACGGCAAGTGCTTGACAGTGATTGTAGACGCACGCTATTTTAGCTAGTAGGATACGTTAGCACTCGTGTGGTTAGAGTGCTAATTCGGGTGGGAGGTGACAACATGGATGCGAGAAAACGCAGCATTTTGCAGGTGCTGACCGAGGACTATATTCTCTCAGCAGAACCTGTGGGCTCGAGGACACTGGCACGCAAATATAATCTGGGAATTAGTCCTGCGACGATTCGTAATGAAATGGCGGATTTGGAGGACTGGGGCTTTCTTGAACAGCCGCATACGTCAGCGGGACGTGTGCCGTCTGATAAAGGATATCGTTTTTATGTGGATGAGTTGATGGCGCGGCCTGCGATTGGCCACGATTTGCTAGAACGCATTCGGGCAACCTATCAATCGCGCATTCGCGAATTGGAATGGTTTGTGCATCAGACGGCGCGGCTTGTCAGTGATATTACAGGCTATCCTTCGATTGTGCTGGCACCATCTTGGGAACTCGGCATTTTTTCAGCGCTGCGTTTTGTCCGTCTGGGCCCGGACCAGGCGCTCCTTATCATGCGTACGGAAGATGGGTTGACGCAAAACCGTACGGTCTCCATTCCATCTGAACTCAGTTTAGCACAATTAAATGAACTGGCCCTGGAATTTTCCCGAGAATTTTCGGGCATGGCGATACGGGACTTGCAGAATTATATTCTAGACCCGTTGTCGACGAGCCTTAAGCAACATTGGTCTTTGTGGAAGTCGGCTTTAGGTTGGCTAGCCCGCGATGGTAGCGACGAGGAACGCATGACCCTGGCGGGCCCCTTAAACATCTTAAATTACCCGGAATTTAATGACATCGAGAAGGTTCGTCGGGTTCTGGGATTTTTAGAGCAAGATAAGGCTGTCGAGCAAATGGCCCAAACTCATCCCATGACGGGCGGGGTAACCGTGCTGATCGGCACGGAGACATCGGTTGCAGACATCCAAGACTGCAGTGTTGTGACGGCCACCTACCAAATGGGAGAACGAATCGTCGGGCAGGTGATGGTGGTCGGGCCGCGGCGTATGCAGTATGCTTATGTGATGACCGTGTTAGAGGTCGTATCGGACGAATTGTCCCAAGCCTTGCGGTGGGCGTGACAGCGAAAAGCGCGTATGAGGCGACATCGGTTGGGTGTAGCATAAGGTAGAATGTGAGAAGGAGAGGATTATCGATGGCTGACGAACGTGAGATATCCCAGGAAGAGCCGGAAACCGTGGAATCTCAGGAGATGGAGCAAGAGACTGCGGATTCTCAAGAGCCTCAGGAGGATGCAACGAATTGGCAGCAAGTGGCCCAAGATCGCTACGATCAATTAGTGCGGCTTCAGGCCGATTTTGATAATTTTCGGCGGCGGATGGATCGAGAGCGAGAGGAACTAAGGGGATTTGTCACGGGTGCAATTTTGAAAGATTTTCTACCCGTTTACGATAACTTAGAGCGGGCACTCAAGTATATGCCGGAAGAAGGCGAAGCAAAAGCTTGGCGAGCAGGGTTAGAAATGACCCTAAAGGGATTTAATGAAGTGTTCACTCGGTTTGGTGTCACCCCCATTGAAACCGTTGGGTTGCCTTTTGATCCCCGGGTTCATGAGGCGGTCCAGCAGGTGGACAGTGCCGAGCCTGAGGGAACAATCGTTGAAGAGTTGCTCAAAGGGTTCCAATGGCGGGAGCAGGTCCTCCGGGCTAGTTTGGTTAAAGTGTCGACAGGGCAAGGCGCTTCGGTCAGCACAGAAGAAGAAGCATTACCGGAGTAACGGGATAGCGATGTCAGGGACTGGCATTACGAGGAGGGATATCAAGTAATGGCGAAACGTGACTACTATGAAGTGTTGGGCGTGAGCCGTAATGCGAGTCCTGACGAAATAAAAAGGGCTTTTCGCAAATTAGCGGCCAAATACCATCCCGATGCCAATCCAGGAGATAGTAGCGCTGAAGAGCGTTTCAAGGAAATTAATGAAGCGTACCAGGTGTTGCAAGACCCCGAGAAGCGCGCCCGTTACGATCAGTTCGGTGCGGATGGGCCGCAAGCGGGGAATCCGTTTGGGGGCCAAGACTTCGGCTTTGGTGGCTTTGGAGACATTTTTGATATATTTTTTGGGCAGGGTGGCGGTCAAGGGCGCCGGGGAGGTCCGGAAAAAGGTCCTGACTTGCGCTATGATCTGACGTTGACTTTAGAAGAGGTGTTGGCGGGTTCTTCTAAAGACATTAAAGTGACGCGTGACGAAGTGTGTCCTCACTGTCATGGCAACCAAGCCGAGCCGGGTACCCGTTTAGAAATGTGTTCGACGTGTCATGGCAGTGGGCAGGTTGAACGCATTCGGGAAAGCTTTTTGGGCCGCATTCGTCAGGTGGAAACCTGTCCAAAATGTCACGGGTCCGGACGGATTATTCCTGTTCCATGTAAAGAATGCCATGGTCGAGGGCAAGTACGCGTCGACAAAAGTTTGAGTGTAACGGTACCCCCAGGGGTTGATGAAGGCACTCGATTGCGAGTGGCGGGTGAAGGAGGCGCCGGACAACACGGAGGCCCATCTGGCGACTTAATTGTGTTTATCCACATCAAACCGCACGAACGTTTCACACGAGACGGGGATGACTTGTGGGTGGAGCAGCCAATCACGTTCGCTCAGGCGGCCTTAGGAGCTGAAATTAAAGTGGCCACCTTGGATGGGGAGGAAACGCTTCATATTCCGGCAGGGACTCAGACGGGGTCCGTGTTCAAGCTGAGTCGGCATGGGTTGCCGCGGATTGGCAGCAGCACCATTCACGGCTCATTGAATGTGCGTGTAAAGGTTGTGGTTCCCACCTCGCTGACCGCGAAAGAGCGGGAGATTCTTCACATGTGGGCGGAAATGCGAAAAGAAGAGGTTGCCCATGAGGACAAGAGTATTTTCCGCAAGGTGAAAGATGCCCTGGGCCGGTAATTCCATTCAGCCCCTCAATTATATGGCCGTGACATGCACTGTGCCTGCTGAGGCGGTTGAGGAGACGGTTCAGATCTTCTTGTCATGGACTGGAGCAGGGGTCGAGTGGGACGATGGCTCGCCAGCCCAAGCGCCCTACACGGATATTCCTTTGGCGCCTGGTGAGCCGTTTGTCCGCGCTTATTTTCCTTTGGATGCCAGCTGGCCCTCTAACCAAGCTCGCATTGCGGCCGAAGCGCGCAGCAAGGGCTGGGAGGTGTCCTACCGGGAAATTTTGACGGAAGACTGGGAAAATAGCTGGAAGCAATACTACCAGCCGATCTCCTTACCCGAAGGGTACCAGATCGTTCCCGCTTGGAGTGACGCTGTAACCGACGATTCTCGCCATCAGATTGTTTTAGATCCGGCGATGGCCTTTGGTACGGGCGATCATCCTACCACCTTAATGTGCTTAGAGCAAATCATCCGAGTCGCACCTGTGGGGCAGCGTGTTTTGGATTTGGGGGCGGGGTCGGGAATTTTAGCGATTTTAGCTGCACGCATGGGCGCTAAGCGCGTCGTGGCCGTTGAACCGGATCCCGTGGCATTCCGTGCCCTGAAAGAGAACGTGGACCGCAACGCAGTCGCGGCGACCTTAATTTTGGGGACCTTAGCGGATGTACCACACCGCGAGGTCTTTGATCTTGCTTTGCTCAACTTAATTGCCGACATCATTATTCCCGAATGGCCGCATTTGGTTCCCTATTTGGCACAGGGGGCCCAAAGCATCTTGTCTGGTATTTTAAGCGAGCGCACTGATGAGGTGGCCCAGGTCGTAAGGCAATCCGGGTTTCAAGTCCAATCGGTGCAGCATCGTCAAGGGTGGGCGATGATGGTGGTGAGGCGATGATTCGCATCGTTGTAGAACCTTCGCAGATTCAAGGGCACGAATGCATGCTGACACCACCGCAGCAACACTATTTATTTCGGGTGATGCGCGTAAGACCAGGACAATTGGTGGAAGCGTTGGTCAGTGGAGCCCGGTTATATGAGTGTAAGGTGGAGCCAGACTCACAGACCTTGACCATTCAGAACGTGGACGAGGTGCACGTGCCTATTGCCATTACCTTAGCTCAGGCGCTGATCAAACGCGATCTTTTTGCCCAAATTGTTGAAAAGGGCACCGAAGCAGGCATTTCTCGGTTCATCCCGGTGGTGTCAGAACGAAGCATTGTGCGCGACGTCTCACCTGCAAAACAGCAACGATGGCAAATTATTGCCCAGGAAGCGACGGAACAGTCTCGGCAAACACGAGTTCCCCAGATTGAACCCGTCACGTCGTTTAAAGCACTGCCTACCATGCCCGGGCATGTCAAATGCGTTTTACATCCTGAAGGGCCGAACATTCTGGAGTGGCTACTGGAGGAGCGTCCTCACGGCTCCGAGTGGATGTTGGTGGCTGGGCCCGAGGGGGGTCTTTCCGACTCCGAAGTGGCGATGTTGCAAGAGGCACAATACGTTGCGGTATCGTTAGGCCCTTTCATTTACCGGGCAGAGAACGCGGGCGTGATAGCTGCTGGGATTTTGACAGCGTGGGCGTCCTCACGGCTTTCCTCGGTTGGTGACCTTTTCTAGGATTCTTGCCCGATCTTTCGGCCATGCTATAGGCAGGAGGTCGAGATGATGGGCAAAGTTGTGGAGTTAAAGTTTTGTGATATCTGTCATAAACCAGTGGTGAAACGGGAGGCGACCTCCATGTCCACCGGCTTTTTGGAGAGCACCCTCTGCAAAGAGTGCTTATCAAAGTATGGGCACTTGTACCGTCCATGGTAAGGTAGGATTTCAGACAAAAGACATAGCAATCAGGGTTTGACACACTTTTCCCTCGACACATATAATAAAGAGAAGCGTACCCCGACCCGTTCGGGTGGAGGGGAGGGAGAACTATGTCAGAGGTAAAAGTCGGTAAAAACGAAAGCTTGGACAGCGCACTACGGCGGTTTAAGAGACAGATCCAAAAGGCGGGCGTCCTTGCGGAAGCGCGTAAACACGAGCATTATGAGAAGCCGAGTGTCCGTCGCAAGAAGAAATCCGAAGCCGCGCGCAAAAAGCGTGCGAAATAATTATGGTTTTTAAGGGGGTTCTCCCTTGACTCTCCGAGAGCGGCTGAATGATGACTTGAAGACGGCGATGCGGGCAAAAGATAGTGTGCGTCTGTCTGTGATTCGTGCCGTAAAGGCGGGAATTTTGGCTCAAGAAACGCGCAGTGAACGCATTACCCTGGATGACGATGGCATCTTGCAGGTCATTGTGAAAGAAATTAAAGAGCGCAAAGAGGCCAACGAAGAGTTTCAGCGCGCAGGCCGCAGTGATTTAGTGGAGAAAAATGAGAAAGATATTGCTATTCTCAGTGAGTATCTGCCAACACCATTGACAGAAACGGCGCTGACTGAACTGATTGTCGCAGCGATTCAAGAGACCGGAGCCCAAGGCCCCAAAGATATGGGAAAGGTCATGAATTTGATCAATCCTAAAATTCGTGGTCGGGCCGATGGTCGGCATGTTGCGGAGTTAGTTAAAGCGCAACTACAGGTTTAAGATGCGTAAAGGCTGGGCTTTTAGACCCTTTTGGATCAGGTTGTCCAAAAGGGTCTTTTTGTTGTTTTTAACTCTCGTATTAGCAGGATGTGGTCCACTCTCCTATCCGCCCCATTTGGCGGTCGCATTTGCTAAGAATATAGGTCATAACCGTGAGGATTTGTGGGTGGGCCAATTTAGCGCGCAAGGTCATTTGCGCGGCCCGCTGTGGAATTTGGGAGCCCTGGGGTTAGTTGCCCAAGAAGAAATTATGACGGCCCATGGTGGTACCTTGTGGGTGACGACCGGCTATGCGATTTGGGCTATGACACCGGGCCGCCAACCCCATGTCGCAGTCCGTGCGCCCAAAGGGATGACGCTGTTAGCCGTTTCGTATCTTGGAGGTCACCTATGGGTTGTAGCGGAGCGACTTAACGCCTTGCATGTTCGCATTTATGAATGGAACCACGGCCTGAGGTTACGCACGAGAACGCCTCTAGCGATTACCACGTTGGTACCAGCACCGGGCGGCACTGTTGCGGTGTTAAGTGCCGACCCCAATCATGCTACGATTACTCGCATAGGTGCTCACGTTCTCCAACATTGGACGGTTGATAGTCCGCCGCAAGGAACGTTGGCCTTTGGCCAAGCTCGCGGTTATCTTCCAGTCACGTCGGGATTGCGGGGGTTTGATATGGTAACGATCCCGGCGAACCGTGGTAGGATTTTTAAACGATACCCCTATCCTAGTGTATGGCGTGCGGTGATTGCCGTGATGCCCACTAATCCGCCTTATGGGTTGACGGTTAAAGGCATTGTGCCACTGAGAGCGGGACAAGCCCAGTGGAAGAATCAAAAGCCATGGCCGCATCCCTTGCAAGCGACTATGACGACGGATGGTACTGGGCCTGGATGGGCTCTGATTGTGGATGGGCCAAGTCAAGGCTTCTGGTTTAATGCACAAAAGGACCAATTTGGGCCGGCTTTTGTGGTTCAAGCCCCGGCAGGGGCCTTTGCTAGGGCTGTAACACCCTGGCCCTAAAATTAAAGGTAACCGGGGTAGACGGGCAACGACGTCATGTTCGATGAGGGTACTGGGGGCAAGAAGGCATGTTGCGGCAGAGCCATTACAGGTAAAGCCTTGTGAGGCCCAAAATCATGAAGCATAATAGGCCTTTGCAGTGCGGTGGCGATATCCACCAGTTGAGAGAGTTCCTGATCCGGAATATGAAGTAATTGTAAGCGATCGTCGGCCGCCAACAAATATGCGGCAAGGTCCCATCCGATCGAAGGCTGGTCTAGCCATAAGGAGGCGTGCGGGTACAAAGAGGCGAGACGCAAGATGGCATGGCTGGCCGCCATGGCTCCGACTCCCGGCTTGCGGTACACGATCCAACGGCACCCAGGCATGGCGGTACAGCTCGCAAGGTCGATTAAGGCAGGAGATCTGTCAGGGTTATTTGCGGGGATTTCTAACATAATGTCCATCTCAGGGTCTTCTAGTTTGCCCACTAACACACTGGCATTTGGCATGCGCCATGGTCCTTGAATGGGGGCCGCGGTATATGTCCATGAGGGACAGTCGAAGTCTTGAGGAAGCGGACTGCGGGTAAGGACATGACCGTAGCCATTATGGCTGCGGACAAAGACAGAAATTTGGCGCAATGTGAAAGGCGTCACTGCGCTATGACTAACGTCGAGAACAGGAACCCATGATAAGGGACGAGCCATTAACCAATCTCCTTTGCGGTGATATAGACATGATTTACACCATGATGATGCAAAAGCGTAAGGGCATCCTCGGATAATAGGGTGCGGTTCATCACAATGTCCACATGTGGCCACTGCGTTCTAATGGCTTGGACTACCGCCAATAATTCGAGAAGGTGAGGAGGATCCCAATAGGCCATTGGGGAACTTGCCGTTCGCAAGGGTTTGATTTCAATCACGGACAAATCCCGAATCGCTTGCAAGGCGTGGAGATGGGATTGTATGAGCTCAGGGGTTATGCCGTGAAAGACAAGTAGCATAGCACGTGACTGCAAACCAGACTCCATGGCCAATTGTTGAATGCTCAGCCACTCGGCCGATCGCAGACGATGGGCCGCGACCGTTTCCCGCCATTCATCGACTAAGAGCTCTCCACCCCCAGGGCCTAGACTCGTAGCACCTGCCCACCGCAATTCATCGAGCATATCGCGCAAGGGGATTTTTTCCACGCGGTGAAAATGCATGAGTTCAACCGCAGAAAAGGCCTGAATCGGAGCCCGACTTTGCGAAGAGATGTGACGGACTAATTGTACAAAGTAACTCCATGGCTCCCATACGGTGAGCCCCCCACGCACTTTAATGAGATCATAAGAGGCGGCGGATACGGCTTGTTGGACGTGATCGGGGCTAATGGCGGGACTCGCTGTATGATGTCCGACCAAGGGGGCATACTGGCTGAAATCACAAAAAGCACATTGCATCCAGCATTGCCGTGTGGTCGTGATGCGAAGCACTCGGACCATATTCAGCGGTCTTGCTGGAGGCAAAAGGGGTTCCACTACGTAGCGAAGCAAAGCATCCACTATAATACATCCTGCCTTCCTAAACATGTGTAAACATGTTCAAATTCCTGAGTGTGCACTCAGCACATCGTCCTGCTGAGAAGCAGGATATAACCCTAGCCGGGCAAGGAACCAGGCTAAAATATTTCGAGCGGAATTTTTGTCGCGATCCATCACGAGCCCGCACTGGTCCGGTTCCACAACGGCATGTCCTGGCGATAGCCACACCCTGAGCAGTCTTTGGAGGTATAGCGTTCACTGATGAGAGCTATATTCGCCACGGGGACGTACGGTTCCTGCAAACTTCGCTTCTAATTCTTTCATGGCTGCTCATATCTAGGCATAGCATGAATGAGAGAAGGGACAAGGAGGACACCGTATGAAAAAGGGGCGTGCCATGACACGAATAGCCCAGATGCTGGAAATCCCCCCTGAAGTTTTAGTCAATGTTTCCCGCATCGAGGTGGTCGGGCATCTTCAATTCCGCGTCGAAAATCACCGTGGTCTCGAAAAATATGCTCCAGATCAAGTGATTCTGCGCTTGGCGGACGGCCGTCTTATTGTCCAGGGTCAGGATATGGTGATTGGCTGGATAGACCGCGGCGAAGTATTAGTTACGGGCCATGTGCGTTCGTTAGTGTTTCAGGAGGGCCGGCCGTGATTGATTTCTTGTACCGTCTAGTATTTGGTTGGATTGAAATTACCTTGACAGGTCGCAATCCGGAAGAAGCCATTAGCCGTCTCGTTTTGGCCGGGCCTAGACTATGGAATGTACGGCAAACAGACAAAGGATACACATTTACTGTAAGTCTGCAAGGCATTGTGTGGTTGCGAAAGTCCGTTCGGGGCTATCATTGCCGCGTTCGTTTTGGGCGCCGAGGGGGACTGCCATTTAAGGTGCAAGCGCTCAAGCACCGTCCTTTTCTCGGAGTAGGTGCATTGACGGCGCTATTTCTCATCGTGTTTGCGACCAGCCGTATTTGGGTGATTGACGCGCCGGGCGCTAATATCAGTCATGAGGCTCAAGAACAGCTCGTGGCCGCAGCGGAGCAAGCAGGGGTACACATTGGCATGTTGCGTTCACGCATGAATCTCAATGCCGAACGCCAAAGGATGCAAAGAAGGCTTCCCCAATATGCGTGGATTGGCTTGTCGGTGCACGGGATGTTGGTGACGATTCATGTGATTCCCTTGGTCAATCGTCCCCCGGATGCACTGCCATCCAAATTGGTTGCGGCGCGAGATGGCGTGGTGACCTCCGTGTTGGTCTTTATCGGAGATCCGGAAGTGGTAGCGGGGGAGCGCGTGCACAAAGGACAAACATTAATCAGTGGAGCGGTCAGTGCCCAGATTCCGGTGCAGCCGCCAGATGCCAAGCAGCCGATTACGGATGCCGTGAAAACGCCGGCAAAGGGCGACGTGTTTGCGGATGTGCGTTATGCCGCCACTTGGTGGCAGCCGTTTCGTTTTTGGGCCTTAAAGCCTACGGGTCGACGGTTTGAGCAAGATTTTCTAAAATTAGCGGATGGTGAGCCAATTTTGCTCAAAGGATATGGAGCGGTACCATTTCGCTATTATTGGCGCCAGAAAATTGTCCAGCCGCTGCAATGGCGAAAGGTGACCCTTCCGGTTGAAGAGGTTAAAATCGTATATAATGAGTTGCAAAGGCGTCACCAGCTGTTATCGCGCAAACAAGCATTGGCGCGTGCTGTCGCAGAGGTGACGCAGCGCTTGCAGCATGAAGCGCACGGGGGAACCCGTGTGCGGGAGCAGCGCATCGTACACTGGACCAAGCAGGGAGTTTCGGTTCATTTGATTTGGACAGTCAATCAAAATATTGCAGTGCCGCCAGCTTAACAGCGGAACGCAAAGGGGGACGCCATTGCCGCTTTCTCAGTGGGTGATAACGGATAACAATGCCGTAACGCTTTTGGTAGGACGTGGAGATGAGCATCTAAAGCATATTGAGAATGCCTTGCATGTCAAATTGACGGCGCGAGGCAACGTGATTGCCATTCAAGGACCTGACTCCGATCAAGCGTTGGCGCGAGAGGTTTTGGACTTGCTGTCGCAGTGGGCTTATGCGGGGCAGCCGATTCGCTTGGATACGGTTGATGCGGCCGTAGAAGCTGTTAAAGAAGGCACCCAAAGCCAGTTCTTGCATCTGCTTACGGAAGCTGTGTACACGACCACGCAAGGGCGCGTTGTGCGGCCTAAAACTGTGGGACAGCAAGTTTACGTGGAAGCGGTCCGGCAAAATACCTTGGTGTTCGGAATCGGACCGGCAGGCACTGGGAAAACCTATTTGGCCATGGCGATGGCTGTGCAAGCTTTAAAGGCTCATGAGGTTGAGCGCATCATTTTAACACGTCCCGCTGTGGAGGCAGGAGAAAAACTGGGTTTCTTACCGGGAGCATTGGAAGACAAAGTCGACCCGTATTTGCGGCCGCTTTATGATGCCCTCTTTGAATTCCTTGGACAAGAGGCGGTGGAACGGTATCGCGAACGGGGCCATATTGAAATCGCGCCATTGGCTTACATGCGCGGTCGCACCCTCAATTCGAGTTTTATCATATTGGATGAAGCCCAAAATACCACCTATGAGCAAATGAAAATGTTTTTGACACGACTAGGCTATGGGTCTAAGATGGTCGTCACAGGTGACGAGACTCAAGTCGATTTAGCACGCGGACAGCGTTCAGGCTTGTTTGAGGCGGAGCATATCTTGCGCGATATTCCTAACATCCGTACGATTCGTTTAGGAAAGCGGGATGTGGTAAGACACCCGTTAGTCGGGGAGATTATCGAGGCGTATCAGCGGTTTGAAGCAGAGCAAGGAGCTAACAATGAGCATGAACACGCAACGCAACGTCCATGACTGGTTTAGCAGACTCCGCTTTCAAGGCACACCCCTGCAGTGGCGGCAAGTCCTGGTAGCGGCAGGGGTCTGGTTGTTGGCCACTATCGTGTTCGCCACGACGTTGTTGGCCCAACGCATCGATGTGGCAGCGGGGGATTTGGCGCCGCGTACGGTCGTGGCGCCGTATGGGGTGGTCGATTGGGGTGCCACCCAAAAAGCTCGTGAACAGGCGGCTAAACTTGTTCCCAGTGTCTATACGACGAACAATCAAATATTGCGCAATCAAGAGGCGGCGCTCCATAAGGATTTTTCCCTAATACTCTCGCTGTCGATAGACCAGACCGCCCCGTTAGATTTGCGAGAACAAACCATTGCCCAAGCCTTGCCCATCGGATTGCCCTTAAGCGTCTGGGGTAAGGTTCTAAGCCTGTCCCCTGCGAGTTTGTCGCAGCTGCAACAAGATGCGCTCGTGAT
Organism: Sulfobacillus sp. hq2; assembly: GCF_002903155.1. Taxonomy (NCBI): domain Bacteria; kingdom Bacillati; phylum Bacillota; class Clostridia; order Eubacteriales; family Clostridiales Family XVII. Incertae Sedis; genus Sulfobacillus; species Sulfobacillus sp. hq2. Next base: position 127,099 of record NZ_NWUL01000023.1, on the reverse strand, counting down.
CATTTCCTCCGCAATGGGTAATGGCAATGGTGTGCGCAACAATAAAGTGGGCTTAGCCGAGGCTCAAGGCTTTGCGGCGCAATTGGCAGCACAAGAGGAACAGCAGCCCAGCTTGCGCTTATTTTTAGCGGACTTCACAAAGAGCTTGATTGTGCCCAATACCTTTTTAAATGCGCAAGATACCGCAGCACGCAGACAAGCGGCTATGGACAAGGTACCGACCGTTAAAATTCTCAAGGGGGAAGAGGTCCTGCAAGCGGGGCAGGTCATCACGCCTGCTGATATTAAAGTTTTGCAAGAACTGGGGCTTCTTGATCAAGGATTCAACCCAGCCCCTGTGATTGGGTCAGCCTTGTTATCATTTGTTTTGGTGGCCTTAATTGCAGGCTATTTGTGGTTCTTACGGCGTCAAACCCTCCTATCGCTACCCGCTACGATTATTACGGGATTGATTTTTACCACGTCACTCATTGGTGCGGATATCGTCAAAAACTTGCCGGCTTTAAGCTACCTGGTGGTGCCAACGGCGGCAATCATGGTTACGGCTCTTGTCGATTCAGGCTTGGGTATGGTTATGGCTGGGGTACTGGCGTTGGGGGTGGCTACGCTCACGGGCGCTGATCTCAATGTGGCACTCGTCTCTTTCTTTGGGGGGTTAGCAGGGGTCTTTGGGGTGACCCGCCTCTCTCAGCGCTATGACATTATTCGTGCGGGGGTTTTAGTCGGGATTGTCAACTTACTGGCCTTAGCGGGCCTCGATATCATGCAAGGGGCCGCATTAAGCCAAGCTACGACATGGGAGACGCTCTTATGGGGATTGCTCGATGGGATTTTAGCGGCGGTCTTGGCGATGGGCTCGATTCCCTTTTTGGAAGGGCCTTTTGGCATCATTACATCGATGAAGTTGATCGAACTTAGTAACCCCAATCAGCCATTATTGCGCAAACTGTTGGTTGAGGCGCCGGGCACTTACCATCATAGCATTATGGTCGGAAACTTAGCGGAACAAGCGACGGAGGCCGTCGGTGGCAATTCGCTGTTGGCACGCGTAGGGGCGTACTATCACGATATTGGGAAATCCAAGCGGCCTTATTTCTTTGTTGACAATCAATTTGGGGCGGACAATCCCCATGACAAGCTGGCCCCTACGGTGTCGGCGTTAATCATCTCCTCTCATGTACGCGATGGCATTGAATTAGCACGTCAGTACCATCTCCCAGATGCCATCGTGCAGTTTATTCGAGAGCATCACGGCACAACGCTGATCAGTTTCTTTTATCATAAAGCGCTCGCTGCCGATACGGGAGACGGGGTTTTGGAAGAAGATTTTCGTTATGATGGACCGCGCCCGCAAAGCAAAGAGACGGCTATTGTGATGTTAGCGGATGCGTCCGAAGCGACAAGTCGTACGCTTAAACACCCTACCCCACAGACTATTGAACAAGTGGTGCGGAAAATTATCAAAGACCGGCTTGAAGATGGACAACTCGATGAGTCCAATTTGACCTTGAAGGAACTCGACACCATTGCCCGCACTTTTACGCGGGTTTTGACGGGGATGTTTCATCAACGCATTGAGTATCCTGAAAGCGTGTTGAAGGAAATGGAAAGGAGTCGGGGACGTGGAAATATGGGTGGAAAGCCCCCCGGGATCATCAGAAAAATTGGAGGCCATAGTACGCGCGGCCGTCATCCGCACGCTTGACGTTCTTGGGGGTCTTGAAAACGCCGAGGTGAGTGTGGTGTTAACCAATGATGAAGCGGTGCATGCGTTGAATCGGGAGTATCGCGGGGTCGACCGTCCTACCGATGTGTTGTCTTTTAGCCAACGGGAAGGAGAGGATGCGAACCCTGACGATCCGGTGCTAGGGGACATCGTCATTTCGCTAGACCGAGTGGCAGCTCAGGCGGCAGACTATGGGCATAGTTTTGAGCGGGAACTGGGATTCTTAACAGTGCATGGAGTGCTGCATTTGCTGGGCTGGGATCACGAACTGCCTGATGAGGAACAGCGCATGATGGCGAAAACCGAAGAAATTTTAGGGGGCATTGGGCTGTCTCGTGAAGCGCGCTGAGAGTCTTCAGGAATCATTCCGTTATGCGTTTTCGGGGCTCGCGTATGCTTTAGCCACGCAGCGCAATTTGCGGTTGCATTTTTTCACGGCAGCGGCGGTTATGGTTCTAGGGTGGCTGCTTGACCTCCCTAAGCGAGAATTTATCGTCGTCTTGGCTGCCATTATGGTCGTGATGGTGGCTGAAATGATGAATACGGCGGTTGAGGCTGTTGTGGATTTGGCCAGTCCCCGGATTCATCCGCTCGCCCAAACGGCCAAAGATGTGGCTGCGGGAGCAGTTTTGCTGGCTGCCGTGGGGGCCGCTCTCTTAGGACTCTGGGTTTTTCTCCCACGCATCACGTCTGTGGGGCATCAATTTATGCTACGATGGGACAATGAGCGGATCTTGACGGTGTTGTTTTTGATTTTGTTGGTAGCGATTCTTGGATTTGTCATATGGCTGCCACACATTTGGAAAGGGCCGTCAGCAGGCGCATCCGCGCCACACGACCAGTGAAAACTGACCGGTACAGTGAAAGGGGAAGGACAAAACCCGGTGAGAGGTATACGGTGGGGGCCCATTGTGATTTTGATTGTACTCGTGGGCCTCTCAGCATTGTACTCAATGACGGAAACCGCCATGATGTCGTTATCTCGCGGTAAAGTCCGCAATCTTGTTGAAGAAGGTCATAAACAAGGGCGCTGGCTTGAACGTTTGATCGAGCAGCCCAATCGGTTGCTCGGGACGGTATTGGTGGGAAATAATCTCGCCAATATCATGTCGGCGACGATCGCAACCGGTATTTTTATTCATTATTTTGGGAACAATGGCATTCTGATTTCCACAGTGGTTATGACCCTGTTTATTTTGTTAGTCGCAGAAATTATTCCGAAGACGTTCGCCGCGCATAACTCAGAGCGTGTCGCGTTGCGTTTTGCGGTATTTCTAGAAGTTTCTGCGCGGATTTTCTATCCGATTGTGCAAGTGCTTACGTGGTTTGGTGCCGGCATTATCCGTGTTCTGGGCGGACGGGCCGAAGGGGGCCGGTTGCTGACGGAAGAAGAAATTCGCAGCATGGTCGAGGTGGGAGAAGAAGAAGGCTTGCTCGAAGCCGATGAACGTCAAATGATTCAAGGCATTTTTGACTTAGGCGATACCGTGGCCAGGGAAGTCATGGTGCCACGCATCGATGTGAATGCGTTGCCAGATACCGCCCCCTTGCGCGAAGCGTGGGATGCAGTGATTCATTGGGGCCATTCAAGGCTCCCGGTTTTCAGACGGACGATTGATGATGTCGTCGGGGTTATTTATGCCCGCGACATTTTGGCGTATTTAAAAGAGCGCGATCCGTCGACGTCCGTGGGAGAATTGGCGCGACCCGTCTTATATGTGCCGGAAACAAAGAAAGTGGATGAGCTTTTGGCGGATTTCCGGCGTCAAAGAACTCAGATTGCTGTGGTGTTGGATGAGTATGGTGGCACGGCAGGGATAGTGACCATTGAAGACTTGCTTGAGGAAATTGTGGGAGAAATTCAAGACGAATATGATCAGGAAGATCAGCCTGTTCGTTATTTGGATGATGGCGTGATTGACGTAGCCGGGATGGTACAACTAGACGAAGTCAACGAAATTTTGGAAGTCGATTTGCCCCATGAGGACTTTGACACGGTGGGAGGGCTTATTCTCCACCTTTTAGGCCGGGCCCCTGTAGAAGGCGAAGTCGTGAAATGGGACAACTTGGAATTTACGGTATCGAAGGTTGTTGGACGACGCGTGGCGCGCGTGATTATCAAGGCACATGAACACGCCCGGGTTGACAACAATGACTAGTGAAGGGCGTTAGGGGGAGTCGAGAATGGCGTATTCGTTGCAGGAACTGAAGGAGCAGGCTCGGCAAGTGCGCGACCGGGCCTACGTGCCATATTCCCACTTTCCGGTGGGGGCGGCTTTGGTGGGAAAGGATGGGCAGATTTTTAGCGGCTGTAATGTGGAAAATGCGAGTTATCCTCTCGGCATGTGTGCAGAGCGAGCTTGCGTGTCGATGGCACTGGCAGCCGGCGTCCACTCGTTTGAGGCCATTTGGATTATGGGCGAGAGAGAACGGCCTATGCCGTGCGGCGGATGTCGGCAGGTTCTTAGTGAGTTTGGTGATCTGCAGATATTTGTGGCATCAGGTGATGGCGATGATGTCAAAAGCTACTGGTTGCATGACCTATTACCCGAAAGTTTTCACTGGAGCCCGACACACCCAGGGGAATTGGCAGAATAATGAGAGGGGACGCATATGGCGTTTAAATCCGGTTACATTGCATTAATCGGTCGGCCGAACGTGGGAAAGTCGACGTTGCTTAATGCCATCTTGGGAAGAAAGGTCGCCATCACGACGGCAAAACCGCAAACGACGCGAAATCGGATCCAAGGGGTATTGCATGACCCCTCCGGTCAAATTGTCTTCGTGGATACGCCTGGCATTCATCAGCCCCGCACCAAACTCGATGAACGGATGGTGATGACGGCCGAACGGGCTCTAAAAGAAGTCGACCTGATTGCTCACGTCGTGGATATCTCCAAGCCTCCGCGCCCGGAAGACATCGCGATTGCGCAGTTGATTGCGCGTTTGCATCATGATGCAGTGCTTGTGGGCAACAAGAGTGATTTAGTCGAGCAGACCAAAGGGCGGCTTGACCCGTACCGCGCTTTAGCGCCGTATGTCGAAGAATTTGTGGTATCTGCGCAGAACGAACAAGGAATTGAGGCCATGGTTCAAGCGCTGTTAGCCAGGCTTCCCGAAGGCTTGCCGTACTTTCCAGACGATACCGTGACAGACCAGACGGAAGATTTCTATATAGCGGAGGTGATTCGGGAAAAAATACTCGAAGAAACCCGCGATGAAGTCCCGCATTCGGTCGCTGTCACCATTGAGGAAAAAATTCAACGCACCCCGACGCTGATGTATATCCGGGCAGCCATTTACGTGGAGCGAGATACACAAAAGGCCATTTTAATTGGCAATCAAGGACAAATGCTGAAACGCATAGGCTTTTTGGCGCGCAAAGACTTAGAAGAATATTACGGACAAAAAGTGTATTTGGACCTTTGGGTCAAGGTGCGGGGACATTGGCGTGATCAAGAGGCGTGGCTCAAACGGTTGGGGTATGCACAACCGGAGGGGTAAATGGCGCAATATCAGGACCACATGCTGATTTTGAAATCGCGGCCGTACCGAGAATCGGATGCGCTGATCACGGCGTTTGGCCTTAAATCGGGAAAAATTGGGGCCATCGCCAAAGGCACTAGGCGGGCCAAGAATCGGTTGGCCGGTCTTTATCCATTGTCTTATACCGTCTGTGAAATTTATCATGGCCGGTCGAATCTAGATACCATTACGGGAACGGACTTGGTCGAAGGGTTCTCAGGTATGCGTCAGGACTTAAGCCGTTTAAGTTGGGGCATGTTGTTGGCTGACCTTGTGGATGAAATGTGGGAAGAGCGCGATGCCGCGCCAGCGGTTTTCCCGTGGGTCGTGGGAGGTTGGGAAGGCCTTGCGCAAGGTGCCAACGCCCTGACGATTACCTTGACAGCGTGCTGGCATTTGCTACAATTGGCCGGTTATTATCCACAGTGGGAAACGTGTGAAGTGTGTGGACGCGTGCCGGACGACGGCCCGGTGGCGCTGGATCTGGTCCATGACCGGCTCTATTGTACCCGTCATAGACCTGGAGATGATCATCTTGTCTCGGTGTTTCTTGGAACGTGGCGGACTTGGCGTAGATGGATGGAGCTAGATGTGAATCGGTTGGGGCAGTATGAAGCTAAAGGGGCTATTGGCGCTCAGATCTTTACCGTGTTTCGCCGGTACGTGCAATCCCACATCGGACGATTGCCCCGCTCTTTACAATTTTTGCAGGAAGTTGAGAATATTGGGGTGGAAGGAGAGGATCTGACGACGTGACACTGCAGGACATTGTGATGGCGTTGAAGACTTATTGGAAGGACCAGGGCTGCTTAATTGCCGAACCTTATGATATTGAGGTGGGGGCAGGAACGATGAGCCCATCCACCTTTTTTGGCGCACTCGGACCGGATCCATGGAAGGTGGCATATGTCCAGCCATCCAGACGCCCTGTCGATGCCCGTTATGGTGAGAATCCTAACCGCGTATATCAACACCATCAATTTCAAGTACTGCTCAAACCGGCGCCCGACGACGTCGTGGAACAATATTTACGCAGTTTAGAAGCGATTGGGCTCGATCGCCGGGAACATGATATCCGGTTTGTGGAAGATAACTGGGAAGCGCCCAGCCTAGGGGCTTGGGGGTTAGGCTGGGAAGTCTGGTTGGACGGGATGGAAATTAGTCAGTTTACATATTTTCAGCAGATGGGGGGCCAAGAATGTCGGCCTGTTGCGGCTGAACTGACCTATGGGCTGGAACGATTGGCAAGCTACTTAGTCGGGGCGGATGAGATTTGGACCATTGAATGGGCTCCGGGCGTGACCTACGATCAATTGTTCCGCCGGGCCGAATGGGAGCACGCCACGTATAGTTTTGAGCAGGCCTCGTCTGATGTATTGTTTCAGCTGTTTGCCCTTTATGAGAGTGAAGCCAAAAGGCTGTTGTCCTTGGACTTAATTCGGCCTGGCTATGAATATTTGCTGAAAGCGTCTCATATATTCAACACTCTCGATGCCTTGGGAGCCATTTCGGTTACCGAACGTCAAGCCTATCTAGGCCGTCTGCGCACTTTGTCGCGGCTCGCTGCGACGCGTTATCTAGATCTGCGTACACCCAAAAAGCAGGAGGTGTTGTCATGATGCTCGAAGATGCCCTTCCGCTATGGCGTCCTTTTCTCGTGGAAGTTGGTGTGGAAGAAATTCCTAGCCAATATATCCGTGACATTACAAGCGCCTATCGGGACTTGATAATGGACGAGTTTGCTCTGATGCGGTTAAGCTCGCGAGACATTGCGGCCTATGCGACTCCTAGACGCTTGGTCGTAATGGGACAAGTCTCTTCCCGTCAAAGTCCTTTGCAAGAAACGGTGCGTGGTCCCTTAATGGCCAATGCGTATCAGAATGGAGTCCCTACTCCCGCTCTGCTAGGGTTTTGTCGCCGACTAGGAATTGGTCCTGCCGAAGTCCAGACGATGGGTGAAGGGGACAAGACATATGTATGCGCGGTGATAGAGAAACCCATTGAAGCCGCTGAAGATCTATTGCCAGGGATTATGGAGAGAGCCTTCGCGGCCATTCCCCTGGCACGCAGCATGCGCTGGGGAGACCACGACTACCGGTTCATTCGCCCGGTACGGTGGTGTAGTTTGTGGCTCGATGACCAGGCGCTTCCCCTTTCGATTACTGGTGTTGCTTCGCAGCCATACACGTATGGCAATCGTACCGATCAGCCTGGGGCTCTTGAGATTCGAGGCATTGCGAGTTACGAGCAAGCCTTGGCCCAAGGGTTTGTCGTGCTAGATCCCATGCGCCGCCAAGAAGCAATTGTGAGTGAGGCTGACGAACTCGCAGCAAGTGTCGGAGGGGTCCCTGCCTATGATGAGGGTCTGATGGAAGAAGTGGTCAATTTGGTCGAATGGCCTACCCCATTCTTAGGCGCATTTGATGCCGCATTTCTAGAGGTGCCTCAAGAAGTCTTAATGACGTCGATGAAAGTTCATCAGCGCTACTTTCCCGTGATTGATGGGGAAGGACGTCTGATGCCCTACTTTATTGGGGTGCGCAATGGTATCGGGCGGAGCTTGGAGACCGTAGTCCATGGCAATGAAAAGGTTTTGCGGGCGCGCCTGTCCGATGCGCTCTATTTTTACCGAGCCGACCGTCGCCACCGTTTGGAGGATTACGTAGAGGCGTTAGACCGTGTGGTGTTTCACGCCAAGCTAGGAACTTATGGCGACAAAATCCGGCGATTACACCATATTTTCCAAGAGACGCGAGATGAATGGCCTCTAACGACACTCGAACAGGATTTGTTCCACCGAACGCTTGATTTATATAAAACAGATTTGCTGACGCAAGTGGTTCAAGAATTTCCCGAACTTCAAGGCACGATGGGGGGCATTTACGCTGAGCAAGAAGGGTTGCCCACCCCCATTGTGCAGGCGATTCGGGATCAGTATCATCCTGGCTATCAGGGGGACATTATTCCTGAAACGACTTTGGGGCGTCTCCTCGTATTGCTGGACCGCTTAGATACGGTGCTGTTGGGATTATCCCAAGGACTTAAGCCGACAGGCTCCGAAGATCCTTTTGGGATGCGCCGTAGTGCGCTGGCCATCGGGCGCATTCTCATGGAGAGCCAAGTATGGGAAAAACCTGCACGGCATCTCTTTGACCGAGTGGGACATATTTTAGGGGTTGACGAAAGGAGCATTCAAGAGGCCTTTGAATTGACCTTTGGCCGCGTCACGCGTTTTCTCGAGAGCGATCGCCATATCGCCGCGCAATGGTCCACTCCTGTATTGCAGGCGGCTTGCCCATGGCACACTTTTTCTGACCGACTGAGTTTGCTTGAGCGTTTGCATCAGAAGCCTGACTGGGAGTTGGTTGCTCAAGCTTACAAACGTATAGACCGTGTGATAGGGGATACAAGGGCGACGGATTCAACGCCAGAGGTGACGTTGCCGGCGGAATTAGCGGTCCAAGCGGCCGTGGAACAGGTTCGTCATGCGCCCACGCCGGACGCGTGGTGGAACGCGGTTCAAACCTTGTCCGAGGCGGTGCGGGTATTTTTTGATGCGGTGTTAGTCAATGATCCCGATCCGCAGGTGCAAGCAGCGCGCAAGCAACTTTTAGCGCTGGCCCGCACGCAATATAATCGGTATTTTGATATGAGTCAGGTCTAGGAGGGCGGACATGGCCAACCAGGGTCGGATTTTTATTGTGTCCGATTCGCTTGGTGAAACGGCCGAGCGAGTCGCTCATGGCGCGGCCATTCAATTTGATCACGCTGAAATTCGCATTGAGCGCTTATCGAACGTATCCGATTTTGCGGGGATTGATGCGGTCCTAGAGCGAGCAGCTGCCCAAAGCTCTGTTGTCATTTATACTATTGTGCGGGCCGATCTCAGCAGTTATTTGCGGGAAAAGGCCCAGCAGCTGGGAATTCATCATGTTGATGTCATGGGGCCCGTGTTGCAGGCTTTGCAAAATATGCTTGGTCAAACACCGCAATTGGTGCCAGGGCTCAGTCATCGCCTGGACCGAGAGTATTTTGACCGGGTCGAAGCCATCGAGTTTGCGGTAAAGTATGATGATGGCAAAGATCCGCGAGGCATTCGGGAGGCAGACATCGTGTTGCTGGGAGTGTCCAGAACCAGCAAAACGCCGGTCAGCTTATATTTAGCGAATCACCGTCTGAAAGTCGCGAATGTGCCGTTAGTACCCGAAGTGCCAGTACCGCATGAGATTTTTCAAGAAGGCCGTTTGAAGGCTGTCGGACTGGTCATCGATGCGGAATTGTTGATGAGCATTCGGCGGCAACGATTAAAATCCCTAGGACTGGGCTCGTCCGCGCAATATGCCACGATGGAGCGAATTATGGCAGAATTGGATTATGCATGGGACATCTTTACCCGTTTGAAATGTCCGGTAATTGATGTCAGTAATCACGCTGTTGAAGAAACGGCGACCAAAGTCTTGGAAATCACACAAGGAGGGCGCAGCTAGGATGTCTCGATACGTATTTCCTTTCGAGCAAGGTCGGGCAAGTCAGCGTGAGTTATTAGGGGGAAAAGGGGCCGGCCTGTCGGAAATGAGCTATATCGGTTTGCCCGTTCCTCCTGGATTTACTATTACGACCGAAGCCTGCAATTTATACCAAGAGCTGGATCACTTTCCTGAAGGCATGATGGACGAAGTTTGGACGCATTTGACCGAGTTGGAAGCGAAGCTGTCACGAAGGCTCGGGGACCCTCAAAAGCCATTGCTGGTTTCCGTGCGCTCTGGAGCTCCCATTTCGATGCCCGGGATGATGGATACGGTATTGAATTTGGGTCTCAACAGTGCGACTGTAGAAGGTCTGGCCGCTTTGACGCAAAATCGTCGGTTTGCGTTGGACAGTTATCGCCGCTTCATTCAAATGTTTGGCAATGTCGTCATGCATATGGAGCATAACCGGTTCGAACATGTTCTCCAGGAAGTGAAAGATGCGGCCGGCGTCCAGCAGGATCCTGATTTGTCAGAAGCTGCGCTGGAAGACGTCATTGACCGCTACAAGACTTTGGTTCGCTCGGAAACGGGACGCGATTTTCCAGAAGATGCGAGAGAGCAATTGGAAATGGCGATTAAAGCGGTCTTCGATTCGTGGAAGAACCCTCGCGCCATTGTTTACCGGCGTCTGAACAAAATTCCCGAAACGTTGGGAACGGCCGTGAATGTTCAGTCGATGGTCTTTGGCAATATGGGTCCCACGTCGGCGACGGGGGTGCTCTTTACACGCAATCCCAACACAGGGGAACCTGGCATGTACGGTGAGTATCTTACCAATGCCCAGGGAGAAGATGTGGTGGCGGGGATTCGCACGCCCAAAATGATTCAAGAAATGGCGCAGGAAATGCCTAAAACATTCCAAGAACTCACAGATGTCTGCCGTTTGCTGGAAACTCACTACCGAGATATGCAAGATATCGAATTTACAGTAGAGCGTGAGAAACTCTATTTGTTGCAAACTCGGACGGGAAAGAGAACAGCACGCGCGGCGGTCAAAATTGCGGTTGACCTTGTAGCGGAAGGGATTATCACACGGGATGAGGCATTGCTACGGCAAGATCCGGACCAAGTGGCGCGCTTGCTGTACCGTCAAATTGACCCCGCCGCCGAGCTTGACGTCTTGGCACAAGGATTGCCGGCGTCGCCGGGAGCAGCCTCAGGCAAAGTGGTCTTCGATGCGGATGAGGCGGAGGCGCGAGGCAACCGTGGTGAAGCGGTCATCTTAGTGCGACCAGAGACTACGCCGGATGATATTCATGGGATTGTAGCGGCTCAAGGGGTTCTAACCAGTCGCGGCGGCATGACGTCGCATGCGGCGATTGTTGCTCGTGGAATGGGGAAGCCGGCCGTTACCGGTTGTGAGTCGGTACGCATTAGCCTCGAAGCGCGCGAATTTATGGTCGGTGATATCACAGTTCACGAAAATGACGTCATCACCATTGATGGCGGCACAGGACGGGTTGTGAAAGGAATTGTTCCGACTGTTGAACCAGGCTTGTCGGAGGATTTTAATACGCTGCTCGCGTGGGCTGATGAGATCAAAACGTTGGGCGTGGAAGCCAATGCCGATACCCCAGAGGATGCGCAAATTGCACGGGACTTTGGGGCCCAAGGAGTGGGACTCTGTCGTACCGAGCACATGTTCATGGGACAAGACCGATTGCCGGCAATGCAAGCTATGATTTTGGCTGAAACCTTGGCGGAACGGGAAGCCGCGTTGCAAAAGCTCTTGCCTATGCAGCAAGAAGACTTTTATGGGATTCTTAAGGCAATGGATGGGTATCCGGTGACGATTCGCCTTCTGGATCCGCCGTTGCATGAGTTTTTGCCGAACATGGCCGAGACCGAAAAAGCCCTAGCGCAAGCTCAACAAGAGGGTCGGGTAGACGACGTGGTGCGGTTTGAGGCGATTCTCCGGCGATCCCGTGTGCTCTTCGAATTCAATCCCATGCTGGGATTTCGCGGCGTCCGCCTCGGAATCGTCTATCCTGAGATCTATGCCATGCAAGCGCAGGCTATTTTTCAAGCGCAAGCGGCATTGTTGCAAGAGGGTTATCATCCCGTGGTCGAAGTCATGATTCCTTTAGTGGGAATTGACCAAGAGTTTATCCGGATGCGAGACTTGATTCAGCAGGTGAATGAAGCGACCCAACAGCGCACGGGACTAGATCTGCCGTATAAGATTGGGACCATGATTGAGATACCTCGGGCAGCCTTGACAGCAGGAACTATTGCGGAGTCGGCGCAGTTCTTTTCGTTTGGTACCAACGATTTAACCCAGACGACGTTTGGCTTTAGCCGTGACGACGCCGAAAGTAAATTCTTGCCTCATTATTTGGCAGAAAAGATCTTAACCGAAAATCCCTTTATGGTTCTGGATCGCCAAGGCGTGGGTAAACTCATCGAGATCGCAGTGCATGATGGACGCCGCACCCGTCCTGACCTGAAAGTCGGAATTTGTGGAGAACACGGTGGGGATCCCTCCTCGATCGAGTTCTGCCACTTAGCGGGGTTAAATTACGTGAGTGCCTCGCCATTCCGCGTTCCCATTGCGCGGTTGGCTGCCGCTCAAGCCTTTCTTCGCCACCAGTCACACTAAGTCGAGAAAAAAGTCCAGCAAAGAGCACGGGAATTCTCAAAACCCGTGCTCTTTGTGATATAATTGCTTCTGACAATAAACCTTCACGTATCCCAGCCGAACGGCTTTGGGTATTTTTTTTCTTCTTTTCGCATTAGAAGCCAAAAAGATGCAGGAATATTTCCCTCGGTGGCGAATTTTTTCACATGGACTGGAGTGATTCCTGATGTCTGACCCCGAATACGATACTTGGGTAGCATCGGTGCGAGAAGCCGCGGACATTGTCGAGGTTATTGGTCGGCAGGTCACCTTGAAGCGGAAAGGGAAGCACTATTGGGGTTTATGCCCATTTCATCAGGAGCAAACCCCGTCGTTTAGTGTCGATGCGGAGCAGCAATTATTCTACTGCTTCGGTTGCCATGTCGGCGGAACGGTGTTTACGTTTCTCATGCAACATGGCGGCATGAGTTTTTCGGAAGCTGTGGACATGCTGGCCACGGAAAATGGAATACCCAAGCCGCATCGATCACAACGGGACCATGCTCGTAGTCAGAAAATGAGTCGCTTGCAGGCCATCATGGAGTGGAGTCAGGAATTTTTCAGGGCAAGCGCCCAATCATCCGTGCGAATTTATGATGGCTATTTGCAACAACGGCAGGTGGATGAAGCAACACGCGAGCGGTTCGCATTGGGTTATGCACCAGATTCGTGGACGGCTTTGCGGGATTTCTTAATGAAGCACGGGATTTCCGAGGAAGAAATGTTGGAAGCGGGGGTCGTGGTAGCGCGGCGCGAAGGACGAGGTGTCTATGATCGGTGGCGCCACCGTATCATTTTTCCGATATGGAATCACCGGGGTCAAATTATTGCGTTTGGGGGAAGGGCAATATTACCGGAGCAAGAGCCAAAATATTTGAACTCCCCAGAGACGCCGTTGTTTCATAAAGGACAGGTGTTATATGGTGAGCATTTAGCGCGTCCGCTGTGGCGTCAAGGCCGTCGCCCACTGTTAGTAGAAGGAAATTTTGATGTAATTGCGTGTCATCAAGCTGGCCTGGGACAGGCTGTCGCATCATTGGGGACAGCGCTTACAGAGGATCACGCACGATCGTTGTCGCGCCATGCGAAGGAAGTGGACTTGCTTTACGACCGGGACACGGCCGGAGAAGAAGCCATGCGTCGTGCTTTTCTGATCTTGTCAGCGCAAGGGTTACAGGTCAATCGCGTGCAGTTGGATGCAGGCAAAGACCCCGATGAATTTTTGCGGGAAAAAGGGGCCTTGTCTTTAGCCGAAAAGGTAGAAGAACGCATACCCTATTTTGAAGCCGTGTTTAAGGACCGTCTTAGTCGGTTGCCGAGTCTCACTGCGCGTGGTAAAGCCGAACTGGTGGATGAGCTAAAACCCTTGTGGAAGGCGTTGACGAATCCGGTGGAGCAGGCGGGATATCTGGAGATGGTTTCGAGAACACTGCGATTAGATCAAAGTATTCTAGCACAAAGTTTTGGGGTAGCGCAAGGCTTTAGGCATACATCCCCTAAAAATAGGCATAATATGGAGAGAAACGTGTCAAAAGGGGCAAGGCCATCTCTCGATGTATACTTACTGGCGTTGTTGTTGCGTCACCCTGAGCATGTCGCTCTGGTGCGTGAAGAACTGCCCGACTGGATTGAGAAGTACCATCTGAGTGACATCGTCACTCGCATTGAAATGGGCCAGTCGCCTGCTGAACTCAGCAGCCTTATTGACACGATGGATCCGGGTTTACGCAGTTTATTGTTAGAAGCAATAACTTTTGAGGGGCCTGACGGGGGGATAAGAGTCATCAAGGATACGATAAAGGTGATTCGGCGGCGCGAGGACTATAGACATTGGCAGTCCTTGATTGAGCGGTTGAGACAAGGTGAAAACACTGAGGCATTACGCGAAGAGATCCGAATGGTCCAAGGGCGTCTGGCACAAGGCCAAAACACGGGAATGGGAACACCATTTCCATTCGCTGGAATAATAGGAAAGGAGGGATAGCATGGCTCAGGGGAAGAAAACTGTTGGGCAAATTGATGAGGTTAAATCCCTGATACGCCGTGGTCAAGAGCGAGGCAAATTGTCTTATGGGGAAATTGTGGACACTTTGCAATCTATTGACCTTCCTCCCGACCAGATTGACAGCATCTACGAGATGTTTGGAGAGCTCGGCATCGAACTGGTGGGCGAACAACCCGTAGATGAAGAGCCCGGGCCTGATCCCGATGAGGTGGACGCTGAGGAAAGCGAAGATGTGGGGCACGAACTGACGGCCCCCGACGGCGTGGCCATTGACGACCCGGTTCGGATGTACTTGAAAGAAATCGGGCGCGTTCCGTTGTTAACAGCAGATCAAGAGGTAGAACTGGCGAAACGCATTGAAGAAGGGGACGAAGAAGCTAAGCGCAAGTTGGCCGAAGCTAATCTGCGCTTGGTGGTGTCCATCGCTAAGCGCTATGTGGGCCGAGGCATGTTATTTCTCGACTTAATCCAAGAAGGCAATTTAGGACTCATTAAGGCGGTCGAGAAATTCGACTACCGAAAGGGCTACAAATTTAGTACCTATGCGACATGGTGGATCCGCCAAGCTATTACGCGTGCCATTGCTGACCAAGCGCGGACGATTCGCATTCCTGTGCACATGGTCGAAACCATTAACAAATTGATCCGCGTTCAACGCCAATTGCTTCAAGAGTTAGGGCGCGATCCGAGCCCGGAAGAAATTGCCAAAGAAATGGGCATTACCGAGGAACGCGTCCGAGAAATTCTTAAAGTGGCGCAAGAACCCGTCTCCTTGGAAACGCCTATCGGCGAAGAGGAAGATTCTCATTTGGGAGACTTTATTGAGGACGAGGACGCACCAGCCCCGGCGGAAGCGGCAGGATATCAGCTACTGAAGGAGCAGCTTGAAGAGGTGCTCGATACCCTAACAAATCGGGAAGAAAAAGTTTTGCGCTTGCGTTTTGGACTCAATGATGGGCGAGCGCGGACGCTTGAAGAAGTGGGCCAGGTTTTTGGCGTCACCCGCGAGCGAATTCGGCAAATTGAGGCGAAGGCGTTGCGCAAGTTGCGCCACCCCACTCGTAGCAAGAAATTGAAGGATTATCTGGATTAGGGCAACGCGCCAAGCATAAGTGCTCCCTTGACGACCTCGGACTCGTCAAGGGGGCATTTGCTGTCATATTCGGGAGCGTTCGGATGTACAACCCATCCCTGACCGGAGGTGTCACCCTGGCGCTCGAAGGATATTGGCAAAATTCCCAAGAATTTGGGCATGATAATCCCAACATACCGTTATAACGGATGAGAATCTCTCATGAGCCATTCATGGTTTCTTGCAGCCGAAGCGGTATAGTAATCCAGACGGACCGAAAATGAGGTGGTTGCAATCTGCGGAATAGCAGGGATATGGCACCGGGAGAGACCGGTTCAGCCGGCGGATTTGAACGGAATGTTGAAGGCTATGGTTCACCGGGGACCGGATGACGAAGGACGGTTTGCGGAGCGCAATGTCGGACTGGGCATGCGGCGGCTTGCCGTGATTGACGTTTTGCATGGGCAGCAACCCTATTACTCGGAAGACGGCAAGATTGTCGCGGTGTACAATGGCGAACTCTATAACTACCAGTCATTGCAAACCCTGGTGGAAAGCCTAGGACATCGTTTGAATAGCCGTGCGGATGGGGAAGTGCTTGTTCATTTGTATGAGGAATACGGCGTTGATTTTCTTGACAAGATTTCGGGCATGTTTGCGTTGGCAATTTGGGATCGACGGACGCATCAGATGGTGTTGGCGCGAGACCGCATCGGACAAAAACCGTTATATCTTTACGAGCTGGCTGATACCGTGGCATTTGCCTCAGAACTCAAATCGTTGATGTATTTGCCAGATTTTCGGTTTGAAATTGACCCGAAAATGTTGTCAAGCTACTTGGCGCATCGATTTGTGCCTGCGCCGCACACGATGTTGAAAAACGTAAGTAAGTTGCGTCCGGGCGAGGTTTTGGTGATTCACGGGGATGGACGGCGCCAGCGCTGGCGGTATTGGCAGCCGACGATTAGGCAACCTGAGTCCATGGACCAAATGGCTTATTGGGCAGATAGGCTTCATGGCTTATTGGTCGATGTGGTACGAACGCATTTGGCTTCCGATGTGCCCTTAGGCATCTTTTTATCGGGAGGGCTCGATTCGAGTATTGTAGCGGCCATTGCCGCGGGTACATTAAAAAATCCGCTTGAGGCATGGTCGGCGACCTTTCCGGCCAAGTACCCTGGTTATGATGAGTTCGGCTGGGCGCAAAAGGTGGCGTCGCATTACGCTATTCCCTTGCACCGGGTTGAGGTTGATTTGAGCATTACGCCGGATAGAGTGCGAGAGCTTGCCTATATCCTCGATGAACCCATGGCAGATCCTACGGTGTTGCCTCTTGATGGGGTGGCGCGGGCCGCGGCGGAGCAAGAAACCGTGATGTTGTCCGGTGAAGGCGCTGATGAGATTTTTGCGGGATACGCAGGTTATGGAGAAGTTCAGAGTTTAGCACGGTTACGACAAATTCCGGCCTTCTTACGGGCACAGTGGATAAAACGGCAATGGCCTGGTAGCAATGCCTTTAAGCGTGCCATGGAGCCGATGGCGGAGCGCTACCGGGGTGTAGGCTACACATTTAGCCCAGAAGAACAAGCTCAGCTGTTAAGACCGGAATGGCGTGTCGCTGACCGACCGGGTGCGGTCGCCGAATATTGGGCGAGTCACTTAGCTTTACCAGACTTGCAAGCGATGCAAGGGTTTGACGTGCAGTGGTTTTTGCCAGATGATGTGTTGTTGAAGACGGACCGGATTGGCATGCATTACAATTTAGAAATTCGCGTGCCGTTTTGCGACCACGAAGTGGTGGAATTGGCGCTAAGCATGCCTCTGGCACTGCGCCGGTTTGGTCGCCAAGACAAGAGGGTTTTGCGGGAAGTGGCCAAACGGGTGTTGCCATCTGAAATTGTCAACCGCCCCAAACAAGGCTTTCCCACGCCGCTCACAGACTTACTAGCGGGGCCGCTTCACGATATTGCGTGGGATACGTTGGCGAGTCCCACGGCGCGCAGCCACGAGTGGTTTGAGGGCGCCCGTGTACGCCAGCTACTCACGGACATGGGACCGGGACACGGAACGACCTCGCGCCAAATCTATGCATTGCTCATGTTGGAACTGTGGTCGGAGGAAATGGGAAGTCGTGCGCTTAGCCGGCGACATGTCCCTTATGTCTCGTCTTCTTCCGATGTTCCCTCGTAAACAGACGCCGGGGTCATTAAGGCCGCGCTGAGGGAGGGCGGTAAGGCGGGATGATATCCCATCGCTTCTCTTGCCTGGCGGATAATGAGTCGCACCTTTTCTTCTGCGGCATGGAGTTGGTAGATATGGTAGTCACAAAAATCGGGGTCAGATTGCATAAATGCGTGTTCGGCTAGATTGCGTTCAATGACGGCTTCCTGAAGCGCCTCCTGCCAAGTCATGCACTTTCGCCTCCTTTACCATATCCTATGCGGTAGGTATGTAATCAGACGTGGGTTGCGAAAGAAGTTTTAGATATGAGGTCTTATCGGGTGGGAATGGGCCAGGCGCCCCAACGGCGGCGCTTGGCCCTGGCTGGTTAAAAACCGTCAAATGGCGTGTCTTGGTTTGGCGCTTCAAACCCGTATCGATGGTAGATACCTTGGGCCACTTGGCTGGCGATAAAGCGCAAAAAATGCTGGGCCGTGTCTGGGTGAGGGGCCTGTTTCAGTGCAGCGATATAGTAGCGGCCCACAGGATTCGCATGGCTTGGAAAAGGCGTCCAGACAATGGGGGAGCCTTGCGATGCGGCATACATTGCTTCACTAACCCATACGACCCCGACATCAAATTGGCCTTGGGCAATGGCCGGAATCGTTTCACGGTGATGTACTGTAGTGAATACCGTCTCTTGTCTTCGGACTTTTTCCTCGAACACCGTCTTCGCCAATTGCGGGCCGCCGTCCATTTCGAGTGCGCGCCGGGCTAAACGAGCAATCCCTTCAGTCATGGGGTTGGGCATGAGGACACGCACACCAAGGCGACCAAGGTCGCTTAGCGTGGCCGTACTCGAGGCGCCTTTGGGCATTACCAATGCCAAATGATTTTGCGCGTAGGGCACGGGGGAAAGAAGGTGGGAGGCCAGTTGCTGCATTTCGTGATGCCCTGCTGCAAAGACATCGGGGTTGACATGCAGTTGTAAAGATCCAATATCAAGACGGCCATGGGCCGTAATTTGCTTTGCTAAAATGCCTGGAGGTAATGTCTCGTAGTACAGGGTCTGCGATTTATCGGAATCCAGACGGAATGCGGCGAAAAGGTCGGCTAAGACCATAAACTGATTGCCATTGAAGAAAGCGATGAAGTCGGCGTTACCGGGATTGCCTACACAATCGTGCACGATGTCGTAGAGTGGCAAGTCCAAGCGGACCATATCGGCATGTCCCTCAAGGTTTGACATAAGAAAGACCCTCCCGCTGTTTTCGCACCAATTCTCCAACGGCTGACGGGACAATGGTCATGCCCGGCAGGAGGTCTGTCTCTTTAAGGTGGTTGGCTTTCATGGTGTTGCCGCATACCGCCACCGTAACCCCTTGCTGTTGCAAGGCCTCTAGTTCTTGGGGCCATGGCGAAGTTTCGGCAACGACAAGGTCAATGGCTGCGCCTTGAATGACAAGCTCGACGGGTGTCGACGGCATTTCCGCAAGTAAATTTTCGATATTGCGTAAAGCACTGCGTTGTTTATTGGGATCAGCCTCATTAACGTGAAAGATGACGCCTAGAGAATTTGCCACCGTTGTGCCTCCTTTTTCCCGTTTCGATTGATCAGGGATTTGACGGAAAGTTACTTCCTTATTCTTCTTATCATATCCCATTCTCGTCTTGGATATAGAAATCTACCACGTATTACGCTTCCGAAGGGTCGGGTGGAAAATATCGGAATGGTCACGGTGTGGTGGCCTGTCACGTCACGATTGGCCGGTCGGCCCGGCGGGGTCTTAGGGCATTTCGGACGGGACCATTCCGCTGCCAGGATGCCATGGAGGCGGCGTGGTGGCCATCTCGGGATCCAGGGCGCTCCGCCTCACAAGCAAATTCCTGATGGATCATCCGCTGCGTCGCTTGTTCGAGGGGGGTGTTGAGCCTGCTGAATCTCGCGATCCAGGGCGTGAACGCGCCGCCGATCGGGGGGGGCGGATAGGAATCGAAATGATTGTAGGGGGGCACGGAACCGATCCGGGGTGCCAATGCTGACAAATCCGCGCGTAGACATGAAAACCCGCCTCCTTGAAGGACAAGATAAGAGGGACAACGGGCGCGCCGGACAGAAGCAAAGGCGGGCTGACTCCGAGTGCCGCCACGCCGGCTCGATGACCGCCTCCGCCCATCAGCCGGAGATTACGAGATCTTACCTCCTCCTTCTGTTAAAGTCGAGGTGTGGGCATATCGGGCGGCGGCAGTGTGTGGCGTAAATACGTATAGACATGATGTTCGATCGTGCGGCGAATCTCTGGCCACGTCCACGGTGTTAATAAGAGAGGCTCCGGTTGAATTTCGGCATCGTCAAAATAGGTCAGACTGCGCAAGAGATGAGCGCGGTTAAGGTGGGGGGCTTGTGTGGCAACGGCCTCAAGAACGTTCGAGAGAGACCATCCTGTTTGGAATAGCGCGTACAAATCAATGAAATCTTTTCGAGCACCGCGGTTCGCTATCGCGTTACATTTTAGAACGACTAAGGTACGAAGGGATGCGAGAGAGATGTCTTGAAACGTCGGTCCTGAATCGAGCTGTATGCCTTGTTGCCATAAATAGGATACGTTAACGCCTTGAATGCGCGCATGAATGCTATAATGACTGCGATCGAGAATTTCCGCGTTGGGATCGAGGGCATAGATATGTTGGACAATAGAGTCTGAATTGTGCGCCTGCATGGTCATAAAATCCAGAACTTCAGACTGCCGATGTCCTAACATCAAAGCGAGTGCTGTACCCCCGCATAAGAGATAGTCGGGAGGACATAATTCCGCACCCACGCGTTCTAACAGTTTTGCGGTAGTAGGGTGTAATGTTTGGGGATACATGGAGGGTGTCTCCTCTTGAAAATAGGGTTCCCAAAAGCGGCGAATATGATCGGGAAGGCCACGCTGAGCGAGCGCGTGTTGAATCGTAGCCGAGGGATAGAGGCGAAAGAGTGCAATCCATTCGTCCCATGCTCCGAATTGAAGAATCCGGGCGATAATCCACGCAGCATGGCGCTGGGGATCGAGTGTGGTGGGGTTGACATCCCAAAAGGCGGCGGACTGTTGAAGGCGAGGCCAGTCCGATGGGTTGACCGCGACGAACGGTGTGCTCATTGTGTGTTGTGACCGTCCTTCCCCACAGTGTCATGTCTAGTATACCCGAACGTACAGCATGAGGCGATGTTCCGGTGGGCCTCCGAGACGATCAATCCCGGTCGTGGGGGGAGACGGACGACAGGTTTTGGGAGCCGAGATCCTGGTGACTGCGCCAGAGCTGATTTGTTGGCGCGACGAAAACCATCATAATCCCTTCTGGGAATAATTAAGGAATACGAGGAGCATCCCACGGCGTTACCCACCGTGTGAGCAATAGAAAGAGTTTGCGGGCGTAAGGACGAGAGCCTGGCGCACAATGGTTTGCACAAGCAGGATCTGGGCTTCTTCCATGCGCTTGCGTTGCTGATGTTGGGCGACATTGACCACGTCAAACGTAGCAGACAAAGTGACCGGAACTTTCATGAGATCAAAGTCTAAGGTATCGGGATTTTCGCGATATTGGGAGCAAATGGGGCTATGAAAGTAATTTAGGGAAGCAATATAGCCTTCGAACTCATTATTGTTAATAGCAGGAAAGGGTTGCAGGGCGTCACCCAGTAAGAGATTTTGCAACTGGTTGGCGGTTGGTTGGCCCAGTGAGTGGCTGCTGATGTTGATCGATGCGTAGCCTATCATGTCTTGTTCGATGAAGGGTTGGAGATGGGTCAAAGGATGTTGGCAACAATATTTCCGCCCGTCAAAAGATGGTCCGGGAACGGTCAAGACATGGCGACACGTAAAGCAAGTGGGCAACTGGTAGGGATAAGTCGGTTGAAGAAGAAAGATCCGCCTGGAGTTCGTCCACGGTGTGAGGAACGGCATCGGGTTCAGGAATATCGGTCCAATTGAGGTCAAGATATACGGGAAGTTTGCAGGGCGAAGGCGAATTGGAAGTACCGCCCGGGGCTTCCTGGGCCATCCTTCTGCGGCGGGCATTGTTTTTAGCGATGGTGGGTCGATCCGGAGAAAATTGGAGCCGTGGGGAGTCTCGTGTTGTATAAACACCGAATTTTTACGAATTAGAGCCTAATACGCTTGGGCGGGAGACCAGGTGAATCCGTAGCGTGATCGAGATGCAGGATCTGATGATGACAGAACGGGCAACGCCATGCTTGTTGGCTCTGATGAATATCGTCTCGGACCCATGGCGATCCAGTCGTGAAATGCTCCGGTGTCCAGATAGACTCCTGGTCGCCCGTCGTCACCACGAAGGCTATACTCACCATGCGATCGTCGTCGAGATATTTGGCATCCAGCCAGACGTACGGATACGTACCCTCCAAGGGCCGCTGCTTAAATCGGGTGACACGCTCGTCGAGGCCCTGGCATAACTGCGACACCTGCTGCCGGTCATCCCTAACGACTGCACCCGTGTACATACGCGACGGCCACGAGCGCCTGTTCACTGCGGCGGCGGGGTTCCAGGAACTCAGGATAGTAGGTCCCTTGCCGCAACTTGGGAATCGCTCGCAAGCGCCGGACCTACGCGGGTCTCCTATGTCTGCTCATGTGGGCCTGCCCCAATCTGTTGCGTGACGTCGGCTTGTCCAGGGAAAATATGGAAAACGCCTATTTACAAAATTGGACATTAACGGGCCTGTCTTGATCATTCCCTACTTTCGGAGCGGCGGCCCTCGCCCACAGCGCCCCGTTCTTTAGGTTCGCCCGTATAGTAGCCTCACCGCCAGAAATTTTGTTTACGGTGGGACAGAAAGCGCGCGATGGCTTTAAAAAAGGCGCATGATGAGTGTGTTCACCCGTACGAGAAAGCGCTAGAGAGGACGGGTGCACCATATTTTTTTAAACACCGAACCTAGGGTGATGGCATCGTCATTCGTGCGAAGTAGCAAAGAGGAGAGAGAGTCAATGGAACCGGACTTAAGTGTGATACGTCATCTGAAAAGCCGCGGCAAATTTGCGGACGCGCGTGCGCAGTTAGAACAGTGGATGGCTGCGGAACGTCACAATCCGTATTTGGAAGCAGAAATGGGAGGAGTGTTAGACGAGCTAGGCCTGATAGAGGAAGCGGTCCAATTTTATGAGCAAGCCCTGCGCCATGACCCACCCGCGGTGCTCATGCAGCATCTGGCTATTGTGTTGGGTAATGACTTACGGCTATTAGGCCGTATTCATGAATCTCGACAAGTGCTGGAAAAGGCCAGGTCCCAAGGAGCGCCGAACGAAATTCTGGACGCTGTCTATGCGTTGACATTGTGGCGGGATGAAGACCGCAGTGCGGCTTTTCGGCTCTTGTGGCATCTTGCCATGGCGGGGCTGGACGGGGAGCGCTTTGATCTGTACCGCGGCATTTTGCGTTATGGCATCGATCATCTTAATGATGCGGGGCATTAACGGACAAGGACAGAGGGAAGGCCCGGTCGAGGACCTTCCCTGCGTTGGGATTATCCGGTATTGCGCATACCTAAGGCAATGCCCTCCATGGTTTTCGCAATAAGCGGCAAAAGAGCCTCGTCCCCGGTTTGGCGAAATTGTGCTAACAGTTCAATCTGTAAGTAGTTCAAGGGGTCGACGTGCGGATTTCGCCATTGAATGACCTCTTGCAAACGGGGCTGATCTTCCAACAGTTCGTCGTGGCCGGTAATAGTGAGCAAGGCATCATGCAAGCGGTTATAGTCCTCTTGAATTTTTGGCCAAAACATTGCGCTCAGCGGGCGCGGCACGAGATCGTGATAGGCTATAGCGACATGCAAGTCCGACTTTACAAGGGCCAGTTCAAGATTGTGAATCGTGGTTGTCCAAAAAGGCCACGTGGCATACCATTCTTGCAGAAGGCGCGTGTAACCTTCTTCCAAAAAACTACTTAGGGCGTGACCAGCACCATACCATCCGGGTAGGAGCATGCGGTTTTGGGTCCAAGAAAATACCCAGGGGATAGCCCGCAAATCTTCCCAGCGGAACTGCTCGCGCCATGACGGACGCGAACCCCAATTAAGTGCGCTCATTTCACGAATGGGCGATACGGACAAAAAGTACTCCCAGAACGCAGGATCATCGATGAGAGCACGATAATGGCGATGGGCGCGCTTGGCTATCTCATCCATATGCTCCCGGGTACTGGAGTTGGGGTCGCTGGAGGGGAATAGAACGGCCTTCGCATGCGAAACAATCATCAGTTCAAGACTCCGGTATGCCATCTCGGGCAGTAAAAATTTTTGAGAGAGCACTTCGCCTTGTTGGGTAATGCGGAGCACACTGCGCACGCTGCCGCTTGGTTGTCCGGAAATGGCGTATGACGTCGGCCCGCCGCCGCGGCCTAAGGCTCCACCACGGCCATGAAAGTAGCCAATGTGATGGCCGTTTTCTTTTGACCATTGGGTCAAATCCAACTGGGCGCGAAAAATCGCCCACGAGGCGCTTAAACTGCCAGCATCCTTAGTGCTGTCGGAATAGCCCAGCATGACTTCTTGATAGTGTTGACGGGCAACCAAGTGGTGTTGCCATAAGCTGTCGCGATTGATGCGTTCGACGAGATGACGAGCATGTTGCAAATCGTCCAAGGTCTCGACAACCGGAATAACGTCTAATGAAAGCCGGGGATCGACCACGTGCATTAAGAACAGTACGGCTAGCAGATCACTGGGGTGGTGCGCCATGCTGACGAGATAATGGGTGACACCTTCAGGACCTGACAAGTGTTGATAACGCGCTAAGAGTTCTAAGACATCCTTCAAATCTTGCGTTAAAGGACTTTGCGGAATAAAGGGGGGAGGTGTTTTCCAAGCGTCGTGAATGGCTTGAATGCGCTGTTCATCATCCCATTTTTCGTAGTCAGGTCCCAAGATTTCCACCATGGCTTGCGTATGAATGCGGCTATGTTGGCGGATGTCAAGATTCGCTAAATGCAGCCCAAAGATTTCGATTTGGCGCATCAGCAAACGCAATTCCACCGGCCATTTGTCGGGATTAGGATCCCAATGCCCCGCTAGCTGCCGAACATCTTGCAAAAAATTGGAGGCGTTAGCATATCCCCCTAAACGGTGCGTGAGAGTCACTTGGAGCTTTGCGGCAATGAGACCCACCATTTGCCGAAGAGGTTCTTGGGGATATCGATGCTGCAAATCGGCAGCTTGTTCTTGGAAAATTCGGGCATGAGCTGCAATCCACCGATTCAAGAGATCGACTTGATGAATGTAGAGAGGCTCGGCACTTAATGTGCGCTCAAGCTCATCCAATGCTTGTAGATAGAGCTCGACCGCGACCTCTTGATGGCGTTGGAGGGTCTTTTGGGTGATGGCCACATCAACAAAAGGATGGCCATCTCGGTCCCCGCCAATCCAAGAATCAATAGCCCATTGAACCGGAGCGGGGGTAGGAAGCGTACGCTGTAAATCATCAAGCACTGCCGGCAGCGCATGAAAAAGGGATTTGCGGATGTAGTAGAGGCCTAATTCCACTTCGTCCATGACCGTAGGACGCGCCGTACGCTGATTGGGCGTTCGCCACAGCACTCGAATAAGCTCGGTGAGATTATGTAGTGTGCCAGCAGGCAGAGATGGTCCATCAACGTGTTCTAATAACGTGGCAATTTTCGCTAGGTGCTGTAAAATCGTCCGGCGCGTACTTTCTGTGGGATGCGATGTTAAGACGATCCGACCTTGTGCTGGCGTTGTGGGTTCGTCGCCGGGGCCGAATTGCTCAACTTGTTGCCGGAGTTCCTCGAGAGATCCGCGCAAAGGGGGATGGGGAGAACGGCGGCGGTTTTCCACTAAGTGGATACGATGCAGGTCCTCCGTCAAGTTTTGCAGACGAATTTGTTCAGTTAGCATGCGAATGATGCGATCGACTTCGTGAAGCGTAGATGATGCAGAAGCATACATGTTTCCACGCAAATGGTAGGGCACTTGCTCTTGCCGCAGACGTTCGGCGACCATATAGGCTTGCTGTCCTTTTTCTACGACGGCGCTCTGCTCTTCCTCAGATACGACACGGTGAAGAATATCCCATAAAAGTTGAACGGTTTCTTGCCAGGCATGGGACCCCGGCGAGTTGACGCTAGACATTCTAAGACACATCCTCTCGACAGGCGACTGTATAATTATTTAATAATAGCATAGGGCACAAGCGGCGGAACATAAAGAAAATCACAAGGCCAGGGCCATAAACACCCTTGGCCTTGTGACTAACCCAAATTCAGCAAGCGTAAAATCTCCATTTGCCGACTAGATTCTTCGTAGGTTCCCCGGGAAGCAATGGTGACGGTTTTGCTGCCAGGTTTTTTTATCCCACGCATAGTCATGCATAAATGTTCGGCTTCAATCACGACCATGACGCCCTCTGCATCCAATTCTTGTTCAAGGGTGTCGGCCACAATGTTGGTCATACGCTCTTGAATTTGAGGGCGTTTTGCTACGAGGTCAACTAAGCGGGCCAATTTTGATAGACCGGTTACGACGCCGTGACGTGGCAGATAGGCGACGTGGGCGGCACCAAAAAATGGCAGAAGATGATGCTCGCAGGCCGAATAGAAAGGAATATCTTTGACCAAGACGACTTCGTTATGGTCAACATGAAAGCGCGCAGACAAAGTTTCAGCGGGATCACGGTGCAGTCCCGAGAAAATTTCTTCATACATGCGCGCAACACGAGCCGGGGTTTCAAGGAGCCCCTCTCGTGTAGGGTCTTCCCCTACCGCTTCTAAAATCATCCGTACCGCCGCTTCAATTTTCTGGCGGTCGACGGAGTGAGCGGCAGTGATATTCATCTCTGGAGAGTCGGTAACGGTTACAGCGGTATCCAGGCCGACAGGCTGAGACGATTTGTTAGTATGCAAGGATTGTGACATAAACCATTCCTTCTCTCTGTTGGGCTGATTCTCCGGCGATACCGTGACATCTGCCGAAATTAGTAGTGCCCAAATCCTCTCAAATACGCTAAAGGATCTTGCTATTACAAACCATCTTCTATGGTAACCCAAAACCCGTGGGTATGGCACCTAGATTGCAATGATTTTTAAATGGGACAAAGACAAGGTAGGCAGTGGGATGACCCACGAGGCGGGAGGTAAGAGCGCACCCTGGCGACGAGTGCGCGTGGGAGAAAGCGTTAAGCGATGATGTGGGCACCGAGCTGCTCCATGGCACTGCGAATGCCATCAACGGATAGCAGGCCTTCGTGCAAAGCGCGGCCAATCAGCACGCCTTGGGCTCCGGCTTGATACATGGGAATAATGTCTTGCACATCGTCAATTTGCCCTGAGGTCCAGACCGAAAAGCCTTGGCGACGCACGGCTTCAATGAGTCGCAGATTGTTGGGGTGCGCCATGTTTTCCGGGTGTCGTGCGGTCAATATGATGGTGGTTATCCCATGGCGACGGGCGTTATCGAGGCGCTGCGCCGCATCGGGAGCTACAAGGGCCCCATTGGCTACGAGAAAGCTCCCCCACAACCGTTGAGACCCCACGACTCGTGCCACTCGGCGGGTCATGTGATCTTGTGCCAGGAGGGATCCGGCGACAAGATGCGTGGCACCATAAGCCATGCGTTGTTGAGCGGTCTCCACGTTGTAGATGCCGCCGCCCACGGAGATGGCGATAGGACGTTTCGACATCGCCATTAACAAGGCCGGTACGACGCTCATACGTCCATGAGAGGCATCAAGGTCCACAACATGGAGGTGGCGCGCACCCCGAGCAGCCCACTGTAGGGCCATCGATAAGGGATTGGCATTGGCACCGGTGTAACGTACAGGATGGTCGCCTTGCCAGCGAATGACTCGTCCCGACGAAATGTGGATGACCGGCACTACGCAAAAGGAGTCCGTCATATTAAGAGTCACAGGGCACACCTCCATGAGTGTACAATACGTTGAATCACGATCTAAATATATGACACAAAAAATAATAAGGCAACTATTCTTGTTAGGTTTTAATAAGATTTACAAAGTATATGTTAGGTTTGCGTTAGAGAGTCACGGCCCGTCGTTTTCTGATAATTATATACTTTAGGGGCGAGTATTAATACTTGGTGATAACATTTCTCATTTATTTCTCGTATAACCCAAAGCGTCGGAGAATTTCTTCCCGGTGTTCATCTAGACGTGGTGGGGGAAGGGTGATGCGTCCTGGGGTTTCGGAAAGTTTCAGCGGAATGCCGGTCATTTTAATAGGACCGGCGATGGGGTGAGATATGGTCTGGACCATTTCGCGCAATTGTACTTGGGGGTCATTAAAGACATCCGCGAAATGTTGAATGGGCCCGGCCGGGACGCCGGCTTCCTCCAGGATGGCGAGCCAATGACGGACGGGATGTCGTTCAA
Source organism: Sulfobacillus sp. hq2 (assembly GCF_002903155.1). Lineage (NCBI taxonomy): Bacteria > Bacillati > Bacillota > Clostridia > Eubacteriales > Clostridiales Family XVII. Incertae Sedis > Sulfobacillus > Sulfobacillus sp. hq2. The sequence continues at coordinate 99,065 of NZ_NWUL01000023.1, read as the reverse complement.
AAATTTCTTCTAAACGCTTGATAAGTAGCTCCCTGTGCACAACACGCTCTGGGTTGGTGCGAAAACGGGGGTCATTTCCGAATGGGATGTCACAGGCTTTCACGAGGCGTTGCCACAAATGGTCATTGCCACAGGCGACCACAAGAAATCCGTCTTGTGCGTGCAATGCTTGATAAGGGGCAATATTGGGATGGGCTGAACCTAATGGTTCGGGTTCTTCGCCGGTGGCAAAAAAATTACTGGCTTGATAGGTTTGCCAAGCAATCATCGATTCGTACAGTGACGTATCTATCCATTGGCCGCGGCCGGTATAGGAGCGCGCATGCAGGGCCACCATAATCCCGTACGCGGCCCACATGCCAGCCCCGATATCGGCGATTGAAAACCCTGCCTTGATGGGCGGTTGTTCGGATGATCCCGTCGTGGCCATAAATCCTGACATGGCTTGGGCAATCAGATCGTAGCCGGGCCTTTGACGCCCAGGGCCGGTGGCTCCAAAGCCAGAAATTGATGCCATAATGAGCCGCGGGTTTATTGCGGACAAAGAGGGATAGTCGAGCCCCCACTGACTAAGCGTGCCAGGGCGATAGTTTTCGACGACAACATCGGCTTGAGCTGCCATTTGGCGAAACATCCGTTGGCCTTCGAGTGACTTGAGGTCAACCACGATACTTTTTTTATTGCGATTCACTGACAAAAAATAGGCGCTTTCACCATGGATAAAGGGTGGGCCCCACTGGCGGGTATCGTCTCCACCGGGAGGTTCGATTTTGTAGACAGTTGCGCCAAAATCCGCTAGCATCATCGTACAAAAAGGGCCAGTGAGAATTCTTGTCAAGTCGAGAACTACAAGATCAGCCAGGGCTTCGGGCATGATCGACCTCCTTATCAACAAGAAGACACTAACGGATGCGGCAACAGAATCGGCGCAGCTTATGACATTTCGGTTACTATAGAGTAAAGGGTAACTGGAGACAGGTGGTGTGGTCAAGTTAAAACGCTCAGGCAGCTGCAGCCGGAAGAACCTACGGCGCTGCTCGTTAATCCCCACGCCCGTGTGGGACACGATCGCTTTGAAGAAGTTCGGCGCGCTTTAGCGCAGGCGTTGAATTTGGTATACGCCGCCATGCCCAATACTGAAGCGGACTTCTGCGCGCAAATCACCGCGCAACGCTCTTGTGGTGTGCGGCGAATCATTATTGGGGGCGGAGACGGGACCCTGTCTTTAGCAGCCAACATGCTAGCGGAAACGCCCGTCGTGATGGGGATTTTGCCGCTTGGTACGGGGAATACCTTCGCCGCAGGTTTGAATTTGCCTAGCGCGCTCAGCAGCCTCGCTCGTGTCATGGCTACGGGATATGTTATGCCGATAGACTTAGGGGTGGCACAAACCGCCAATGGACATCGCTATTTTCTTAATACGGCGACTTTGGGGGTCAGCGAACGGCTCACACAACTGTTAACGGCAGAATCCAAAAAAAAGCTGGGGTGGATGGCGTGGCCCAAAGGTGTGCGGCGTGCTATTGCCATGACACCGATTTTTCAAGTGCGTTTGGAATTTCGCAGCCGCGTCGTTTCCTTTCGGACCCGCCAACTTATCATTGCCAATGGGCGCAATTTAGCGGGGCCAGTGTTTGCGTTGCGCGATGCGTCACACCAAGATGGTAAATTGCATGCCTTTAGTTTAGGCGGACAGGACTGGTGGTCGTTGCTAAAAGTGGGCATGGTGTTGCTGGTGGGGCGACATATTAGTGATCGGCAAGCTCATTATGAGCAGGTGCGCGAGGTGCGAGTTAGCGCTGAGCCGGTGATGGCCATTGATATCGACGGTGAAGTCTGGGAGCATACCCCGTGTACTTTTACGGTGCGACACGGGGCCTTGTCGGTAATTGTCCCGCATGGATAATATCCTGTTGATCGATGAAGTGTCATACTAGGCAATGTGAAACGGTTCACAATTACTAGAGAGAATGGACCTTGCACCGACATAGGTCCAACCCACGCTAGCCCGGATAGGGTCTGAATGCCAGCCTGTATTCTATGTTATACCATGGATAGTGATTCGCAAGTGAGGAATCCAGGTGAACAATTATTGTGGTGCAAGGGTGCAAAACAGGCCCTTAGGGGAGGGACAAGAATGACGCAATTGGGGTGGGCCGAGCTGCAGTTCGGCGTGACGACCGTTTTTCACTTTTTCTTTGTTCCAGTAACGATCGGCCTGTCATTTTTGATAGCGATTATGGAAACAATTTACCTGCGAACAAAAAATTCAATCTATCGTGATCTGGCAAAGTTTTGGGGTCATCTTTTTTTGATCAACTTTGCTGTAGGCGTTGTTACCGGGTTATTGCAAGAGTTCCAGTTTGGACTGGATTGGGCGACCTTTTCCAAGTTTGTGGGTGACGTGTTCGGGGCGCCCCTCGCGGTGGAAGCTTTGGCTGCTTTCTTTTTGGAATCATCGTTTATTGGTGCCTGGGCGTTTGGCTGGGATCGTCTATCGCCTAAAGTCCACGCATTGACGATTTGGTTAGTGGCGATTGGGACCACGTTGTCGGCTTTTTGGATTTTAACCGCCAATTCATGGATGCAAGAACCCGTCGGCTATGTCATTCGCAATGGCAACGCGGTGATGACGAGTTTCGGCGCTATTTTAACCAATCCGCAATTGTGGGTGGAATTCCCGCATACCGAATTGGCCGCCATTCTTTCCGGTTCGTTTTTCATGTTGGCCATTAGTGCCTATCAGATTCTGCGCAAGAAAAATGTCGATGCATTTGTACGGTCCTTTAAGCTTTCCACCATCGTAGCGGCTGTGGCCAGTGTGTTGGTGATAGTGGTAGGAGACTCGCAAGCCGCGCACTTGGTGAAGGCGCAACCGATGAAATTGGCTGCGGCGGAAGCATTATGGAATACGAGTTCGCAGCATGCGCCGTGGAGCGTTGTGGCGCTTATCGATGCTAAAGCTCACCGTGACACTTTTCAGGTGCAGATTCCCGAAATGCTGACGCTATTGGCCTACAAGCGCTTGTCTGGTTCGGTGGAAGGCATTAACCAAGTGCAAAAGCAAATGGTCCACCAATACGGGCCAGGCAATTATATTCCTCCCGTGGCGGTGACGTTCTACTCGTTTCGGACCATGATCTTTGCGGGAACGGCCATGTTGGCGCTTGCCTACTATGCGCTCTATCTCTTTAAGAAAGACCGCTTTATCCAGAAAAAGTGGTTCTTAAAAGTGTTAACGTGGTCGATTGCACTACCTTATCTAGCCAACTCGGCCGGATGGATTATGACTGAGGTAGGCCGGCAGCCATGGGTCGTTTACGGGTTGCAATTGACGGAACAAGGCGTATCACCGACGGCTTCTGTGCCAGCGCTTGATATTGAGCTATCTTTGTTGGCCTTTACGATTTTTTATGGAGCGATGGCTTATGCGGCGGTTCATCTGTGGAAAAAGGCTATCCGTCAAGGATTGGATCCCGATCCAGCAGTCGCTCAGGATGTCACGAAGGACAGCGATTTGTTCTTAAGTGAAGGCGGCAAAGTCGCCCACTAAGCCTACCTTTTACCTAAGGGAGGAATAATTCGACTATCTTCAGGGGAAGGTGACAATATGTGGTTGCAGGACTTGTGGTTTGTGTTAGTCGCCGTGCTGTTTGTCGGGTATTTTATTCTGGATGGATTTGACTACGGCGTGGGAATCTTGCATCCTTTTATTAACCGAACGGACTTGCAAAAGCGGGCCTCACTAAGCGCCATTGCGCCAGTGTGGGCGGCGAATGAAGTGTGGCTAGTTGCTGCGGGGGGAGCGTTGTTTGCTGCCTTTCCGCAGTGGTATGCGACCATGTTTAGCGGATTTTACCTTGCGTTGACATTGGTTTTGCTGGGTCTGATTGTGCGGGGCGTTGGTATTGAATATCGAAGCCAAGACCGCAGCCCCAGGTGGCGATCTCTATGGGACTGGTTGATTTTTTCAGGATCCTTGGTGATTACCTTGATTTGGGGGATGGCGTTCGCCAACTTGATTCGAGGGGTGCCGATTAATGCGCATAAAGTCTACGTGGGCAATTTCGGGACCTTGTTCAATGGATTTGCTCTTTGGGGCGGGCTCACGTTCATTTTGCTATTTGTCTTGCACAGTGCCGGATACTTGGCGATTAAGGGAGACGCGGGCGCACGTAAAACGGGCAAGGCGCTTGAAGGCAAAATGCTATGGCCCACGGTCTTGGTAATGGGCGTGTGGTTTGTTTGGATGGACCGTTTGCCGGCGTCTAATGGGCATGTGGGAGTATGGACCATAGGCCTGCAAGTGGTATCGCTCATGGCCTTGCTGCTGGCATGGATTGCCACTTATGTGACACGGTCTAAACTGGCTTTCTTTCTGAACAGTGCGAGTGTGGCCGCGATGACGGTGAGTTTGTTTACGGTTTTGTTTCCTCGGGTGATGGTATCGAGTTTGAATCCTTTGTGGAATCTTACTGTTAGCAATGCATCCGCCACGACCTACACCTTGCAGATCATGTCAGTGACAGCAGTCATTTTGTTGCCCATTATTCTGGGATACCAAACCTGGATTTACTGGACGTTTCGCAAGCCAGTCAATGATAAGGAGCTGGAATACTAAATGAACCCGCGGCTGCTTAAAGAGGTGAAATCAGTACAGACCTTGCTGGGATTAGTGATCTTGCAAGGGGTGCTTAGTGGGATTCTTATCATCGCCCAGGCAAGTGTACTGGCTCTTATTGTCAGCCGCGTGTTTATTGGGCATCAGACACTGGCCTCCGTTCAGCATCTATTATGGGTGCTGCTCGCCATCATTGTGGCGCGCGCTGTTCTCACATGGCTCGGCGAGACTGGCTCTTTGACCTTGGCGACCCGCGTACAGTCCAGTCTACGCATGCGCTTGACGCAACGCTTGCTTAATGCGGGTCCATTGTATGTGCATGCTCAGAAAACTGGAGAACTGGTTAATACATTAATTCAAGGGATCGAGGATCTTGAACCCTATCTGGCCCGCTATGTGCCCCAAATAGCAATTACCGCATTGGTGCCGACAATCATTTTGGTTGAGGCGTTCTCGCGGGATTGGATTACGGGACTGATTCTATTAATTACGGTGCCGCTTATTCCGTTCTTTATGATCTTAATCGGACGCCAAGCGGAATCGTCGACCAAGCGACAATGGGAAACCTTGAGTCGGTTGAGTGCGCACTTTTTAGATGTATTACAAGGGCTCACGACGCTTAAATTGTTAGGCCAAAGTGCCGGCCAGGCACGTGGCATTGAGCGAGCTAGTGATGAGTTTCGGCGCGCCACGATGGCCAGCTTGCGTATTGCCTTTGTGTCCGCTCTGGTGTTGGAACTGCTGGCGTCGTTAAGTATGGCCATGGTGGCCGTAGCTATTGGGTTGCGTGTCATTCCAGGACGCATGCCCTTTGAGACCGCGTTCTTTTTACTTGTGCTCGTGCCTGACTTTTATTTGCCATGGCGGATGTTGGGCACCCGGTTTCATGATGGGTTAAATGGCATGGAGGCGGCCAAGAGGATTTTTGAAATTTTAGATGCTCCGGAGCTGGCCAAGGCGGGCGGTACGATGCGGCCAGCGGCTGTTGATGCTCAACCGATCGTTCTCAATCGGGTGGGGTTTCAATATCCAGGGCGTTCGGAGCCCGCCTTGCAAGGAGTTAGTGCGGTGGTGAAGCCTGGCGAGCGTGTGGCGGTGGTGGGTCCGAGTGGTGCGGGAAAGAGTACGCTGTTGGCGTTGTTAATGGGATTTGCGGTGCCCACGAGTGGAACGATTGCGCTGGGGGACACACCGTTTACGAGCCTTGATCTAGCTTGGTGGCGTCAACATGTGATGTATTTGACCCAAAATCCTTATATCTTTGCTGGCACGGTTGACGACAATCTGCGCATGGCCCGCTGGGACGCAACGGACGCCGAGATTCGCCGCGCGGCCGAACGGGCAGGTGCCTGGGAGTATATTGCGGCACTGCCGCAGGGATTGCAAACAGTTTTAGGTGAAGGGGGAACGGGACTCAGTGGGGGACAAAAGCAACGACTGGCTTTGGCCCGCGCGTATTTGAAAGACGCTCCGGTCATCTTTATGGATGAACCGACCGCGAACTTGGATCCAGAAACCGAAGCGGAGTTGTGGCGTCATCTCGAGGCCCTATTGACGGGACGCACTGCTGTAGTTGTTGCGCACAGACTGTCGACGGCACGCCGTATGGATGTGGTTTGGGCGATGAATCATGGCCAATTAGAACAGGTGGGAGCTCCACGAGAATTGGAGCGGGTTCCTGGGTTGTATCGTGAATTGATTCAGGCCTATGCGCCGCTGCCAGAGGAGGGGCATTATGCGTCAGTACACCGCGCTGCTGAAACCTTATAGATGGTGGGTGGTTTTGGCTCTATTAATGGCTACATTGACCGTGTTGGCCAATGTGGGGCTAATGTCCACCTCTGCGTATCTTATTGCCCGTGCCGCCCAACATCCGTATACGATTTTACTTCTTTGGGTGCCCATCGTTGGGGTGAGGTTTTTTGGTACCTCTCGAGGCGTATTTCGCTATTTAGATCGTTATGTATCGCATAATGTAACGTTTCAATTATTGAAGGAACTGCGCGTGTATGTCTACCGGAAACTTGAGCCGCTGATTCCATCTCGCTTGCAGGCATTTCACACTGGCGACCTGTTAAGCCGCGTGGTAAGCGATGTGGATACCTTGCAAAATCTCTATTTAGGTTTATATGCACCCCCTATTGTGGCTCTGTTATCGACGATTGTGATTTTAGGATTAATGGCTTATTTCGGGGTAGCTTTGGCCCTGGTGTTAGCGGTCTTTTTGGTTCTGGCCGGCGTGGTGGTACCTGTGCTCAGCCAATGGAGTGCTGGGGGCTTGACCGCTCGCATGGTGCAAGCCCGGGGGGAATTAAGCACAGAATTGGTCGAGACGATTCATGGCAACACGGACCTTTTGGTGTTGGGGCAAGAGGCGCGGCACTTGGAGAAATTGGGGGCATTAGTGCGCGCATGGGCGCTGCGACGCATTCGGCTGCATTGGTTAGCGGGCCTTAGCGCGGGGATTATGCAGGCTCTTAACAATGGGGCCATGTGGTTGATCTTGGTGCTAGGGATTGGCATGGTCACTCGGGGGGCATTGCCTCCTGTACTCTTACCGGTCGTGGTGTTATTAACATTGGCTAGCTTTGAAGCGGTCAACGCCTTGCCACCAGCCTTTCAAATGCGGGGTCAGATTTCCGCCGCACGCACGCGAATCAATGAAATCGTTGATCAAACGCCTCCCATTTTTGCGGGACAGAAGACGTTGGAGGCAGTAGGTCTTGACGGTAAAGCGCCTGCTGTCCAGCTTCACGATGTGCGGTTTCGTTATCACTCCACCACGCCATGGGTTTTAGATAAGACCTCTTTTGATGTGTTGCCTATGCAACATGTAGCGGTGGTTGGCCCTAGTGGTGCCGGGAAGAGTACGCTGTCAGGGGTTTTGTCGCAACTGTGGCCCTATGAGGAGGGGCATATTCTCATTAATGGTGTGGAACTCTCGGATCTGCGGGTGGATGCCATGCCCCATCTCATCGGGGTCGTGGACCAAGAACCGCATCTTTTTGATACAACATTGCGGGAGAACCTATTGCTAGCGAATCCATCAGCGACCCCGACGCAGCTCCAAGAGGCTTTACGCATTGCACAGTTGGAGAGTTTGGTCAATGAATTACCGGACGGACTCGAGACGCCCGTCGGTGAACATGGGTTCAACTTCTCAGGCGGTGAGCGCAAACGCGTGGCGATTGCCCGGGTTATCTTGCAAAATGCCCCGATTCTGGTGTTTGATGAGGCCACGGAAGGTCTTGATGCGTTGACTGAACGTCGGCTGATTCAAGAACTGCGGCAATGGGCGAAAAATAAGACGGTGTTATGGATTACGCACCGTCTCGTCAACTTGGATGTGATGGATCAAGTGGTGGTGCTAGCGCAAGGCCGTGTTGTAGAACAAGGTCCGGCAGAGACGTTGGGGCGCCAAAGAGGTCTCTTCCAGCGCATGCGAGAATCTGAAATTCAGACCTTTGCATGGAATGCCGATGCCGTCTAAAGACGCGGTCGCTTAATGTTGACATGCCCCAACACGGATTCTAACCCGACTTGCACCAGGTCGGGAGGCAAATGACCATGAGAGTAGAAATAATAGCTGTCAAAGCTCCATTTCATCAGGTGAGCACTGACTCCGTGGAGCGCGATGTCCGTTTGGCCTCCGTACATGGTGTCCGACAATATGAGGGTAGCTTCACTGCCGCCTTCATACATGATGCAAAAGACCTCGGGCTTATAGAGCGGAACGTCGCCCGTATTGGTCAATTCTTTGACGACTGTGGCGGCGGCGATATCGGCCTGAATAATCGCCAGGTGGCCTAGTTTAGGAATGGTTAGAGCATTAACGTCGCCCGCTGCAAAAATGTTGCGGTGGGTTAAATGGCGCATTGTATGGTCTGTCGGGACAAACCCTTTTTCATCGCCGAGTCCAGAGTACTTAATGACCGAAGGTCCTGCATAGGGCGGAATGACAATGGTCAGCGCGCTCGGTAATGTTGTACCATCCCTAAACACGACGTGATCGGCAGTGATGGCCACAATGGTTTGTCTGCGCAAAACCGTAATATTTTTCACCGTCATGCGTTCGTGTAAGATATGATGCACGGTCGTGCCGACATCTTCTAAAAAGTCTTGGCCTGGTGTGAACAAGGTGATTGAGCTCTTATCGCGCAAGCCGAGCCGTCTAAGGTCGTGGTCGAGCATGAACGTGACTTCTCCCATCGGACCTTCGCACGCCACGTCTAAATGGGGGATTTGGACGGTATGCCCCCAATGCGTTTTAGCGGTCCCCAGTACTATAGGGCCGCCTTTAAATTTTTTTAAGGCCTCTTGTAGGCGCGGTGCTTCGGTATCATCACACATGGAATACCCAAAGTTGCGAAAGCCTTCGATGGCTTCGTAGTCCTTAACAATTCCCATGGTCAAAAAAAGGTAATCGTAATGTAGGACCTGACCATTGGACAAGGCAACCGTTTGTTTGTGGGGATCGATATATTGAGCGGCTGCTTGAATGAACCGGGCGTTAGCGCGATCCGCAATCGGTTGCAACGGGTGACGAAACTGGGCGACGGGCTTGCCTGCCATAGCGACATCAGGCATCCCAGGTTTTTGCAAGGTTGTTGCCCGTGGGTCAACCAGAACGATGTCGGCGTGCGGGTGAAGTGCATTATGCAACCGATATAACAGCCGCAGACCGGCAAATCCTCCTCCGAGTATGACGATACGTGTTTGCGGTGTTGCAGCCATTCGTTAACTCCTTACTTGCTGAATAATAAATAATGATATGAGTGTTGCAAATTATTGTACGCTACTCATCCTCGCAACTGACGTGCAAATGTTTAAGGCTTGAGCGCTTTATGATGGTTCGGCAATGAAAAATAGGTTATCGCGCCACCGCCAACCGCCCAGATCCACACGATGCCAATAAGAGGCCACGTGAGAGGGGCAAGAAGTCCGAATGTGATAGCTTTAAGCAACCATGCCGCGGCTAGTAGACCCAGTTGAATCAATCCACTTGAGAATTTGCCCATGACTAACGAGCCAATGCCCGGAGCAAAGACATTAATGATGGTGCCGACGAGCGCTAAAGTTTTTCGCATTTGAACCATCCTTTCTGATGTCATCACACAGGGTGTCTAGTCTCGGTGGAATCTGGTTCTTAATACCAACACACGCGTGAATGGATGGAAAAAAACGTCACAACCCGAACGGATATGGTGCCTAAGAATTAGTATAGCACAGGATAAATTGTGGAGAAAAACCGTCGTGCGGGAAGGGGGTGTTGCCGACAAGGTCGTGGAATCTTGTATAATGATGAAGAATTTTTCCGCGGCATGTGATTTTTATAACGGGGTGTTTAAATGGAAGGAGGAGATTTGGTGTTAACATTATATGAATGTGATGTTCCTGCGTACCCTGCGCACTAAGGCAGGGCACTCCCTGCCTCATTTGTTGACAGGGGGATTAATAAATTGCGAACACAACGATTTTGGGGTGGAGTATTTTTGGCTATCGCCGCCAGCATTTGGGGTGGCATGTATGTCGTCAGCAAAGTAGTCTTGGAGGTTATTCCTCCCTTGTCACTTATGTGGATTCGCTATGTGTTGGCTGTCATCGCCCTTGTGTCATTAGGGTTCCTTCGTCGCGAATCGTGGCGTCTTCCCCGGCAATATTGGGGGCTCGTTGCGGCAATTGGTGTGATCGGCTATATCGTATCCATTTGGGCGCAATTTCTTGGCACTGCACTTTCAACCGCGCAAATGGGGTCTGTGATTACCGCTGCAACGCCAGCCTTTATGGTGGTCTTTGCCCATGTGCTATTACGGGAGCGTATCACCCGCCAAGGGCTAGGGTCCGTCCTATTGGCTATGGCAGGAGTGTGGCTCATTGTAGGCTGGAGTGCAAGAGGGCCGCACAGCGTTACGGGAGGCGTTGTCCTCTTTGTGGCGGCTGTGACATGGGCGTTAATGTCGGTTTTGATTAAGAAGGTGCCTTCTAGCGTGTCACTGTTGGTCGTAACGGTCTATGCGCTTGCTATCGCGTTTTTGCTGCTGTCACCAATGGCATGGCTTCAGTTGCACCATGTGAGTGTGAGTCAACTTCAGCCTTTTAAAATTTGGGGAGGCTTATTGTATTTAGGGGTTATCTCGACGGCGGTAGCGTTCTTTTTGTGGAATGAAGGGTTGAAACGTGTCGACGCGGCGACCGGGGGGATTTATTTCTTCTTCCAACCCGTGGCAGGCAGCCTTTTGGGATGGCTATTATTGGGTGAACAGGTCTCTGCAGCTTTTTGGCTAGGCGCTGCTCTGATTGCAGGTGGCGTCATGTTCGCAATCCGTACCGCGTAAGGCTAGGAGAGGAGCAAAGGACAGTGGGTTCGTGGCTCAGTTGGCTCGGGCAATCGGGATTTTTATTGGAACATCAAGGCGTGCGCATGGTCATCGACCCTTTTTTGTCTGAAACACCCGGTGCCATGTCGCCGCATTTTGATGTGTATGATTTAGGATCAGTTCATTGGATCCTGAGTACGCATGAGCACCTTGACCATTGGGATCATGAGACCATTGCACGGTTGAAAGAGGCAAATCCCCAAGCGCGTATTGTCGCACCCGGTCATTTGCGGTCGCGAGCAGCGGATGCTGGGTTTTTGGCGGAGGAATTTGTGGTTCCTTCACTGACCCATCCTGTGCATTTGACTCCAGACGTGGCAGTGCAAGCGGTGTCTGCGGTACATGCAGTACACTCTCAAGACGGCTACGGATCTGGGGAAAAGGATCAGTTCTTGGGATACATTCTGTCTTTGGAAGGTCTCACATTATATCATAGCGGGGATACCATATTGTCTCAGGCTTTGTTGGATCGGCTCATGGATGCGCACATCGATATTGCTATGTTGCCCATTAACGGCCGGGACTTTTTTCGTGATGCGCTGGATATTGTTGGGAATCTTGGGGCGTGTGAAGCGGTGGATTTGGCTGGCCGCATTGGGGCCAGTATTCTCATTCCCATGCATTACGATGCGTTTGCAGGCAACCTAGGGGACGTCGGCCAAGCGGCGCGGTATGCCCATGAGCGTTGGCCGTACATGACGGTCGCGGTATTAGGGTATGGTCAGAAGTGGCCCATGGAAAAGCCCATAGCGTTGCCTCATCACCGGTAACTTGCAGCGGCAACGAGCTTGTCTCTCGCTGCCGCTGGCATTGGGTGCTTTTAAAGCAAGAATGTCGAGGAGGGGAGGCGCTCGATGTGTTGTTGGTACCAATGAAGAAAGAGAGGGACAACGCGTTCGGGAGAATCAGCCACTAAGCTATGTAGGGCCTTGTCCAAAAATTGCGTGTCATTAAGCCCGGCCTTTTCCAAGAGCGCTGCGGACTGGGACACATCAACAATCGGATCATCGGCGCTAAAAAGAGCCAGACTGCGGCATGATAGAGTCTGGGGCTGGAGCAGGCGATGTTGTGCGTCCAAAAGGTTTAAAAGAAAGCTTAGGGTGTAATAGCGATTGGTTAAGGGATCGCCCTCAATCAGGTCGACGACTTGGGAGTTGTTGCTGACGCCCGTCATGGGCAACGGCTTTAAAGGTCGGGCTCGCCCAAGGACCTTACGCAAGCTCCATAGCAGACGAAAAGCTACGGGATGAAACTGGAAGTGCAACCGTAGCGCAGGGGACACTAAAAAGAGACCGTCAGGTCGGACTTGGGCTTGGGACGTCAGTAAAGCAATGAGTGCGCCTAAGCTTTCACCGCCAAGCAAAGACGGCGTCGACGCCGTGTTGGTTGCTAGAAAGGCTGACCAAATGGCGGATAAATCGTTTATATAGTCTTGAAACTGGACAACGTGGCCCCTTGCTCCGTGCGACCGTCCATGCCCTCGCAAGTCGGGCAACCACACACGAATCCCTGCTTCGGCTAAGTTGATAGCCAAGGGCAAATAATAATCTGAGTGAACCGCCGAGGCGTGCAAAAACATCAGCTGGGCATGGGCATGTGAGACGTCAACCGTTCGCACATATATACGCGGCTGCATAGGCAGATACTGAGCAAATACCGAAATTTTAGCCATGGATGTCCGATCCCGTCCCTAAATGCTGTAATCTTGGCATAAAATCTGCCATGATACGCTCCCCCTCACCGTTTCCACATATCGTTCCCCCATAGAACTTGAGAATGCATGTCTGCGGGAAATTTTTCCTTGAAACCCTCCCTATTATTATGCGGGAGATGCGTCTAAATGTCTTAACGACTTTTAGACTTACAAGGTTTGTTGTAAATAGCGAAGAATGCGGCGTGCCCATATATCGAGCCACGGCGGTGCCTTGGACACATATATCAGGGCCATGGTGCGTACCGGCCATATCACGCCAGGTGTTTCCACAGTGGCCAAAGTGTTTTGGAGCATATCCGCATAGACTAACGAGCGCGGCATGACGGCAACGCCTCGTCCAGCGCGAATGAGGGCTTGAGCTGATTGCAAGGAATCCACGATGATTTCATGAAGAGGATGGATGTTGAGCGTTGCCAACACCGTGCGGACGGTATACCCATGGCTAAGCGTTGGAGAAAATCCAATCCATGGCCAACTTTCGAGCGAAGACCCAAGAGTTTCGATGATATCGGGGCGTGCGATGGGGACCAATGGATCCTGATAAAGGGTCTTTAACGTCACTGTCGTCCCGAAACCATGGGTGGTGCGAATCAGGCCGGCTTTAAGCTCACCATTTTCCACACGGCGGATGATATCGTTGGAAGTTCCCGTTTGAATTTGCCATAGGAGACGATGCGACTGGTATGCATCTGGTAGAAGTTGTTCGGCCCAGCCACTAAAAATTCGGGCGATGCCGACCGCTTGGTATGAAGGTTGCGGCATGGTTAACAGCCGGTGGGCCTGACTCCAATGACTCAGACTAGATTTCAGCCATGGCAATGCCGGAATGAGAACGCTGCGTAGGCTTTGGGGATCGGTCCCCCAAGAGGGAAGATTCATTCTCTGACAAAGGCGTGACAAACGGTGGGATAGTGCCGAGGGAGAGAGGTTCAATTGGCGGCTGGCGCCAGCAAGACTATGTCCTTCTGCGAGCAAAACCAAAAGGTGCAAGTCGAACAAATCCATCTCGGGGAAACTCGCGTCCATTGTGGCATGCACATCCTTCACGGTCATCGTGTCTATCCTTCATGTGTCGAATGCCCGTCAGCCTGTATTATAGAGCAAACACCATACAGGGGGGAATTTACCATAATGAACGAGTCCAACCAAAAAATTCGAGATTTTTTTAGCCAACACCACCACGATTACCAGCAAAGTGCGGCCCACGCCCGTGGTGCGGACTTGCGGGAGCTGCTTACCCAGCTGGCTATGGCTACGGGCGCCCAAATACTTGACGCAGCGTGTGGAACCGGTCATACGGCGTTAGCCGCTGCAGCTCAGGGCTATAAAGTGACAGGGCTAGACCTGACCCCGGCTATGTTAGAGGAGGGGCGGGCTGTGGCTAAGCAGCAGGGTCTAGCAGTGGAGTGGGTCGTGGGTGATGTGCATCACTTGCCGTGGCCCGAGGGGACTTTTGATGCGGTAACGTGCCGGCGAGCGGCGCACCATTTTCGTGATTTGCCGAAGTTTCTTCAAGAGTGTCTTCGCGTTCTAAGAGCGGGCGGTCATCTGGGCATTTCGGACATGACGGCCCCTTCACACGCTGTAGCCGACCTTAATGAAATTGAACGTTTGCGAGATACCTCGCATTGGGCGGCGCGCTCAGCCAATGAGTGGGCCCAATTGCTAGCGGACGTGGGATTTGACCTGATATACCTGCGCGTATCCGAGGAAGTCATGAGTCCACAGCAATGGCTATCACCTGTGCTGCCCGAAAGTCAACCAGGCCATGCGGCGCTACAACGTCTTGAATCCCCTGACCTCGCGCCGGGCATTGTGGTGAAGGGACAATTTATCAAGTACCGGCTTGTGGCCGTGGCCAAAAAACCATAGGGCTATTTGCGCTAAAGCAGGGATTTGTCATGCATCCGTCGAATTACTCATGATAGGGACAGGAGGAATGGCCGTGAGTTCCTATTGGTTTTGGTACAAAGTGCAAAGAACGGTGATGTGGTTAGCGCTTTTGTCGATGTCGAGCCTAGCGTTGCTAGGGCTTGTCATCGGCGGCTTTTTGTTTTGGATTCAACGGTCTCACTGGATTCCTTGTGAACAAGATGTCATATCTCCAGAGTGGCAGAGGCACTTGGCAGATTACGCGCAGGCCATGGGCGCTTCGCAAGTGAGCTGTCAGGTCTATTGGATAGACAATGAGCCGAACGCTAAACGGGAACGGCGTCGGGGCAATTACCGTGTGGGTATTTCGCAGGGGAAGCACCGTATTCAGTGGAGTTATTGGAGTTTGAATAGCGATGGATCGTTGCGCCCCGAATCACCTGGTGCGTACGCTCTGGTGCGCCATAGCTCACTCGCACACGCCTAACGAAGCCGCTTGCAGGAATACGTGGATAAGCCTATGATATCTGTCATTCGAAGGCGAAGGGAGTAAGAAATCGGTGACAGATAACCAGCATCAGTGGCGGCACGAACCGCCTTTTCGGGCAGACCAAGTGGGCAGCTTGTTGCGGACACCGCGAATTAAAGAGGCGCGGCAACAACGTGCGGCGGGCGAATTGACTGCGGAACAGTTGCGCCAAGTGGAAAACGAGGAAATTGATCGCGTGGTCGCGAAACAAAAGGCGATTGGATTGCAAGCCGTGACGGATGGAGAGTTTCGTCGTGCATGGTGGCATTATGATTTTCTGGAACAGTTAGTCGGCGTGCAAGGTTATGATGCGGACTCGGGAATTCAATTTCACAACATGGCGACCAAGTCACGAGGCATCCGCGTGGTGGACCGTTTGGATTTTGCGGGGCATCCCATGATCGAGGACTTTAAATACCTGAAGCAGATCGCAGGAGACCACGTGGCGAAGATGACGATTCCGAGCCCTAGTATGCTGCACTTTCGTGCAACCATGGCAGAAGGAGTCTATCCAGACCAAGAGACCTTTTTTAACGACTTAGGGCAAGCTTATGCGAAAGCCATTGCCGCCTTTTATGAGGCAGGCTGTCGATATCTGCAATTGGACGATACGGCATGGGCTTACTTATGCTCCACAGAGCAAACAGACCAATTGCGTGCGCGAGGGTTGCAGCCTGAGCGCTTGCAAGCGCTATATGCGCAGACGATTAATCAAGCCGTGGCGCAAAAGCCGGACGACATGAAAATTACGATGCATATTTGCCGCGGGAATTTCCGGTCGACATGGATAGCGTCAGGGGGATATGAGCCAGTTGCGGAAACCTTATTTCAAGGGTTAAAGATTGACGGACTCTTTCTAGAATATGATAGTGATCGGGCCGGCGGGTTTGAGCCGCTGCGCTTCGTCCAGCGTCCCGACCTTGAAATCGTGCTAGGCCTTATCACCACCAAAGAAGGCACGCTGGAAAGTGCTGATGACATCAAACGCCGTATTGATGAGGCGGCCCGTTATGTCAATCCCGAGCAACTGTGTTTAAGCCCCCAATGTGGATTCGCGTCGACGGAGGAAGGCAATTTGCTAACCGAGGACGAGCAGTGGGATAAACTGCGGCGCGTGGTGGAAGTCGCCCACGCCGTATGGGAATAAAAACCGCTACGGGTGTACGATTGTGGCAGACGAGGGGCGAATCAGTGTCTCTCGTCTGCCCTTTCAGATCAATCAGGAAGGCGAAGAATTTTGTAGCATCGAGGCTGGAGCAATGACTAATACGGCTTCACAACGAGCACAGAGAACATCTTTCGCCCATAATTCACTGACCACGACGACTTTCTTGCGGCCGATTTCGGCAATGCGTCCAATTACGCGTAAGGTGGGGCCTAAGGGAGTCGGCTTGAGGTAATCGACCTTCAATGAGGCGGTGACGCAGCGGGGGACAGGCGTCTCGTCTCCCAATGCATGTCCTGCCTGGCGATAGAAGGCCAGCGAAGCTGACCCTGTACTGTGGCAATCAAACAGGGATGCGATAAGTCCACCATAGACAAACCCGGGAATCGCCATATGTTCGGGGCCGGGTTGATATTCGGTCAGGGTCTCTTCTTCATTCCAGCGGGTCCGAAAATGATGGCCCGAGCTATTCATACGCCCACAACCATAACACCATGCAAAATCCTCGGGATAAAAGTCTTGAACTGCAAGAAAATCCATTGACACCGTTTTGCCTCCTCGTCCGTCTCTTAAGCGTATTATAACGGGTTAGGGCATGGGTGAGGAAAAATTTCCTTATATAGTCCGGTGCGGTCGTGACCACGATGGTATCGCCTTGAATAGTTTGCCCGGCTATACGCCCTGTAACAGGTTCAATGTAATAGGGATGATTACCCTTCCTTGCTCATTATAGGCGACCGTTTAGCATCTCAAGGCTAAGGCTCGTTAAATTTTGCAATGATTCGTAAATATGGTTCGCGATGGACCTTTCATTAAATAGGATATGGTGACGTCAGGTTGTTTCTTTTCATCGTCTTCATGCGTTTTCCGTATAAGGTGTTCGCGAGTGAGAGATACAGAAGGGGGGTAAATTAGATGGATGCGTCGCTGATGGAACGCGATAATATGCCGATTGACCGATCTCATGTTCGAGTCACGGTACTAACGGTAGCTGGATACTTTCTCGATGGATTTGACCTGCTGGTCATATCGGTTGCATTATTGACCATCGTGCCGGCTTTTCATCCAACGGCTGTCGCGACCGGATTAATTGGCTCGGCAACCATTGCGGGGATGTTTTTTGGTGGTCTGGGAGCAGGATTTTTGGTGGATCGCCTGGGACGTCGACGGATTTACTTGTGGGATTTAATCGTGTTCATTATTTTTACAATCGGGGCAGCGGTAGCCCAAAATATTTGGCAGCTAATCCTTTTTCGCGGGCTCCTGGGTGTCGGAATTGGGGCTGATTACGCCTTAACTCTGACAATAGTCAGTGAATTTGCGCCTATTAAAGGGCGCGGGACGTTAATGGGGGCGGGCCTATTGGCCTATTGGATCGGCGCCGTTGCCTCGATTTTTTTGGGCCTGTTATTCTTTTTGATAGCCGGCGGACTCGCGTGGCGGTTGACGCTCTTAGTTGGCGTCATTCCTGCGATTATCGTGTTAATCCTACGTCACACGGTACCGGAGAGTCCTCGGTGGAAAGCGGTTACAGAGGGCAACAAGATCGGGGCGTCCCAAATATCTTTGAAAAGCCTTATGCGCCCCCCTTTTGCACGGCGCGTGTGGTTGTCCTACGCTAATTGGTTTATTAACGACATTATCTTTTACGGCATTGGGATTTACACACCGATTTTATTGTTGGGAATGGGACTAAAAACGCATATCGCATCCATAGCCGGTTCAGGAATTTTGGATGTCATGGGGATGTTCGGCGCTTTTGCCGGAATGATCTTACTGGATCGATGGGGAAGGCGCCCGTTACAGGTCTGGGGATTTCTCTTGCAAGGTGCCACCTTATTGGTGTTTGCATTTAATCCCAAACCATCTCTCCTTCTCTTAAGTATTGCCTTTGCTGTGTTCTATATCGCCAATGCAGGAGGCACGGGACAGACCACGGGGATTTTCGTGTCTGAGTTAGTCCCTACCCGAGTGCGAGGGACAGCCATGGGACTAGGCACGGCGATTAGCCGTATCGGTGCTTTTGTTAGTGCATTTCTGCTGCCTGTCATTCTTAAGGCGGAGGGAATTGAGGTGATATTAGTTTTAACGGGGCTTTGTGCGCTAATCGGGGTGGCTCTAACCTTAGGACTTCCTGAGACCCGGTACCAATCTCTGGAGAATCTGAACGAAAATATCGCAAACGCACACTAAAACCATGGTCATAAATCTAGAGGGGCAATGCAAGGCGCCCCTCTAAAAATTATTCTAGCCGGGCCCCAATTGTTTTAATGACGCTATAACCTCCTCCGGTTTTGGCGTTCCGATGATCAGGGTATCATATGGCTCACCGAGCAATGTGACTTTGATTCCACGTGGAGTGTGATGATGAACCGCGGCAAACAGGGTACCGTTGGCCGATTTAAAGGTTCCTATAGCAAATACCCCTGGCAACCGACTGCCGGGTAATTTGAGACCGTGTACGGCGTGGATGGCATCATCTAAAACCGTTATGGATTGCACCGCACTCCACGGAATCCGAATGTCGTTATGGAAAGCCTCGGCTTTTTCAACGGCGCTCAATTTGACCACTAAATTGGGCCCCTCGCGCACTAACTCTGCCATGCTTTTTCTCTCTCCCGTCCTTAATCCGCGCTGACTTCCGTCTCCATGATAATCCGTGCTTGTCGCTTTAGTGCCAATGATTTGTAAAATTTAGCTGGACTGGACTTTATCGCGTGACATTGGTAGGACTTTTGGTCAAAGGGCAAGACGACTAGACGAGAAATAGGGGATGAGAAGGGAGGTAGGTATAGGCAATAATGGGAGAACCCCATCCACTGTTTACTGGATGGGGTTCATATGGTGGGCACGACAGGTATCGAACCTGTGACCTCTTGCGTGTGAAGCAAGCGCTCTACCACTGAGCTACGCGCCCGAAACAACGAAAGTTATTTTAGCATAGGCATGGATATGAGTCAACTGGTGGTGGGCCCAGAAGGATTCGAACCTACGACCAACCGGTTATGAGCCGGCAGCTCTACCGCTGAGCTATGGGCCCAATAAAAATGGCTCCCCGAGCAGGACTCGAACCTGCAACCACCCGGTTAACAGCCGGGTGCTCTACCAATTGAGCTATCGAGGAATGCCGACATCAAAGATAATAGCAGGCGAAAGCAGTCACGTCAAGAGATCTGAAACGATTTTTTCTCTAAACGCACAGGTTACTTTATTAGCAGGATTCGAGGGGTGGTTGTCGAATATAACTACGGAAGGTTTTAAGGGGGAAACGGTGTGGCAGGATATATTAAGGTGATCACCGGGGGAATGTTCTCTGGTAAATCGCAGGAATTAACGCGGTTGATTGAACGAGCATTAATTGCAGAGTTATCAGTTGAAATTTTTTACCCGCGTGTGGCAGAACGTGTGAGTGTTAGGGATATCCGAACCCGGCTGGACAAAAAGCGCCATGCGGTCACATTTCATGAAATCGAAACGACGCAGTTTGCGTCAATCGGATCTTGGGATTCTGCTGATGTTATCGCGGTGGATGAAGCCCAATTTTTTTCTCCCCAAATTGTGGAGGCCGTTAAACGTTGGCGCCACCACGGCAAAACGGTATATATTGCCGGCTTGGATATGGATTATCAGGAAAATCCTTTTGGCTCCATGGGGGCCTTAATGTGTTTAGCAGATGATGTCGTGAAACTACATGCGGTGTGTACGCAATGCAAACAACATCCGGCTATGATATCCTATCGTTTGACCCAAGACGCTGAACAAATTGTGGTGGGCGAATCGAATTACACGGCGCTTTGTCTGCAATGCTACGATCGGGTACAGATGGCAGAAGGAGGACTCCGATATTCCGCGGTTGGAAGCGCGCTTAGCGTTGATTAAGGAGTGGTGTAGACCGTTTAGGGTCATTGCTGATATCGGAGCCGGGTACGGCCATTTGGCAAAAGCTCTAGCTCGCGAGCACCATAGGGTCTATGCGATTGAATATCCTCGCGGGGCCTATCTAGACCTATTACAGGGTATTGAGGGATGTCTTGGCATTACGCCGCTGCAAGGAGATGGTTTAACGCCGCTGGGCGATCGGCCCATTGATGTGGCGGTGATAGCGGGCATGGGCCCGAACTCTATTCGCCACATTATGCAGCGGCGCTATTCTTTGCCTTTTATTATTCAGCCGATGCAAGGAATTTTTCGAGTGCATCGCCAACTGGTCGAGGATGGGTGGAGCATCCAAAAAGCGCAATTGATCGATCAAGGTGGACGCCTTTATGCAACGTGGCTCGTAGGCCAGAGCGGGATAGATGGTCAAAACAAACGCCTGGTACCCGATGAATTTTGTCAAGATCCCTTGTTTCCTCGATTAGTAGAGCAGCGAATTCGGGAATTACAAAAACGCTTGACGGCCTCCGTGACTCCCCCGGGAGCTTCGTGGGATGAGGAGCTTCAGCAATTGAAAGCCTTGCAGTTGTGTTGATCCATAACAGGAAGACAATGTGGCAGAGGGAGACAAACATGGCAGACACGATGTATAACGTCTATACCGATGGAGCCTGCGCGAATAATCAGGCGCCCGGCGGTCAATTGGGAGGATGGGCATGTGTTTTTGTTGACGGTCCGTCTTACGCAGGAGCCGAACTTTCGACGACGAATAACCGGATGGAAATGACGGCCGTGATTGAAGCATTAAAACATACGCCGCCAGGGTCGACGGTGCGGATATTTAGTGATTCGGCGTATGTTATTAACGCGTTTGTACAAAACTGGTTTCAAGGCTGGGAACGGCGTGGGTGGAAAAATGCAAAGGGACAACCTGTTGAAAATCAAGATTTGTGGCGCATAATGCGGGCACTGGTCGATGAGCGCAAGGTGATGTGGACGAAAGTCAAAGGACATGCCGGTGTGATCCACAATGAAATGGCAGACCGTTTGGCCGTTCAGGCTATGGAAAAACTGCGTCAAGGACACGTAGAGGTGGAATAATCCACTAGTTGACGAAATGCACCTATCGCAGGATAATAGATATCTGAAATGCGAGCCGATATGATGACCGCGGGTGCCAGGCCGAAAGGCGGCATCTGAGGAAAGTCCGAGCTGCATAGAGCAGGGTGCTGGATAACGTCCAGTGGGGGCGACCCTAAGGAAAGTGCCACAGAAAACAAACCGCCTAAAGCGTCGCTTTAGGTAAGGATGAAACGGTGCGGTAAGAGCGCACCAGAGGCCAGGTGACTGGTCTGCTTGGTAAACCCCACCCGCAGCAAGACCGAATAGGGGCAGGATGAAGTTGCTCGCTGAGCTGCCCGGGTAGGTCGCTTGAGGCGACAGGTAACTGTCGTCCCAGATAAATGGTCATCCACGACAGAACTCGGCTTATAAGTTGACTCGCATACGAACACCTACCAGCGGGTAGGTGTTTTTTTGCGCCCGTAAACCCCAAATTTCAGGGCGGGGATATAAGGTGCTGGCCGTGAGGCGACAGTCTTTAAGCCTTACATGATAATTGAGTATAATGTAAGTATGAAGACCCAAAGCCTACACAGATCGTTTCTATCATGGCCAAAAAGGAGACGGTAGGCATGTCTGCGAAGATTTCGGGAGAAGCCTTGCGGGTTCGCATATTTATTGGAGAAGATGCCCATTGGCACCACAAGCCGTTGTATCATGCCATTGTTGTTAAAGCCCGGGAGATGGGGATGGCAGGAGCCACTGTCACCCGGGCGCTTGAAGGTTTTGGGGCAACGTCACGCATTCACACGATTAATTTGCTCGATTTATCAGATGATTTGCCCGTGGTCGTCGAGATAGTCGATAGCAAAGAGTACATTGAACGATTTTTACCTGTCCTTGATACGATGGTGGAGGGTGGGCTGATTACGATTGATCCGGTACGCATTGTAAAATACACGCATTCGCCCAGTCCCGATCCCCATGTCGACGAGTCTAAGGACTTGGGATAATGTCATGTATAGCTCAATGGACAGGGCCTCTGGTTTTTATTCGACCCTGACGGATTGGGTGTACCGGTCTCGCTTTTCCCATATCGGGTGTTGCCGCTTGTTTAACACGCCCCTAAAGAGATGAAAACGAGCATCATTGAGTGAATGCCCACATCATCGGGGGTCTAGTGATCCCCCGATGATGTGGGTGATTGGTTGAAAGCGCGTGCTGCACTGACAAGTGTCCGGATTAGTTGGTCCATGGCCGGGCGAATATCGCTAGTTGGGTGTTGAATGAGATGAATACGGCGGGTCAGTGGCAGGTCAGGAATGGGGATAAAGACGACTTCGGGGACATCGCGCGTGATCATCCAAGACATGACAGAACAGCCAACGTTGTTTTTGACGAGATCCAAAATGGCGCGAATAGAGGACAACTCGGCGTTGACGCGCAGAGCTGATACACTGAGCCCATGATGAGCTAAGGCTTGATCTAAAATGCCACGGGTGCCCGAGCCCTCCTCACGCAAAATAAGGTCGACCTCGGTTAAGTCACTCACGGAAACTGCAGTTCGTGACGCCCACGGATGCGAACGGGGCACAATCAGACCTAATTGATCTTGCCAGAGATTCGTCACCTTTAAGTCACGGTGTCCGATGCGGCCTTCGGCAATCCCGAAATCAACTCGTCCGGTTTCGACCTGACTAATAACGTCCGCACTATTGGCCATAGACAGATGAATGTGCACGTCGGGATGATGTTGACGAAATTGGCCTAAGGGCGATGGAAGAAAAAATTCGGTTACCGTGTGGCTGGCGGCCAAATGTACCCATTGTTCTCCCTCTGCGGTTTGATGCACTTCGCGGTAGGCGGTTTGCCAAAGTGCCTCAATTTGATTAGCATAAACAAATAAGACTTCTCCTGCAGGAGTTAGCCGCATCCCGCGGTTGCCACGAATAAATAGG
The DNA here is from genome assembly GCF_002903155.1 of Sulfobacillus sp. hq2. Classification (NCBI taxonomy): domain Bacteria; kingdom Bacillati; phylum Bacillota; class Clostridia; order Eubacteriales; family Clostridiales Family XVII. Incertae Sedis; genus Sulfobacillus; species Sulfobacillus sp. hq2. The sequence goes on along the minus strand of NZ_NWUL01000023.1, from coordinate 75,891 downwards.
GGCGTACTGAATTCCAATTCCAGTTGGGCAATTTGATGGGAGGCAGCGGACACCGACAAATTCAAGAGGCGGGCAGCGCCGGTGATATGCCCTTCCCGGGCCGTGGCTAAAAAGACCAATAACCGGTTATCGATGACGAAACGCCTGCCTTTCGTGAGGGATTCCATTGAGCATGTCCTTTTCGCGCAAGGGCCCACAATGAGCACTTGGAGACTGTGCTCGGCTTCTTGGCGAAGAAGGGCAAAAAATCGTGCCCGCTTCCCGCGAATAAATTCTGGGATGCGTGCGCGACATCTACGGCATAAAGCGTACCTACAGTCTATGCTGATACTAAATTATTGCGGTATAACGTTCAAGCGCACAAGATCGATCGGGCTTTACGTGGCCATCTTGTGCGCTTACGTTAGATTAATTTACGGCCCGCGTTTCGTGGAGCACCACTTTTTTAGGGGCTCCAGAAAACGTTAAGCGACCGGTGAGCACAGCACGAAACGTGCGTAGGGCAACCATGGCCCAAAATAGCGCTAGCATGACGAAGAAGAGATGAGCAAAGAAAGCGATTAACCCCACGTGCATTTGCCCATAGAGCATATCGGTTCCTCCGGTAAACACCCCCAAGGGGAAGGTCAGTCCCCACCAGCCCAGATTAAAGGGCAATCCGCGCCGCGCATGGACGACCGTGAGCAATATGCTAAGCGCCAGCCACCAAAGTCCAAAACCCCACAGGGCAAACGATCCCAGCACGGCAGCGCCATCCATGGCGTGCCCCAAGCTGCCAAACAACAAGGGTAAGGATTTTCCAAGACCAATTAATCCCATGATTCCCGTTCCTAAGGTTCCCAAAGAAATCCATGTGGAAATAGCCATTTCAGCAGGAGGCAATTTGTGTACCGCTAAGCGCAAGAACAAGAAGCCGAGCATTAGAAAGGCTAAGGGCACACTGAGAGCCCAGAGTCCAAGATTAATCACCATCATCGTCTGAGCCGTTGCGGTGTGAGCGAGATGGGGAATAATCAAACTGCCGCTCGCGGCAGCCACTTCAGCAGGAACCACGGGCATCAGCCAAATGCCTGTCATCTTATCCAAGCGGTGGTCATGGGAGATAAACATCATGAAGGGCACAACAATCCCCGAAGCCAAGGCCATCATGACATTGATCACCCACAAGGAAAATCCGATGGCGATTGCGGTATGTCCAATAAGTCTAGAACCCATATCAATAAACCCGTTAATGACTGTCGTCAGAGCCATGGGGACAGCACCAAGAAACATTGATTGAATAGGGTCGTGCAATAAGGCTATAGAACCCTTCCAATTGACAATCCACTTCAGCACCATCATGACGAGCAAAATGCCCACAATAACGACATTAACCAACCATAATCCGGTGCCGGCCTCTTTAAGCCAAAGGGGACCACCCGGATACAAATAGGCACCTAAGGCAGTGATGCCTGTGCCCATGCCGACCGTAAACCAATTCGGCGTGAAATTTTTCACAAAATTTAGCATATGATCCCCTCCTTTGATCTGGCGACATGCAAATTCCCTATGTGAAAAGAGTAACATGCGGAAGACCTGACAGCTTATGGCTTTGCATGTGGTGCTTTCACAATGTTGCAAAGCCATACACCGGAAGGGACTAAGTCGTTAGAACTATATGATTAGATGAAGAGATCTGGGGTCCACCAGAGTAATCGGCATATGCAGTCGTCTTCGCAACGGCCGCATTGGCTGCACGTATCATCGAAACATAAAGGCTTTTGGCAGTCTACACAGTGCGTAGTAGCAGGTTGACCACAAATGCACGAAGGCGTATCGATATTCATAGGGCTTGTCTCCTTTTTAGTATTTGAGACAAGCCTTTCCACTGTGTTGCAGATTTATGCGGGCGTCAGGGATTCAATTGGTGACACAATGTGGGAACATCAATATTTCCGCCGCTGATGAGGGCCACCACTTTTTGCCCCCGGATTTGGGCTGGACGTCTTAAGGCATAGGCGGTCGTAGCGGCACCGGAAGGTTCGGTTAAAAGTTTTTGTCGTGTAAGCAATAGACCCATAGCATAACGAATCTCGTCGTCATCCACAGTGACCAGGTCGTCAACGAGTCGTTCAATAATAGGATAAGTTTGCGTGCCTAATGCCAAGCTTTTCAGGCCATCGGCAATCGTGTCTGTGCTTGGGAGCGTGATGCGCGCATGCGCTTGGCGTGACTGATAGGCCTTCGCAGCACCCAAAGGTTCCACGCCGATGACGCGAATATCGGGACGCAGGCTTTTTATGGCCGTGGCAATGCCTGAAATTAGCCCTCCACCTCCGATCGGAATGAGCACGGTTTGCACATCAGGTCGTTGTTCCAATATTTCAAGACCAATCGTGCCTTGCCCAGCCATAACGAGAGGGTCATCATATGGAGGGACAAAGGTCATGCCCGTGTCCTTAGCAATTTGTTGCGCGCGCTCCAATCGTTCGTGGCTTGTGGTGCCGCAGTATTCGACCTGTGCACCGTAAGACAGGGCCGCTTCAACTTTTGCAGCAGGCGCTGTCGTAGGGACCACAATCTGGGCGGTAAGGTGCATGAAACGGGCGGCCCAAGCGACTGCTTGCCCGTGATTGCCAGAGGAACCTGTGACAACGCCGGACGCGTTTGTTTGAGCGACCGCTGACACTTTGTTTAGGGCTCCCCGAATTTTAAAGGAGCCCGTAATTTGCAGGTTTTCCGCTTTCAAATAGAGATCGCAATCGGTCAGCTGCGATAATAGGCGATTGGAAAACAACGGTGTTTGATGCACGATAGGCCGGAGCTTGGCGTATGCATCCTGAATCAGAGCGAGATCCAGGGATGTCATGGAGTAATCACCCACCACACTGGGTTATTCGATTGCGGTTGGGGAATCGTCAACTGGCTTATCGTGACCTTTTGGCGATGCACCTTGCGAGTCAGCCCTACAGTAAATGCTCGTGTATCATATTCGGCTTTGGGGATGCGGTAGTATTCCATGGTCTTAGCAATAAAGGTTTGCAAATCCTTTTGGGCTTGGGGCCAGTATTCAGTGGGAAGGTCTGCTAGGTATGTCCCGTTCCACATGCTGAGGCGCACTGTAATCTTATTCAACCACAAAACAGTTTGAGAACGTTCGCCTAAATGGGTCTCTTGGAGAAATGCCGTAAGAGGGGCCATGTCCGTGGCTTTGGGTTTCCAAAAAATCAAATCCACAAATATACTGCCGGTTCCGGTCGACAATGCGGGTTTGTTGTCATGAATGGTTTGCATCTTTTCGTCGTCCTCTCTATAAGTCATTTTAATGGTTTAGATGTTTTGGGAGCGGCTTTTTTGACGTCAACCAGTGGCTGAGTCATGACCCGGGAATTTTCTGGGACACTAGTGGTAAGCCAGACGCCCCCACCAATCACACTGCCAGCCCCTACCGTGGTCGTTCCGCCAAGAATTGTTGCGCCCGAGTAAATAACCACACGGTTGCCGATGGTGGGGTGTCTTTTTTGCCCCCGAATAATTTGGCCTTGAAGGTCCCTGGGGAAGTTTAGAGCCCCTAACGTCACGCCCTGGTAGAGCGTGACCTGATCGCCGACTTCAGCGGTTTCGCCAATGACGACGCCGGTTCCGTGGTCGATGAAGAAACTCGACCCAATATGGGCGCCGGGATGGATGTCGATACCAGTCTGGCTATGGGCAATTTCCGTCATCAGCCGTGGGAGAAGCGGTACGTCTAACGTAAACAGGACATGGGCGAGTCGGTAGACCATAATCGCATAGAGTCCCGGATAGGTGGAGAGCACCTCCGAACGGTTGCGGGCGGCAGGATCCCCTTGATAAGCAGCGTCAGCATCGAGGTAGAGCAGCCGCTGCACTTCGGGCAGTTTTTGACTAAATTGCTGGGCAAGGTCAAAGGCCTCGGATAAACCTGTGCACGGATCGCCTTGGCATTCATGGGGACGAATGCGGTGGATCTGGTGGGTAAGATCCCAAATAATGCGGCCCAACAGTTCAAGACGAGCCGCCGTGCGCGATGCTTCGACCGCTTCTTCCCATGGATGCTCGAACGGGAAGAGCAAGCTCTCTAAACGGTGAATCAGGTGTTCCGTGGCATGCCGGGTGGCGGGCGGCATGGGGTTCGGGTAGTCCCCCACATCTTCAGGCCCCAATTCACGCACAATACGGGCGAGGTTCTCAATAGTGAATGCTAAACGAGACATGATGGCCTGCCTTTCTATTTCATGAATTTCAAAACATGTCATGTGGCCTTATGATTCGGCGCGTTCTCCTAAGTAATGCCATAAAGTGGCCACCGTCTCCGCCCCTTTGTAGAAATTGTCCAAGTGAAAATGTTCATTGGGGGCGTGAAAATTCTCATTGGGCAGCGCGAAGCCTAATAAGACCGTGGGAATGTGCAATACGGTGTCAAATGTGACGACAACGGGAATGGATCCGCCCATGCGGATATACGCGGCCTCTTTGTGATAGATGTCGCGAATCGCCTGCACGGCCGCTTGGGTTGCGGGATGATCGAGCGGCGTCACGCTGCCAGGAGCTCCTTCTCCACGTTCAATGCGCAGGCGGACGGTGGGAGGACATTGCTGGCGCAGATACTCCTCTACGCGGTCGAGAATGTCATCAGGGTCTTGGTGCGGAACCAAGCGGCAGGATATTTTTGCGTGCGCACTCTGGGGGATAATGGTCTTGCGGCCTTCGCCAATAAAACCAGACCACATGCCGTTAACTTCTAATGTGGGGCGCGTCCAAATACGTTCAAGCGTGGTATATCCGCTTTCCCCATAGAGTGCGGGACTTCCTGTCGAGGCCAAAAACTCTGTGGCGTCAAAAGGTAACGATCCGAAATTTTCCCGCTCGGTCGCGCTTAAAGTATCCACTGCATCATAAAAACCTGGTACGGTCACGCGTCCTTCGCTGTCGTGTAACGACGCCAAAATTTGGGCCAACACATGGGCCGGATTGGCCACGGCGCCTCCAAAAACTCCCGAGTGTAGGTCTTGACGTGGTCCTTCGATATGCACTTCTAGAGCCGCTAGCCCGCGTAACCCATAGCAGACGGCTGGGACCCCGTCCGCAAACATCGGCGTATCGGAGATTACTGCGACGTCAGCGTGCAGTTGGTCCTGATGGGAGCGGATATAATCGTCCAAGTGAATGCTCCCGATTTCCTCTTCCCCTTCAAAAAGGAATTTGAGATTAACAGGGAGCGTGCCTGTTTTCATCCAGGCTTCTGCGGCAATAAGCTGCATGTAGACTTGCCCTTTATCGTCGCTGGCGCCTCGGGCATAGAGGATGTTGTCGGTGATGGTCGGAGTAAAGGGAGGATGGGTCCATTGGTCAAGCGGGTCAACCGGTTGGACATCATAATGGCCATAGACTAAAATTGTCGGTTTGGTAGGATCTTGGTCCGTTTCGGCATAGACGATGGGATTGCCTTCGGTTTCGTCCACACGGCTTACCACCATTCCAGCTTGGTGGAGACGTTCTCTAAGCCAAATTGCGGTATCTTTGACCGCGCTTTTGTAATCTGATAAGGCTGAGATGCTAGGTAGACGGAGAAACGCTTGCAGTTCTTCAAGATATTGGGCATGGTGGTCTTTTAAATAGGATAACGCTTGGGTTGCGTGTGACATGGATATCCTCCCCGCATGTTGAGATCTTCTCTATCATAGCGAAAATTGGTGGCGTCGGCGAACGTTCTTTCATCCCTGAAGAAAACTAAGATCCTGGCTATTCGTCTTTAGGACAGGGATGCCAAAACGGTATAATAAGGAAGACTCAGGCATCTTAACAGGAAAGGTGGTTCAAGCGTGGAAGAACGAGCACATGCTGTGCGATTTAAGGATCAAGCGATGACGTTGATTGGCCCCGAACTGCTAGTGGGTGAGAAAGCGCCAGACTTTGCAGCAGTCGCCAAAGATTTGTCATCGGCTAGCTTACGTGATTTTTTGGGCAAAGTGGTGGTCATTTTATCTGTTCCGTCGCTGGATACGCCGGTATGCGATCAAGAAACCCGCCGCTTCAATGAAGAAGCGGCGCGCCTTAATGGGGCTGTGGCAATTGTGACGATTTCTATGGACTTGCCGTTTGCTCAAAATCGTTGGTGTGGAGCAACCGGGGTAGACCAAGTGACCCTGTTGAGTGATTACAAGGATCGTGAATTTGGTGTAAACTACGGGGTCTACATTAAAGAATTAGGCCTCTTATCCCGTGCCGTTTTCATCATCGACCCCCAAGGGATTGTACGGTATGTCGAATATGTGCCTGAAGTGGGCATGCATCCCGATTATGATAAAGCGTTTGCCGCCATTCAAGCGCTCATCTAACCGCATTCATTGACCAAAGGCTGCGCGTGGGCAGAGTGTGTCCTGCCCGCGTCGCGGTAATAGGGAGCAAGAGGTCTTAGCGAAAGGCGTTGAACATGCTCTTAACCAAAAAAGTGTCCATTAACGGATCCCGGCAAGACGCGGGCACGAACATGATGAGACAGGCGGGGGGAGCCGTATGTTGAGCGAAGAAAAAGTGTTTAAAGATCCGGTACATGGATATATTTATGTCAATGATCCGTTAATTTGGGCCTTAATCAATACCAAGGAAATGCAACGTCTGCGACGCATTCGGCAGTTGGGCACCTCGTATGTCACGTACCCCGGAGGAGAGCATTCCCGTTTCTCCCATTCGCTGGGGGTGTATGAAGTCGTGCGCCAAATCGTGCAAGCGTTTGCGCGCAACGGATATCCATGGCCGTCGGAAATGGATCGTTTGGTGATGGTCGCGGGCTTATTGCATGATATTGGCCATGCCCCCTTTTCGCATGCGTTGGAGAAGGTTATTGGATTGCGTCATGAAGTGTGGAGTGAGCGCATTATTTTGGATCCGACAACGGAAGTGCATCAAGCGCTTGAAGCGTATGATCCGGGGTTGGCAAAAGACGTTGCTGCTATTATCGATAAGTCTCACCCCAGCAAGCTCGCCGTGTCGCTGGTGAGCGGTCAGCTGGATGCCGATCGTCTCGACTATTTAATGCGGGATTCGATTTTTACCGGGGTGGACTATGGGAAGTTTGACTTGGCGCGCATCATTCGCATTATGCGACCCCATGAAGGCCGGATTGTGGTCAAGCGGTCAGGTTTGCATACGGTGGAAGCCTATTTATTGGCCCGCTACTTTATGTATTGGCAAGTCTACTTTCATCCCGTCAGTCGGTCGGCAGAAGTGATTCTGAAAGCCATTTTGCGACGGGCTAAGGATTTAGTCGACCAGGGGCAAGACCCCGAGCCCACACATTTTGCGCTGAAGCAGTTGTTTCACAATCAGCTAGACATGGCCAGTTACTGTGCTCTGGATGACACCGTGTTGTTCAATGCCTTTAATGTCTGGCAATACGGACCCGATAAGATTTTGGCCGATTTGTGCCGTCGCTTTCTCGATCGCCATTTATTCAGCTATACAGATGCTCCCGGGAATGATGAAGATGCATACCAAGCGATGGTGTCAAAGGTGCGTGCGGCGGGATTCGACCCCTCCTATTACGTGGCCATCGACGAGACGGCCACGGTGTACTATGATTACTATCTTGGCGCGGATCACAACGGATCGGGTGACGGAGCTCTTTTTTTGTGGGATGAAAACCAACAGCAATTAATAGAGATGTCGCGCTTATCGGAGCCCATTCAAGCGATAGCACGGGACCGGCAAGCGCTTAGACGGTTGTATTTTCCCCCAGAAGTCTTAACACACCCAGTGCACGGATAAGTTTCGATACGGAAGAAGGAGGGAATGGCGTGGACGAGGTACAACTTCTGACCTGCCACGTGGGCACTATTATTTCAGCGGAATGGAATGCCCGTGCCAAAAAACCTGCATACCATATGGTAATCGATTTTGGACCACTGGGCCACAAGCACACATCGGCGCAAATTACCCGGCGATACCGTCCGGAAGACTTAATCGGCCGACAAATTATTGCCGCCACCAATTTGCCCCCTAAGCGTGTAGCTGGTGTCGTTTCCGAAGTATTAGTGCTAGGCGCCGAACTCGAGGGGAATGACGTGATATTATTAAACCTTGATAGTCCTGTGCCCAATGGGACCCCCATTAGCTAGGACGAAAGAGCCACTGATGATCTGCATCAGGGAAAGGCGGAGAACGCATGAAAGTAGGTTTGGTCGTCCCGTCGGATACACCGCCGACGGGGGGCAATATGATTTCCGCACAGCGGCTTCAATCAGGGCTGCAAAAATTGGGAATTACGGCGGTGGTTGAGCGGTTTCGGCCGCAACTGCCTGCCTACGACGTCTACCATGCGTGGAATGCTGTACAAGTAGGGCAGGCATTGTTGCGCGAGGGTGTGGAACCGGAACGGATCGTCATTACTTGGACGGGAACCGACCTCTGGGGTGATTGGATTCGCGACAGCCAACCCATACGGCGAACATTGCAAGTGGTGAAGCAACAAGTCGTGTTTACCCCTAACGCTAGGCTTAGGTTGTTGCAAGACGCTCCGGATTGGGAAGATATCGTCCATGTGATTCCACCTTCGGTCGATGACGCTATTTTTTCACCCGAGGGGACGCCCGTTAACCCTACAGATTCGCCTCTCGTTGTCATAGCTGGCGGCGTTCGCCCGGTTAAACGTAGTGCCTGGGCTATCGACTTGGTGGACCGTGCGCGCCGTGCGTTGGGAATGGATTTGCGGCTAGCCATGTTGGGCCCAGTGCGAGATCCGGGTGAATGGGAACGTGTAGTGCAAGGAGCGGAAGGCCGCTCGTGGGTTGAATTGGTCGGGGAAGTTCCCAAAGAGGCGATGGCCGATTGGTATCGCCGGGCTTCAGTGGTTCTCAACACCAGTCAGATCGAAGGGGTCTCCAATGCGTTAATGGAGGCCATGGCGTGTGGGGCCCTGATAGTCGCCACCAATATTCACGGCAATCGATATTTGATTGATTCCCATAAAACGGGAATACTTTTTGATGATGAAGGAGATTTTATTCGAGAGATGCAGTGGATTTTTTCACATCCCGCGGAATCTAATATTTTGCGTCATAATGCCCGGATGCGTATCTTGTCTCAGCACTTGTTGATTCAAGAAGCCGAAGCGTATCACGCGTTATATGACGTGGCTATGAATTCTTGCCCGAAGGGGTGCGGGATATGAGCGTGTATGGACTCATACGGTTTGATATTGAGGATTTCATTACGCCCGAATCTGATGAAGGATTGGCTGCGGTGCTGGCTGCTATGGAAGCATTTGATATGCCAGGTAGTTATGGGCTGGTAGGGAAAAAGGTTCAGAGCTTAAAAAGCCATCACCGGGAAGATTTGCTTGCGAAATTAGGAAAACAGCCGTCGATTGGGTTTCACTCATTGAGCCATAGTGAGCATCCAACGCTCTCCGAAGACCTCGCCGATAGGCCTTACGAGGAGGGGGTCGAGCGTTTCATTGCGCGGGAAAAACCCGGTGTGCAATGGGTAACGGAGTTGGTGGGGCCTCCCACGTATTTTACGCAACCCGGCGGGAACTGGGTGCCGCAAGCCTGTGACGCCTTGCCCCAATTGCAGATGCCTATATTCTTCAGCGATGCATGGAACAGTTATTTGGTGACCTCTCCCCAACCGATGTGGATTGAGGACATTTTGCACTTATCGCCGCCTGTGGCGACGCCTAAACCGTTTGCTATGAATCTGCCCGATAATTTGGAGGACGCTGTGGCCATGATCCACCGAGAGGCCCAAGTGCGGCGTTCCGGGGATATCTTTATGGTCATGGTGCATCCCACTGAATTGGTGACTACCAAATTTTGGGATGCTGTCAATTTTTCGTTTGGGGCAACGAACAGCACTTTGAGGCCTGCGCCGCTGCGTTCACGTACAGATCGGGATCAAGCGGCACGCGCTTTTTATGCCTATATTAAGGAAATTCACCAAATTTCGGGGATTGAATGGTTGGATGTGAACAGTTTGGCGAACCGCTTAGTGCCTTTGGGAGCGCCTCGGTTGCTCGACCTCACAACATTGCGGACGTCTGTGGCATCCCATGGATTGGGTCCGGTTGTGATCGCCGATGAGAGCTATAGCGCGGCTGATCTCGTTGTGGCAACAGCGCTTAGCATGACAGGGGCGCCTTTAGGAACCCGGTTACCGCGGGTACGGGCGCCACGGGACTGGAGAAGTGAAGAAAATCGCCAGTCAGCGGATGGGGAAAGAATGCCCATTGATGCCGTATTATCAGGTGCGCGGCAAATTGTGAATCACGTCGAAAAGACTCATCGGCTACCGGGGACCGTAACCCTTGGAACGAGCGCGGTGACCATTCAGGACTGGATGCGGACGGCGTTGGCTCAGTTCGCCCCCCATACGACGTCAACGGTGCCCTTAACCTTTTTGAATTTCGTTAAAGAACCCAACGCATTACACTGGGATTGGCCGATCTTTCCACCAGATTTTCGACCGGTTGGGCTGTGGGAAGACACGCGTCGCCTGGCGTGGTCCTTGAAATATTCTCAATATCGAACTTAATGTGAGGAGGATTTAGCTGTGTATGCGATTCGAATTCATGAGCCGGGGGCTGCGCCAGTACTGCAGTATGAAGAGGTTGCGAGTCCAGAGCCAGGACCTGGAGAGGTCAGGGTACGCCTTCGAGCTGCAGGGGTCAACCACCGTGACATTTGGGTTCGTGAAGGCGCCTTTGGGGCGTTTCCCGAACCTCTGATCCCCGGGTCTGATGGTGCTGGAGAAATTGATGCGTTGGGGCCTGGCGCGCGTGATTACCCCGTGGGACAAAAGGTTGTGATTAATCCTGGACTCAGTTGTGGGCGTTGTATCTATTGCTTGTCCGGGCAACAAAATAGTTGCCCTCATTACCGGATATTGGATGGTACGTATGCGGAGCAAGTCGTGGTACCTGTCGTGAACGTGGTTCCGATGCCCAGTGGCTTGACATTCTTAGAGGCGGCATCGATTGGTATTCCATTTGTGACGGCGGAGGACTTTCTGATTCGCGCCCAAGCGGCGGCTGGTCAGACGATTGTCGTGTGGGGAGCCAATGGCGGCTTGGGATTGGCGACGATACAGTTGGCGCATATGCGCCGCATGCGTGTCATCGCGGTGGTTCGGCATGCCAATTACATTGATCGCTTGAAGCAATATGGTGCAACCGACGTGTTGGTATGGGACGGAGCGTCTTTATTGGCGTCGGATATTTTAACCATGACGAATTCGCGTGGCGCCGACATTGTCGTCGACTCCTTGGGACAAGCGACATTTGGGCAGTCCTTGGACATGCTGCGGCGTGGGGGCACCGTGGTGACGGTGGGTGGCACAACAGGGGGGGAAGTGACGATCGACTTAGGTCAAGTGTTTCGGCGCCGACTTACGGTCCTCGGGGCGTATATGGGATCGTCATCGATTTTACCGAGACTGCTGCCCCTGTTTGCTCGAGGCGTGCTCATCCCAATTATTGACCGCACATTTCCCTTAGAACAGGCTTTTCAGGCCCATCAGCGCATGGAAGAGCATGGGCTATTTGGGAATATCGTCTTGGATATTTAAAAATATGATGACATTAAAATGAAGGCTTGCCGTGAACCGGCAAGCCTTGTTAACCATTGCGTGATATGTTGTCTTACCGGCGTCCAGCCATTTGCTGTTCAGCCATTTCAATCATCTTGCGCACCATGTGGCCACCTACTGCCCCACACTGCCGTGAAGGAATTTCACCCCAGTAGCCATCCTCGACACCTTGCAGGCCGAGTTCGCGGGCCACTTCGTACTTAAATTGGTCAAGTGCCCTTGCGGCTCCCTGTACTAGTGCCCGATTGCCAGTGTTGCTTCCACGAGCCATGTTTTCACCTCCGTCTTTCCAACATGGAGGTATTATTGCCGCCGCAGTGGGAGTTTAGCCGCATTTGGCTCGAAAGGAGGCGTGCCAATTTCCGGAAAAAAAGCACCAGCCGCACAAAACGGCTGGTGCGAAGAGCGGTAGTTAATTTGACCGTGGCGGAAGAAACTTAGTGCCGAGAGTGAGACCAAACTGCATGAGGCGCTGCACCTCTTTGTCCTTCATAATGCGCATTAACCCGCCAATACCGCCCAAGTGCGCGGCCTTCTGTTCAGTTTCTGCCGAAGCTTCTTTGACTTTCTCCATAATGCCGGAAATGTCCAGTTTTTCAGCTTTGTGAACTAATCCCGTGATATACTCGTTCCACGGCAGGCTGGCTAGATTAGGATAGGCAATTAACACATTTTGCAGCGACTTGAGAAGACCGGTCTTGCGCAACATGACTACGGTATTCAACAAATCGGGGAGTGTCTCTAGAAATTGCTTATCAAAAATAATGCCTGTGACTTTAATAAAATCAGACATAAACTCATTGGCTAAATCGCCGTTGCGCAACAAGCGAGCCAAGCGCAAGGCATCTGCCAATACAGCCGTCGTTTCCGGATCGGTGGCTTCCGCCGCCAACAGAGCAAGATTTTCCGGACGAATCTGCTTGACGTGCTCCATGAGTTTGCTGGAGTTTAAGTACTCTAACATGCTTTGAATGACGGGGCCAATGTCCAGCATAGGCGCTAGCGCTTGATAGTAGGCTAAAACGTCTAGAAGCTTATCAAGCAATCCACTGTGCTGAAGCTTTACCAATAAATCGGTGTACACGGGGAGAACCTTCAGCAAATCAGGGTTGTTGAGGACCGGGGACAATTGGTTAACAAAAGCCGTCACATCACTCAGAAATTCGGGAGGCGCTTCTTGCGTGACATAACGCAAGAGTGCCAATGCAGCATTTAGAGCACGCGTTTTGCTAGCGGACTCGCCGAGAGCCAAGGCGCCTTTAAAGTCGACCTGGCTCACGTCTTCAGCAACCTTCAGCAATTGTTCCGGTACCACCTCTTGCCAGAATTCCGGCATTTGGCTCGCCATGCGTAGTAGCATGTCAAGCTGATTGAGGAGTCCTGAACGATGCAAAGTGGTCAAGGTTTCAGTTGCCGCTTTAATCGAAGCCGGCAAGTCGCTCGGAAGAGCTTGACTCAGCGTCAAGACGTTTTCTGTGATGGCGGAACCAAAGTCTCCTTTGAGACCTTGATCGACGGCTTGGATGAGTTCACCGAGGCGTGCTAAACCTTGCCATTGCTCTGCCGTGAGGGCAATAGGCGTAGCAGGCTCGGGGTTGTGCGCCATTTCATTTACGGCCATCGCAAGCGCTCCTTATCTCAGACTGCGTATTTTAGCTGAGTTTATCAATGAGGAAGTCAGCGGCAGGAATACCCCAATCGGGGACTTTGCCACGGGTACGGAAGAACATCTCTTTGTACTGCATCTTCATCAGGAAGGGAATGTGTCCCATCTTGAGTTCAGACTTGGTACCGCCATACCAGGTATCCGAGTTGATAGCAAATCCTTTGTTGCCACCCATGTCGCCTAGACAATTGACAACAAAGTGCATCGGCACGTTGGCCTTTTCTGGCGCCATGCGTCCCATATCCATCGCAATTTGTTTACCGACCGTTTCGGCTCCCATGTGCGCCAAGATGCCTAGCTTGGGCACCGTGACGGCTGCCGCATCACCGCACGCAAACACATTGCGGTATTTGGGGTTACGGGTTGTCATGTCGGTCAAAACAAATCCTTGGTCGTCAGAAATGGGAAGATCCTTCATAAAGCTGTGTGCTTTCCAATCTGGAAATACAATTTTGAGTTCAGCTTCTACCGACTGGCCATTGGCAAATTCAATACCATCCTTGGTAAGACGCTTGATGTCATGGACGTTGTTCATATAGTGGTATCCCATCGAACTTGCTGCGGCCAGTAATTGGTTAACAACACCAATACCTGCATCTTCTGCAATGACAGCCGCTGGAGTGAAAACAGTCACCTTTTCTGGGCCGCCCATGCCGTGGCTTTGCAACCAATGTCCAAACGATAGCATGACTTCAACCGGCGGGCCTTCACAAGCAGCTTCTGCCGTAGGAACCAAATCGGTGGACATTGTGCCTTGATGGAACCGCGCTGATCCGACGGCGACGGGGCCGCCTTTGTATTCGTTGGCTAAGAACAAACGCAGCTTTTCTCCGTAAAAGGTGTCACTGACAGTCTGTCCGTATTCGGCAAAGCCTTCGATTTCATCATAGGCAAGACGAGCTCCAATGGCGACAACCACATAGTCATAGTGGATAGTCTCCGGGGCCGAACCGACCCGCTCCGAGGGCACATACTCAACGGTTTGCGCGTCCGGATCAAGGGCCTTGACCTCTCCCTGAATAAAGCGGATATTGTCTTCATGCAATACGTCGACAATCGGCATATGCAAGGTAAGTCCAGGATTGCGGTTTTCAAACACTTCATAAGGAATGTTTGGTACGAATAGGAGATATGGTTTACGGTCGATGACGGTAATGTCTACCGTATCGTGGGCATATTCGCGAATTTTTTGCGCGGCACCTAAGCCGGCAAAGTTTGCACCCAACACAAGTACGTGGGGTTTTCCCATTGAATGAGGCCTCCTTGCCTTCCGGTTGACCCGGTGTTTCAAAGCACTTGTATGGTAACCTTGTCGCATTGGTGCTCTCTATCGTACTTTCGGGGGAATGTTGTCAACTAGCTGGACACTCTTGTGCACTTTACAACTAGCTCCTAAGGACCAATCCGTTGGGAAGTTATAGAGCGACTGCGCAAGGTGGTTAAATGTTTCACAAATAGTGATAGAGGATGGCGACAAGGCTTTTTAAGCGCGATCTGAGCGCAGTTACTCATAGGGATGAGGGATTGGTCCGCCCTAACTGGTCTGAGCGGGGGGATGAGGACCTCTTCCTTTATAGTGAAAAAAGCAGTAAACTGATACTGTTGGTAATGAGACGAGATGCGGTGCAGTAAAATAGGACGGTTGGGTTTAAAGGGAGTGAGGAAACGGTGAGGCGATTTTCACGGACAGCTTGGTCTCAAGGGTCGATCGTGATTTATCTTATTTTAATTTTGACGTTTATGGCGCGAGCTATTTCGTCTATGATGCAGGCAAATAATCCACTGTACGCGCATTCGCTAGGGGTCCGATTAGCGGAAGTGGGCTTGACCACCTCGGTCTATGCCGTCGTGACCATGGTCGTACGTTTTGGATATAGTGCGCGCGTGCGGCTCCATGACGTGCCCCGGGTGATGACAATAGGATTTGTCTTGCTAACCCTTGCGATTGCCGGCGTGCTTTGGAGTCACACGTTCGTCGAATTTCTTATTGCGATCGCGTTAGCAGGGGTGTCCACGGCCCTCATCATGCCGCACCTATTGTCCCTGATGGGGGCTTTGTCGCCAGCCGAGGAACGCGAGAAAAATTTAAGCTATTACTCTTTAGCGCTCTCGACCAGTTTAGTGGTGGCTCCGGTCTTGGGAACACTGGTGCTCACGCATTTTCGACTTGGCGGTATTTATGGGCTGCTGCTAGTGTTCGCCTTGATTGGGCTTTTCGTGATGGGTTCCAATTTTAAACGGTTTCAGGACAGGCTTGCCAAGGATGCGAAAGCGCCGGCGTTAAAATTGCGCCATGCTTTGTCCGATTTGAGTCATAACGGCGTGTACACGCGGAGCTTCGCTGCCCTCTTTTTATTTAACTTGTCGTTTGCTGCAGCGATGTCGTATGGCGGTTTGGATATTAAGGACCGATTTCATTTGCCGTATAGTCTGGTTGAGCTTGTCTTGACGAGTTTTTTTGTGGCCTCATTGTTAGGGCGTTTGGTTGTATCACGAGCGGTTCACCACAAAAGACTGGAACGTAAGGCGACGTGGATGTTTTGGTCTTTAGGGATTGGTGGCGTGGGGTTGGGCCTGATGGGGTGGGCTCCCTCACTGCTGGTGTTTTTGGTCGGGTTTTGGCTATTGGCATGGCCTCACGCCGTGCTGTTTCCGTTAGTCTCGATGCGTATTGCGAGCAGTGTGGAGCGTCCTCTTCTGGTGGCCGCCAATACCGTCGCGCAATCCTCATTTGACCTATCGGGAACGTTTGGGCCCCTGGTTCTCAGTGTGATCATTAGTCATGCGAATATGGGCTGGGGATTTTGGCTGATTGGTGTCTTTCAGTTTGTAGGGATGGCCATTTTTGTTGCAGAGATGCGCCAAGAATTGCTACATCATCGACAGGTGGGACAACGGCCTATGGCTGGATAATCACATAGGCAGTTAGCGTCAGCAGGCCTTTGGGGATTGGCCATGCCAGTCCCCAAAGGCGTATTGCTTTTTGGGGAAGTCCGCCCGGTTAAGGCTGTGAGTGTGGCAATACCCGAATGACCACGGTTTTCAACGGGGAGTCTACATGCACCCAGACCGGTGCCCCGGTAGGCAAGGCGGTCACAAAGGCGCCTTGATGGCCGGGCCATATGACACGAAGGGTGAGTCCTTGAAGTGTAACGGTTTGTTCGCCCCATGCGGTTTGCAAACGCAGAAACGACGGCGTCGCTTTGAGCACAGTACCATAGGCATTGTGTTCCAAAATGTCACGACGGTCTCTGCCGGGCGGAGTCGGCATGAGCGCTAATACCTGGCGGTTCATTAAGTTGACAAAAATGGTGACTTCTTGAGCTTTTTTGAGCGTTTGGAGCGTGTGGGCAGGCTGTGGGAATAGAGGCCAAGACTCTAATGAATAGGTAAACAGGCCGTGGTAGGCGGTCTGCAATGTGACTGTGCTCCCTTGGATAGCCGTGATGGTGGCAGCGAATTTGGCCGGAGGAGCGGCGATAAGGGTCGGCATAAGGCGTGTCCCGTTTTTCGTTCCGAAGACCATCGCGCGTTGACCGTCTTTCAACTGGGACATGCCGACGAGATCGACGCCCCTAGTGGGTAGGGAAAAGGACGTGCCACGCCAGGGAGATTCGATAGACCATTGTTGGCCGGTGTGGTGAAGCTGGCCGCGCGCAACGGGCAAGACCATAAGGTGCGCTTGTTGGTTGGCCTTCCACAAGAGGACCTGCTCGCCTGGACGCAAGATTTTAGCAGTCGCAGGATAAAGGCCTGCTTGGATAGTCGTTTTGGTTAAGGCGACTGTGGACGAGGAGCCGGACGCTTGTAACATCACGGTGACGGATCCGGCTGAGAGCTGGGTAATTTGTCCTTTCCACTTGAGACAAGACCCGACCATCTTGTCGTGGCGCGTTTGCAAAAACATTGCAGGACTGGGCGATGCCGTACGGCTTGTGGGCGCTAAAGGGCTTAAAGACAGTAGACTGGCCAAGGGCATGACCAATTTGGCGAGAGAATTCAACATACCGCCTCCTAAGGGTATTTTTGGTATACACGGTGTTATGCACCAAAAATCAGCAAAGTATGTATGGGTTTCGAATTTAATGGGAAGAGGACAGGGGAAGCCAAATGGTAAATATGGCTCCGTGTTGGGGACTTGGTGCATTCGCTACGGTGACATGTCCGTTAAAGGCTTCGGCTAACGCTTGGACAATGGACAGCCCTAGGCCGCTGCCGCCAGATTTCGATGTCCTGGATCGGTCTCCACGATAAAAACGGTCAAAAATGTGGGGCAAGTCCGCCTCTTTGATACCGGGGCCGTTGTCGGTAACCTCGATGTAGCCCTTATCCATGTGTCGCCCAATCCGCACAGTAATATGTGAACCGGCTGGGGTGTACCGCGCGGCATTTTCGACTAAGTTGAAGACCATCTCGGTCAGTCGATCACGGTCAACGCTTACGACCACCGCGGCTGGGACAAGTTGCAAGAGATGGTCGTGGGTCAGTGGCTCTAACAAAGGCCGTACGGAGGCGATCCACTCTCCAAGATCCACCTCGGAACTGTGGGTGGCAGTGTCTTTCGCATTGTCCAGCCGGGAAAGTGTTAGCAACTGATTCACTAAACGTGCCATTCGTTGTCCTTCTTGGCGCATCGCGTGAAATCCTTGCTTGACTTCTGCCTCGGTGAGATTATCTTCTGAGATTAAGGTGAGAAACCCGTTGAGGGCTGTTAAAGGGGTGCGTAATTCATGGGACGCATCTGCCACAAAACGCCGCATTTGCTCCGAGAGCATTTTCTCTTGGTCAAGGAGCTCTTTGATTGACAAAGACATGGTGTTAATGGCGTCTCCCAATTCGGCCAGTTCCTTTGGCGGATTTTTCAATGTGGTAATGTGACCAATTTCGCCATGCGCAATGCGTGCGGTTCCATCCCGGATCTGTTCTAAAGGGGCTAAACTGTTTTTGACCGAAAGGGAGCCCAACCATCCTGTAATGGCGAGGGAGAGGAATCCGAGAAAAGAAAAAAATTCGATATCGCGAATGAGAATGCGATTTAACGCATGAGACTGGGCCATGAGCCAAACATAGCCCGAGGGATGCAGTGGTGAACCTAACGGAGCATCCACCACCACGTGCTCATGCCAGATAAAGTAGCTTTGTGTGAAGTTAATCGGGGGCACTTGTGGTACCAGTGTAGATGAGTTAGCAATGATGACCCCAAACCGGTTCGTAATCATCACTTCAACGCCGGGCGCCTTGAGACGGCTGACAAGTAAGGTAGCCAAAGAGTGAAAATGGGCTGCGCTGTCCTTTACCATGGCCCGATGAATAATCGGAGCGAGGACCGAGATCTCTTGGTGAAGCGATCGTGCTTCGGAATGAAACAGCACAATCCGTAAGGTTAAATATTGGCTGACTCCGATTACCACGAGCAGAATAGCCAATAGCAAAATTTGGCGACCAATGAGTTCATCGGTCAAAGTTTTCTGGGCCATTTAACTGCCTAACCGGTAACCAAAACCGCGGACAGTTTGAATGAGCTGGCGCGATCGATCTTGCAACTTGTCGCGTAGGCTGGAAATGTGCACTTCCACGAGATTGTCATCGCCAGGATAATCATACCCCCACACATGCTGCAAAATCTGGACTTTGGACAGGACAATGCCCGGATTAAGGAGAAGATATCGCAGAAGCTCATATTCTTTGGCGGTTAGGGTAATGGCCGTGTTTTGCAAGGACACTTTGTGAGCGGCATCGTCCATCATAAGGTCTCCAAATTGAATGGCGGCGTGGTCATCATGGCGAACACGCCGGAGGCCGGCGCGCAGTCTGGCGACCAATTCGTCAAAGTCAAAGGGCTTGATGACGTAATCATCGGCTCCGCCTTCTAAGCCTTGAATGCGGTCAGATACCGCATCACGCGCTGTCAACATGAGAATAAACAAATCAGGATTCTGGCGCAGACGGCGGCTTAGTTGAAACCCATCTTCCCCTGGCATCATCACATCAATAATGGCGGCATGAGGCTGAAATCCGCCTATCGCCTCCATTGCCGTTTGACTATCTTCGCAGGTTAGGACCTCAAAACCCCGGTGGGACAGCCCAATTTTCAGGACATCGCGAATGACCTCTTCGTCATCGACGACTAACACCCGGAAAGAATCCATTTATTTTTTCACAAGCTCCTTATCTAACGGATGAGGTGATAGGAAATATTCTCCCGTATCCCATCCGGCCCGTGCGATGACCCGATTGAGCAAGGGACGATCATTGTCCAACCATTGGGTTTCATGGGCAAAGTCCGGGGGGGGAGAGGGCAGATAATCTGCAAAATAAGTGTGAAGCGCGATACGGACATTGAGGTGAGCCGCGACTTTATTGGCTTCAGCCACGCGAAGTTCGCTGAAGGGCACCTTGCGGCCGATAATGGCCTCCGTGATGTCCAATTCATCGACGAAATTTTGATGTTGTACGGCGTGGTAACGGTCCACTAACGCATTTAAATGTTGTTCCTGGTACGAGGTGAGGGGGCGATCCTTCGCATAACCCCATGACCTTAGAAATGCCATTGTTATCGCATCCTTCCCAAATTCACTCATATCCTTACCAGTATTGTGCCCTGTAACCGGCAAAGTGTCTAGATTTCTTGCTGGAAATTTCCCAATGGCCCATAATTCCCATTACAATAGAAAAATGGTGAAGGCAACGAGAGAAGGGGGTAACACCGTGGCGGTAACCCAAAGCTGGCGGGCAGCAAGCCCGGAGTTAGTTGAACAAATGCGCCAATTATTGCCACATCAGGTGGAGGATTGGGCGACGGAATGGCGCCAGCGCAATTTGCCACTTCAAGAGTTTCTTCGGGCCTTGTGGCGTTTTGCGAGTATGCCACGCATCCGGGAAAATGAGCGCATCCTTTACGAGCGCGTCGACGCCGGACTTATCATCTTGTCATTATCCGTGCTTCCAAGCGATTCGAGCTGGGCGGCCGCGGTGCGGCTTATGCAACGTTTGCTGGTCATGTTAGGCGGCGATAGCATACCGGAGCCGCGTCCGTCCAATGTGGCAGGCAACCTGCATGATGCGTGGTATCAAGGGCACATGGATCAGGCCGAAGCAAGAACCGTGCAATTGGTCCGCCAAGCGGGGATTCGTGGACTGCTCGTTCAGCTTATGGCGCCTTCAGCCCCAGCAACAGTGCCGAGTACGCTGCCATCGCTGTGGCGTGTGAGCACGCGCATGGTTCAGCGATGGAGCGGCCAGGATTTGGTGCTGGGATTTCGGCTGGCGACGCGGGCACAAGCTTCGTGGGTCAGCAACCGCCACCGACTGCAGGTGTTAACGCCTGAATCCGAACAGGCCCGGTACCGCACATGGAATGATACGGCTTATGTCGTCGACTTAATTCGTGAAATGCGGCCCATGGCAGCTTTGGGGGACGTGCTAGCGTGTTATCAACCTCATCTGGCGGGGGCTTTGTTAGCACGCATTGCGCAAGGGGCGGCAGGATTAAGCAATCGGCGTCTGGCCAGCTTGCTCGTGGAAGTCTCAGCCGTCACAGTGGCCACAACTCCGGCGATGGATGCCGACCAAGTGTCCCGGCATCTTCTCGCGATAATGGATTGGCTGCACTTGTCTCGGTACGCACCCTCGGAAACCGATGAGCGAATCGCCATCTGGACAGCTTGGGGATGGTTTTTGGCCGTGGCATTGGCTTTCTTGTCGCCAGATGGGGCGATTGCTGGTGCAGTCCCTGTCGAACCGATCGATGATGACTGTGCCCTGTGGGGGGCGTTGCAGACGGGGAATGCCGACGAGGCGGTTGCACAGGCATGGGCGTTCGGCGATGTGGCCGAAGTTTGGCACGCCATCATCGACGAAGCAGCGGTGATAGCAGCGCCTGACACCTTGCGCATGGTGTGGGCGTATAAGCCGTGGCTGTCCGACGCCGCTTTTGGGGTGCCTCTTCTTCCGGCCGTCGTCCGCATTATGTCGCAGATGCGGCCCGCGCTAGTTATTCGTGGCGGCGTATGAGTTCCTGGTCGAGGGATTGCAAAGTAACTCCGGTGCGGGTTAATAAAACGCTCAGATGATAGAGCAGGTCGGCGCTTTCCCAGACCATGTCGGCGCCTTGCGTCTGGGTGTTTGTAGCCGCCGCGACGATTACCTCAATAGCTTCTTCTCCTATCTTTTTTAATAGGCGCTCCAGGGGTCCTTGCAATAATTGAGCGGTATAAGAGGTGTCTGCAGAGGCATGCAGGCGTTCGCCAATATACGACTGCAAGCGGGCCAGCGGATTAGGAGCGGCAGCGGGACTTTGGTCAAAACACGACGTGGTGCCGCGGTGACAGGCAGGATTGTAGTTGGTGACGAGATAGATAAAACTGTCGTTGTCGCAGTCCGGAATGATGTCTTGCACCGCCAGCACATTTCCGGAGGTCAATCCTTTTTCCCACAAGGCGTGGCGCGACCTGCTGTAAAAATGTGCTCGACCAGTGGATCGCGTTAAGGTTAACGCCTCTTCATCGGCGAATGCCATCATGAGAATTTGCAAGGTTTCAGCGTGCTGCACCACCACCGGATAGAGAGTTTTGTCATTTTCGATTAAAGGGGCCACCGTACATCAATTCCTTCCTCTAAGAGAGATTGCTTGATTGTTCCCACGGTCGTCTGATTTTGATGCAGTAATGAGGCGAGCAACACCGCTTGTTGCCCTTCCCGAATGGCTTCGGCTAAATGCTCGACGCGTCCGGCACCGCCCGATGCAATGATCGGACGTGACACGTGTTGACGGGCATAACGGAGCATAGGCAGGTCATAGCCATTTTGTGTACCATCACGGTCAATGCTGGTCAATAAAAATTCCCCGGCGCCTAAGTCTTGGGCGCGCCGCATCCAATCTCCTAGTTCGTGCTCTGTGCGGGTACGTCCCCCGTGCACGTATACTTGATAGTGATCTTCTTCCCATTTTGCATCGATCGCTACAACAAGGCATTGCGAACCCCAACGGCGCGATACGTGGCTTAAAATTTCAGGATGTTCAATCCCGTACGTATTGATGGACACTTTGTCGGCTCCGTGTTCCAGTAGTTCTTCCACATGGCGGATGGACCGAATGCCTCCACCTACGGTTAAGGGGATAGTTAAAACTTCCCGAGCTCGTTGAATAAGCGCTAAGCTTAATTCTTCCTCCTCTACCGTGGCGATGATGTCGAGCCAGACCAACTCATCCGCACCGTCGTCACAGTATTTGACGGCTAGCGCCACGGGGTCCCCGGCATCTTTTAGGTCTTGGAAGTGAACCCCTTTGACAACGCGCCCATGTTTAACGTCTAGGCAGGGAATAATGCGTGGTTTGACCATCTTTAGAACACCCCTTTGCATTGGTGAAGATCAATTTGCCCAGAGACCCACGCTTTTCCGATAACCGCACGTCCAATACCCATCGCCTCTAGCAGGGCGAGATCTTCCATATGGGCAATGCCTCCCCCGGCGCCAATTTCGCCAGGGTACTGCCCCGTTTCGCGCCAGAATGCAGGGTCTAGCCCAATAAGCGTCCCGTCTCGGGAGATGTCGGTAATATTACAAAGCGTAAAACCCATGTGATATAAGGGGAACCATTCTGTATCAGCGGCTAGACCGTTGGTGGTCCAGCCACGCAGCATAGCGCGACCGTCCTTGATGTCAATACTCGCAACCAGCTTATGCGGACCAAATTGATGGAGGAGGTCTTGGGCCCACGCTTTGTCTTCGATTAGGCGCGTTCCCAACACAACGCGGCATGCACCAGAATCCAGGGCCTTTTGAACCTGCTGGGTCTCGCGAAACCCACCACCCACTTCGACATCAATTCCTAAGCGAGCCATACGTTCCAACAGTGGCCACGCGGAAAAGGATCCGTCTTTGGCGCCCTTAAGGTCGACTAAATGAATGCGCTTGGGGAGGGCATGATAACGCTCTTGAAAAAGTGCGAGGGGATCGTCGGTGTACGCGGTAACACGGTTATATGACCCGCGTTCTAATCGCACCATCTGCCCATCAAACCAATCAACGGCTGGCCATATTTCCATAAGTTTCCACCACTTCTAAAAAGTTTTGTAACAATCTCGTGCCGTTTGGACCACTCAGTTCGGGATGAAATTGGACGCCATATAACGAGCCGGATTCAATGGCCACGGGGAAGCTCTCATAATAATCGGTGATGCCCCGTACAATGGCTGCTTCGTGTGGCTGAATGCGGTACGTATGCACAAAATAAAAAATGGGACGAACAATGTTATGCCATAAAAAAGGGTGATCGGTGACGGCGACATCATTCCACCCAATATGAGGCAACACAGGCGCTTGAAGACTTGGCACATTGCCCTTGAGCCACCCGAGTCCTTCGCCTCCCTCATCTCCTTGCTCAAAAAAGAGCTGCATGCCGAGACAAATGCCTAAAATCGGGGTGGATTGGGCGCGCAAATCTGTTAACCATGGCAATAGGCCATTATGGCGTAGACGGTTGACGACCTCTTCAAGGGACCCCACTCCGGGAAAGATAACACCCTCCACCGGAACAATATCCGTTGTTTGGTGAATGACGTGAGGATTCTGTCCGAGACGGTGCAAAGCGGCTAGGAGGCTACCAAGATTGCCATTGCCGTAATCGATGACGGCCAATTCCATTTACAACACCCCTTTAGTCGAGGGAATTCCCCACTCTGGATTAATCCGCACGGCTTCCCACAAGGCTTGCCCCAGCGCTTTAAAGGTCGCTTCGTAGACATGGTGCGCGTTATGGCCCGCTTGGCAAACCAAATGCAAGGTGATGCCACTATGGGCGGCAAAGGCCCGAAAAAATTCCGGCCAGACTTCGGCGTTAACGCCGTTGACCATCCGGTCAGGAAAGTCCCCTGAGAGATATAATTGGCCGCGGCCAGAGATATCGAGAGCACACAGCACCAACGCATCATCCATGGGCACGTACCGCTGACCATACCGGTAAATGCCGTGGCCATCCCCGACGGCTTCGCGTAGCACTTGACCCATGACAATCCCCACATCTTCTACAAGGTGATGGGGATCCACCTCGATGTCCCCGGTGGCTTGAATCTGCCATCGCGTATGTCCGTGCTTTCCCATCGCCGTTAGAAAATGGGTAAACAGTGGGAGGTTCGTTGAAATTTCCAAGGGCCTATCGGTGTCAAGGTTGACAGCGACTACGACATCTGTTTCGAAGGTTTTGCGGTGTTTTTGGCTTTCTCTCATAACGGCACATCCTTGGATTGGCTACGCAAAGCGTGTCGGGTTTGGAGGGATTGTTCATGGAATTGCAGACCCTCCATGGCGGCAAGGACTTGGCCATAGGATAAATACGCATCAGGCATAGTCTCTTGCGCTTCAATAATCGACATCCGCCGCGTGAAAGTACGAGTGGATAATCCGGGCAAAAAGCGTCCGGTGCCTGCAGTCGGTAAGACGTGGCTAGGACCGGCCACGTAGTCACCTAGGGCTTGGCCCGCTAACCACCCCACGAATAACGCACCGGCAGTACGGATTTGGGAGGCTAGGGCTTCAGCTTCTTTTCCAATCAGGCCTAAGTGTTCAGGAGCTGTACGATTGGCAAACGCGACCGCTTCCCAAGGAGATGAGACGGTGATCCAGTCGATAGGACCTAAGGGCGCGTTACGGTGCATGGTGGCAGTGGTGACAACACGTTGCACCTCTGCCATTAACGGGGCATCCCACGAAACCATGTAGGCGTGTGCATCACGTGCATGTTCGGCTTGAGCCAGGAGGTCCATGGCCACAACCTCTGGCGGAGCGCCAGGGGATGCAATGATGAGAACTTCTGACGGTCCCGCAATCACATCAATGCCGGTCACTTTGCGACGAAATAGCTCTTGTTTGGCTTCAGCAACATATTGGTTACCAGGCCCTGCAATTAAATCCACAGGGTCCAGAAGGCCGGCAAGCCCATACCCTAAGGCGGCGATAGCTTGGGCACCGCCTAATCTGACCACAGTTCGAATACCCAGCGCCTGCAGCGCATAAATCCAAACGGGGTCAGGATCTTGCGCCTTGGGGGCAATAGCGACCACGATGTCTTGAACGCCGGCCACTTGCGCAGGAATTGCCGTCATGAAAAGACTTGAGATGAGGGGATATTGGCCATTGGGAACGTAGATTCCGACTCGCTCTAATGGCACCATGCGTTCCGTCAAAATTAAGCCAGGGGCTTGTTCCACCTGAATGTCATGCGGTTTAGTCGCTTCGTGAAAGGCACGGATTTGGGTGATAGCAAAATCCATGGCGTCTTTTTGTAAGCGGTCGATGGCTGCGGGGGGGAGCGTGGTAATGTCCCAAATGACCGCGTCTGGGCTTAGCTCAATGCCATCAAAACGGGCGGTGTATTCTAATGCTTTGGAAATGCCATTGTCGCGAATGTCGTCTAGAATTTGACGCACCGTAGCAGATACCGTGTCCATGAGAAAGCCTCCTGATAAAGTGAAAGGTCGTTTACGGATTTAGCCTGTTTCTCAGATGCTCGAGAGCTGGCTTTGTACGCCAGTGTGACGGGTTTGCAATCAAACGGGCGCTTGATTCCATGATTGTGGCGATTTCCACTAATTGGTGTTGGCGTAGAGTGCTCCCTGTGTCCACAATATCAACGATGTATGGTGCCAGTCCAATGACAGGTGCTAACTCGAGACTCCCGGACAAGGGAACAATTTCGACGGGGTGATGGTGGACGGCAAAATACGCCTGCGCGATTCTTTGGTATTTCGTGGCGATCCGGGTAGGACCGGCTGGCCACTGACGTTCTTTACCGGCCAAGACCACACGGCACGTCGCAAAATGGAGGTCGGCCACTTGGATGATTTGCGCATTGGGATGTTCTTCGAGAACGTCGAGCCCGACAATGCCGAGATCAGCGATGCCCATAGCGACAAACGTCGGAATATCTCGCGCGCGGGCAATGAGCATTCCAGGCCGGGCCGCTTCAGGGGAGAACCAGAGTTTGCGTGATTCTTTGTCAATAGGCCACGGGAGACCTTGCTGCTCCCACAATGTTTCAGCGCCCTCGAGGATTCGGCCTTTAGCAACTGCAACGGTCACGTTATCAAAGGTCATGAGATTCTTGCTCCATTTCTTGCTGGACGGCTTGATACAGAGAGTCCAGATATAAGGTAAAGCCGACACCGTGCCATGTGCGACCATGCACGTCGGCCATGAAGCGGCCGCCATTTAATAGAGGTTGGCCAATATCTTTCAAATATAAAGAGAATACGAGGTCGGTGTAATAGGGCCAATTGCCGGTGAGCGATAAATCCCAGCGGGTAGCCATATGTTGGTCGATAGCATTTTGAAGCCGTGCTATATGGTCAAAATCCGCCTCGGGCAGCGTGTCTTGGAGTGCACGAACAAAGTCGTCATACGTCTTGGGTAACAACAAGCGCCGAGTTTTGGGCGAGGTGGGGGCTAACAGTGATTCCGCTTGGACGAGGTTGCCCGCACGCAAGGCATCACGAACGGAATGGCGCACGACAGGAAGGACGGCTTCAGCGGCCATGGCCTGATCCAGAAGGCCTAAGTGTCCCATTACCATCACCGTTTTCTCTGCGAGACGGGGCCACTGCTCAATGAGTTGCATAATGAGTTGCACCGCCATCAGTTCATGCTGGGGGCCGCCTTCGCCAAGAATTTCCACATCAACTGTTTCGGCCCAACGTCCGTGACCGGGGTCGTAGACAGGCCCAAGGGAAAACACTTTGAGCGGCAAATTGAGATGGCTTTCCGGAAACGAGCTTAAGAGTTCCAAGATGGATTGAGTATGGTCCTCACGATAATGACCGGATTGCGCCGGCGCCGTCGGCACCGGAAAAAAGCTTTGGGCTAAGAACTGATTGATGACCCTAATCATCAACGCGTATTCACTACGGTTCTGTTTTAACCATTCGTCCACCCTAGCACCTCATTACATTAGCGATTCAGCGAACTAAAGTACTTGTAAGACATTAGCCAACTTTAGACGATTTGTCAACCCCGGCCAATGGCGTCAAACGCGGCAAAGAATTGTTCTAGGATGGGAATGGGCGCTACAGTTACCCGCAGATGATGAGGCAGTCCCCAGGCGCTGGCTGGGCGTGTAATGAATCCCGCCTGTTCCAATTTAGCAGCCCACACACGCGCATCAGATTTCAGATCGACCGTGACGAAGTTAGCATACGATGGCCAAAACGAATAGCCGCGCGTTTGCCATTGCCTGGCCATGTATTGCCTGGCTGCTATCGTTTCCGATAAGACATTCTGGATGTAGGTTTGATCTTCAAGTGCGGCTTGGGCAGCGCTTAATGCCACCCGATTCACAGAGAAAGGCTGTCGAGCGGTTTTCAAAGGGCTAATAATATAATCAGGGGCGGCAGCCCAGCCAATGCGAAGGCCGGCTAATGCATAGATTTTGGAAAGGGTTCGCACCATAATAACGGGATGGCCTTTGGCGATCGATTCTTGAGCTTGTAAATGCTCAGTATGGTTGGCAAATTCAACGTAGGCTTGGTCTAGTACAACTAAGATGTTATCCGGCAATGCGGCCAGAAAAGATTCCCATGCGGTATGTTTAATAATCCCTCCCGTGGGGTTGTTGGGGGTGCAAAGAAAAATAATGCGAGTTCTATCAGTCACTTGATTCAAGACATCATCGAGGTCAACGGCTCCCTCAGGTGTTAACTGGGCTGTAACACCCCGGGCTCCTGTCATCAAGGTGCCGTGTCGATAGGCCGAAAAGCTTGGAACAGGATAGATGACTTCATCGTTGGCCCCGGCGTAGGTGACCGCAATCAGTTCCAACAACTCGTCGGCGCCATTTCCCACAATAAGCTGGGTCGGTGCGAAGTGGTGAATGCGGCCTAACGTTTCATAAAGGCTCGCCGGGTCGCTTTCAGGATAAAATGTCAAGCCTGAAGCCACCGCCTGTTGAGCGGCTTCGATGGCACGTGGGGAAGGTCCCCATAAACTCTCATTGGATGATAATTTGACGAGGGTGGATATGCCGGTGTCTTTCATGACGGACTCAATGGAACGGCCGGGAACATAAGGATTTAGTTGCTTGATGCTAGGTTTGGGTGCAATCACTGCACTACCCCTCTTTCTGCCCATGAATTGGGCAAGCTTTCTCAGGAGGCAAGAGGACTGTTCCTGATATTTATTTCAGAATAGTCCTAGTAGCCCCTTGGGGGCAAGTTGTCCAAATTCTGTTATACTAATAGGGGCCAATAATGCCAAGAACTACAAACGATGGCGTCCAATGGCATGGACTGCGAAACTTCTTAAACGACAGGAGGATGTTGAATGGCAGAGGAGCGCAAATACCGCGACCTTAAAGAGAGCTGCTTAAGCATGGAAGGCATCAGCAAAGAAGAAATTGAGCAGCATTACGGGATTTTGTATAAAGGATATGTTAACAAGCTAAACGAAATTCGAAACAAGATGGAATCGGTCGACCTATCTACCGCGAACCAATCTTACAGTGAATTGCGGGCGTTGAAGACCGAGGAAAGCTTTTGCCTTAACGGGTCAAAATTGCACGAATGGTATTTTGACAACATGGGAGGTAAAGGCGGCGAACCAACGGGGCGTGCCAAAGAATTAATTGATCGGGACTTTGGCTCGTTTCAAAAATTTGAAGCGGAATTCAAAGCAACAGGGTTAGCCGTGCGCGGATGGGTTGTGCTAGCCTATGACCTCGATGATGAAAAATTGCACATCGTCGGTCAAGATGCACACAACGTGGGTGTGCCGTGGGGAGCCTATCCCTTGTTTGTGATGGACGTGTATGAGCACTCGTACGGGCTAGATTATGGGGTGAAGCGCGCACCTTACATAGACGCATTCATGAAGAATGTCGACTGGGATGAGGTTAACGCGCGTTTAGCCAAATATCACATCTAAAAGAGAACCAACGAAACAGGCCCAGCAGAAGCGATTCTGGGCCTGTTTTTGCATAAGGATGGGACGTCAGGGCATAGTAAAAGGGTCTGTAAGATTTGAGCAAAAAGCTTACAAGCTGTATTGACATACCGGCAGATACATTCATATACTTAACAACGTATTGACATGTGTTCCGTCAAAGAGAACATTTCTTGTAAATTTAGAGGGGGATTTCAGGTGAAAGCTGAGGACGTGTTGCGCACCATCCGTGAAAAGCAAATTGAAATGATAGATGTGCATATTATTGACATGCCAGGAATTTGGCAACATGTAACGATTCCCGTGAGTGAAGTAGACGAAGAGACCTTTTCTCATGGCATTCCCTTTGACGGGTCCAGTATAAGAGGGTTCCGCGGCATTGAAGAAAGCGACATGCTCATGGTGCCCGATCCGGACACGGCGGTGATTGACCCGTTTGCACCTGTCCCCACGCTTAGCCTTGTGGCCGATGTGTACGATCCGAAACATGTCGCATATCAAAGAGATCCCCGGCGTGTCGCACAAAACGCGGAAGCATATTTAAAGGCTTCAGGCATTGCGGATACATCTTTTTGGGGCCCGGAACTGGAGTTTTTCATCTTTGATAGCGTGCGCTATATCAATCAAGGGCATCATGCTGCTTACATGGTGGACTCGGGGGAAGGATTCTGGAATTCGTTTCAGGAAGGTAGTTTAGGCCACACCATTCGCACTAAGGAAGGCTATTTTCCCGTTCCGCCTTTAGACAGCACAGCCGCTTTGCGTACAGCGATGGTGAAAGCGTTACAAAGCGTGGGAATTCGTGTGGAAATGCACCATCATGAGGTGGCGACGGCGGGCCAGGGAGAAATTGATCTACGATTCAATACCCTAACAAAGCAGGCGGACACCGTGATGATGTACAAATATGTGGTCCGTAATGTGGCCCAGCAGCACGGCAAGACCGTCACCTTCATGCCCAAGCCTATATTCGGGGATAACGGCAATGGGATGCATGTCCACCAGTCTTTATGGAAAGATGGAAAGCCGTTGTTTTATGCCGAGGAACCCGACGCATACGCGCATATGTCACCATTGGCGTTAAGTTATATTGCCGGCGTGCTCAAGCATGCCAGGGCTCTGTTAGCCTTCACTAATCCCTCTACCAACAGTTACCGTCGTCTAGTGCCGGGCTACGAGGCGCCTGTGAACATTGTGTTCTCGCATGGTAACCGTTCTGCGGCTATTCGTATCCCCGTCAACAACAATGCGAAAGCCAGTCGGATTGAGTTCCGCACTCCTGACGCCACATCCAATCCGTATTTGGCGTTCGCCGCTTTGCTAATGGCTGGCCTTGATGGTATTCGTAAAGGCTTGGATCCGGTGAAGGAAGGCTTCGGTCCCATGGATAAGAATATCTATGCACTCAGCGCGGCCGAATTGGCGACGATCCAAAGTGTTCCAGGATCTCTGGGCGAATCTCTTGATGCCTTGGAGCAAGACCACGAATTCCTGCTGCAAGGGGATGTCTTCAGTGAGGATTTAATCCGCACGTGGATTGATTACAAGCGAGCCAATGAAGTAGATGCGGTGAATCTTCGTCCTCATCCCATGGAGTTCGAATTGTATTTCAATAGTTAAGGGTATCGCTGTGGTGAGGGTCGAGCGAAATGGCTCGGCCCTGTTTTTAACTTCATGGGGGATTGAAGTGCTTGCGCAAAGGTGCTATACTAACAATGTCGCTGCCGGAGTGGCGGAATTGGCAGACGCGTGCGACTCAAAATCGTATGAGGTTACCCTCGTGCCGGTTCAAGTCCGGCCTTCGGCACCAAGTTTTCTACGGCCTTGTCAGGCCGTTTTTTTATTTTTCATAAAGCCCTCAGACTGTAAGGTCTGGGGGCTATGTATATAGAATTACAGAGGCAATGTCTCATATATAGACCGCATAATGGCATTGAACGTGTCCGGAGATTCAAGCATCATGAGGTGGCCTGCCTTAGGGATGGTATAAACCGGCAGCTGAGGCCAGATGCTTAAAAACTCTTGAGATAAGCTCTCTGGCGTCATTCGGTCCTCTGCCCCGCGAATCAGAAATGCGGGACCGTGGTAGGTATGAAGACGGCTACGTACATCGAAAAGACTGCAGGCTGTCATTTCATGCAGAATACGATCCGGAGAAATTTGGCGTAGTAGGCGTAAATTCGCCTCATAAAGTGCCGGATCAAACTGCCGTGCAAGAGACCAACGAGCAATATTGGCTGTCGCGGCATCGGGATCGACGGCCAGTTTGTTTAACAGCTCAGGATTGACAGGGAGCCTGGGACCAGTTCCGACCAAGACCAACGCCGCAACCTTATCAGGGACTAATAACGCGAGCGTCTGGGCGATAGCGCCTCCCATGGAATGACCAACGAGAACGGCGGGTTCGTGAATTTGCGGCACAATCCAATCTGCGAGGGCAGCAATCAAATGATCCGGCAATATTTGGGGTTTTGCGGGCAAATTGAGAAACATCGTGGGCCAAGGCAATCGGTGTTGTCGAGACCACGTGTGTGCGGTCGAACCGGCTCCATGAATAAAAATCCACGGCTGTGGCAAAAGTAGACCTCCTCGCCTCGTATGGCGTATGAGATAGGTTTGTGAGCGTAGTCGATATCAGTTACTATAGTATAGATCACTTTTTGCGAAGATGCCGAAGTGCTGAGAATAGACCGCTACACTTGTGGCAGCCAATCTTTCGGGGGATTTTTAGTGAAGGAGCCCACATAATTCCATGCCTACGCAACTACTCATAGATGGCCATAGCCTTCTTTTTCGAGCATATCATGCGCTTTCAGCTCAAAATTTGCAGGCGGCGGACGGAACGCCGACGGGTGCAATTCATGGGTTTTTGGCGATGGTGCTCAAAGTTATTGGTCAAGAACATCCGGACCGGGTGATTATTGCCTATGATGGTCCCCACAAGACCTTTCGCCACGCGCAATATGCTGAGTACAAGGGAACGCGTAAAGAAGCTCCCGACGACTTTCGCGTTCAAGTCCCTTTAGCGCTGGACATTGCCAGTCACCTCGGGATTCCTACGATTATGGTTGATGGCTACGAGGCGGACGATGTGATTGGTACGTTATCGGTCATGGGGCGTGCACGCCATTACCGTACCTTGATTGTGACGGGAGACCGCGATTTGTTGCAACTCGTGGATGATGATACCACGGTGCTTCTGACGTCACGAACAGGCATTAGTGATATGGATCGCATGGACGCTCAAAAAGTGGAGGAAAAATTGGGCGTGGCCCCGGTGCAAGTGCCTGATTTGAAAGGGCTCATGGGGGATAGCTCAGACAATATACCGGGAGTCAAAGGGATTGGAGAGCAGTCGGCGCGGGAATTAATTCGCCGGTATGGATCCGTGGACAACCTTTTAGAACATGTGGATACACTGGATAACACGCGGTGGATAAAGGCACTTAAGGGCCACGAAGAGGATGCCCGAACGAGTCGAGATTTAGCGACCATTATTCGCGATGTTCCCCTTCAGTGGCCTGACGTGGCAGAACCCTTTACGCCTGCGCCCGATGCCCACGCGTCAGAACTGCTCAACCGTCTAGCGCTACATGCTATAGAAAGACGGTTAGGCCAGGCGCCGCGTTCGGCGGACGAGGTGGCCACCGCCGCAGAGGAGACAGTCCAGCATGCGGTAACCCGGGATCAAGAACGAGTCTTGTGGAGCCAATTAGCTGCCAATCCAAAATATTTGGTGGTGCATAGCGACGACACCGGCATTTGGGTTATGGACCCTGAAGGGCATATGGCCCCGTGGCAAAATGAGCCGTGGCCCGATGTGCCATTATGGACATGGGATAGTAAGGCGCTCTATCATAAAATCCGGGCCTTAGGTGAAAGGTGTCCAGACTTTGCCGAAGATGGGCAACTGCAGGCGTATTTGCTCGATGCGGAACGTGGCCACTATGACTTGGCGTCTGTGGCTCAGAGCCAGGATATTGTGCCTCCCCGGTCGACAGAAGAGGTGTTAGCGGTAGCAGAGACTTTGATTGCCAAGCAACGACAAGCGGTGGCAGCGCAAGGATTGGACGATCTCTACCGGCGCATCGAAGTGCCTTTAAGCCGCGTCTTGGCAGACATGGAATCTGTGGGGATGCGGGTAGACCGCCAGCAACTGGCGTTATTAGGGCAAGAACTAGATGGGTCTTTGGTTCAGATCCAAGCCGACATCTACCAGTTAGCCGGCACGGAGTTTAACATTAATTCTCCACAGCAGTTGGGTGAAGTTCTCTTTGGCAAGCTGGGATTGCCCAGCACTAAAAAGACGAAATCGGGAAGTTATGCCACGGACGCGGATACGTTGGAAAAGATAGCGCCGCTGCATCCGGTGGTGGAACACGTTTTGCTGTACCGTCAGTTGATGAAAATCAAGGGCACGTATGTCGATGGGTTATTACCGTTAATTGGCTCTGACGAGCGAGTACACACTACCTTTCACCAAACCGGCACGGCCACGGGACGTTTGTCGTCTAGTGATCCCAACTTGCAAAATATTCCGGTGCGGCTGCCGCTAGGGCGGCGTGTGCGCAGTGTATTTGTGCCCAGTCCTCACCGCATTTTAATAGCGGCCGACTATTCTCAAATTGAGTTGCGTCTTTTGGCCCATCTATCGGGCGATGAACATCTTATCGAGGCTTTTTGGCATGGTGAAGATATTCATCGCCGGACGGCAGCCGAAATCTTTAATATACCGTTTGATGAGGTCGATAGTACATGGCGCAGTCGAGCCAAAGCGGTCAATTTTGGTATTGTGTACGGAATTTCTGATTTCGGGTTGGCTCGCGATACTGGAGTCAGTCAACGAGAAGCTAAAGATTATATTGCCCGGTACTTTGCGCGCTATCCTAAGCTGAAAGAGTACTTTGACCGTGTCATCGAATCGGCGCGGGAGGAGGGATTGGTCCGCACCATCATGGGACGTATCCGCCCTCTTCGCGATATTCATTCCAAAAATCGCGCGCGACGCCAGTATGCCGAGCGTATGGCAATGAATACAGCCATTCAGGGAAGTGCCGCTGACTTAATTAAGATTGCGATGGTGAACTTGGGGAAACGCCTGCGCCAAGAGTCGTTTCAAAGCCAATTGGTACTGCAGGTGCATGATGAACTCATTTGGGACGCAACGGAAGAAGAAAAGTATTCTCTGGCGCGGTTGGCGAAAGAGTATATGACGAGCGCTATGCAGCTGAAAGTGCCTTTGGAAGTAGAATTTAAGCAAGGAATAACATGGGAAAGTATGACGTCATGGGAGATTCCTGATGCCTGAGTTGCCAGAGGTCGAAACAATTCGCTTCTATTTAACCGAGACGGTATTAGGCCAACGGGTTAATACGGTCAAGCATTTAGACCAACGCATGGTGAAAACTGGCTCAGCCAGCGCAGAGGAAATCACTCGTCGTTTGCCGGGGCGCATGGTAAAATCCATAAAGCGGCGGGGCAAGTTTCTTTTCCTTGAGTGGGATACCCAAGATCATTTGCTGGTGCATCTCGGGATGTCGGGGCGCTTAATTTGGATCCCCGACAGTGCACCATGGGTAACCCATACACATATGGTGTTGGGCTTTCGAGATTTTGACCTGCGCTTGAGTGACCCACGGCGTTTTGGGCGAATTGGGTGGCTCCCAGCGGGCGAGGAGCCCGGGGCGCAATTGGGCGTTGAGCCTCTTGGCCGGCGGTTGACCCGTCAATTTCTCGCCCAAAAGCTTAAAGGGCGCTCTGCGCCGATAAAAGCTCTACTGCTCGATCAGCGGATTATTGCGGGATTGGGCAACATTTATGTGGATGAATCGTTGTTTCAGGCTCGGATTAGGCCGGATCGCCCAGGCAGCAGTTTGACCCCTGCCGAGATCACGCGAATGATTCGTGCAATTCGGGCGGTCCTGAAACAGGCTATTATGCACCGCGGCACAACATTTTCCGATTATGTCGACGCCCTAGGACATCCTGGTGAAAACCAGGCCTATCTCTGGGTCTATGGGCGCAGTGGGCAGGAATGCCGCCGTTGCGGTCATCTTTTGGCACAGCAGGTTATTGCGGGCCGCACGAGCCACTTTTGTGGGCACTGTCAATCATGAGACGGATGAGGAGGAATTTTTCTTGCAACATCTGACATTTGGGGTGGATTCGTTAACGGAGGCCCAGAATTTGAAAAATATCTTGTGGGACTCGTATGAGGTTCGGGGAGAAGTTGAGATAATTCCTCAAGAACACGACAAATACCGTGTGAATGTCATTTCAGAAAAGGATTTAACGCCATCGCAGTTGGAGAAACTGCCTGGGAAACAAGGCTGATGCGGGGGCGGATATGGCCATGGTTGTTGCTGGTACTGGCCTTTCTACCGGCGCTGCTGATTCAACGACCGCAGGAAAGACTAGCGCCGGTAACCAGTCATGTTTTTACCGAAGTGATTTTTCAAAGTCCCGGTAATGTTGATCCTGCTTTAGCGTCGTCGCCTGCCGATTGGCAGGTGGCAAGCAATGTGTTTCAAACGTTGCTGACGGTGTCTCCTACGGGACGCCTTGAGCCAGGGCTAGCTAGCGCTGTCAGTTATCAAGGCAATACGGTGAAAATTGAACTGCGTCCCGCCCGCTTATCCAATGGCCGACGCATAACAGCTGACCTTGTTGCTGAGGCCCTCGTCAGACCTTTGGTAGCCCCTGTGAATTCATCGGCGGCGCAACATCTATTGGCCGAGGTGGTTGGGACCAACCGATTTGAACATGGACAAGCTCATTATGTTCAAGGGATTGCGGTCAACGGGCCCTTAAGTCTGCAATTAACCTTAAAAAAGCCGGTGACGACGACATTCTTACAAAATTTGGCGAATCCGGTTCTGGCTATCGTTCCGGTATCGGACCAAAGCCAGGGCGGCCAAAATTGGCAGTTCACCAATTTGATTGGCACGGGTGGCTACGCCCTGACGCAATGGACCCCAGGGGATCATTTGAGTTTTTCTAAGGTTTCGGGCTCTGGGCCGCAGGCGGTCAATCTCGAGGTCTATTCCCAGCTGAATCAGGCCTTACTAGCGTATCAGAATGGCTTGGTCAATGCGGTGCCGATTGCTCCAACGGCCCTATCCCGTTTAACGCGGCGAGAATTGACACATGTGCAGACGTTAACTCAGCCGGGGGTTGTGACCTTGTACATCAATGCACATCAGTCCACGGCGGCCATGTCCCGTATTAATATCAGGCATTGGGTTTCCAAAGCGTTCCGAGGTTTGCTGCCGCCATTATCACCATCAACTCGCCTCCCATCTCACGGGCAGGGGCCATTTGTTGTATGGGTAGACCGGACAGATTCCCAAGCGGTCCAATTAGCCCAATCATTGGTGACGTTGTCGCGGGGACGTATTGCCATACAGCAGACGACGGCTGCCCATTTGGCTACGGTAGCGAAAAATGGACAAATCGGAGCGTATATTGGGCAGCATCGCTGGTTTACTCACGGAACATCTGTAGAATTGGTAAAACGCCGCTCTTTTTGGCTCTTTTCCCAATCGATGCCCCATGCGGAGGTATTGTCTCATCAAGTATTGTCGTGGCATTCTGTTCCGTAAAGACCGACCATATGGTAAGGGTGAGACAGGCTGGAGGTGATGACATGCGTGTCGTGGGGCTAACAGGGGGCATCGGCAGTGGAAAATCAGAGGTCAGCCGGATATTGAAAGAGTTGGGGGCACCTGTCATTGATGCGGATGCGTTAACACACCAGTGTCAAAGGCGCGGCCAGCTGGTGTGGCGTGCGGTGTGGGATCGTTACGGGTGGGGTATTCTGGGGCCGGATGGGGAACTGCTGCGTCGGAAGTTGGGTCACATCATTTTTCATGAGGCTTCTGAACGTGAAGCATTGAATCGTATCGTTCATCCGGCCGTGAAGCGGCAAATTCAGGAGAGGCTCGCGGAGCTTGAAAGGCAAGGCTCCAAGGTTGTGGTCTTGGATATTCCGTTATTAATTGAAGGAGAATGGCGAACCCAGGTGGACGAGATCTGGGTTGTATATTCTGATCCGCATCAGCAACTTGCTCGGGTGATGGCACGGGATCATATTGGCCCGGATGAAGCGCGGCGACGTATTGCCGCACAAATGCCGTTAGCGGAGAAAGTTCAATATGCCGATCATGTAATTGACAACCAAGGAACGTTGTTGTCTTTAAGGGAACAGGTGACGCAACTATGGCGCAACGCACACACTATCGCCTAAATCCCAAGCGCAGCGCGGGTTTGTGGCTGCTGGTGATCATTTTCATGATTTTTGGCGCGTACCATTATGTAGCCCCGCTCCCCTACCGAGCGATTGTGTGGAAAGAGGCGCGCGCCCATTCGGTTAGTCCTTATTTGGTCGCTGCCGTTATTCGGGTTGAGAGTAGCTACCGTCCTGATGCCGTCAGCGCAAAAGGCGCGGTGGGGCTCATGCAGTTAATGCCTGCGACGGCGCAGTGGGCTAGCCAAAAAGCGGATAAGCGCTCGATTAAAACACAAGACTTGAACAATCCGGCACTCAATATCCACCTCGGCACATGGTACCTTAGCCAGTTGCTGGGCAATTTTTATGGGAATCCCGTTCTTGGATTAGCGGCATATAACGCGGGAGGACGCAATGTAGCACGGTGGATAGCAGAGGGGAGATTGCAGCCGACATCCACCACTTCAGATCAAATCCCCTTTCCAGAAACCAAGAATTTTGTGACCCGCGTGCTCTTTTATGAAAAAGTCTATCATTTTCTCTACGGGGCGTTTCCGGCGATGCAGCCACCATTATCACGCGACCTCGCAGAGGGTCTAAAAGTCTGGCATCAGATTATGGGGCGTGAATGAAAACACGCGCAGAAGCCACACTAGTTGTGGGGGGTGGTATCTTGGCAAAAATCTTGTCCGAGGCCACAAAAATGAAATTGAGTGAACGGTTGGGTGTCGATGACATTGTTCGCCGTGAAGGATGGGGTGCCGTACCGGCACGCGAATGCGGCAATTTGGTCCGCGAAGCCATCCGCATGGCGGAGGAACAGCTTCAGAATCAATAGAGCCCCATGAGGACGGCCTAGGCCGTCCTCATTTTGCGCGGTATCGGTATTGGATGATGCTAGGGTCCTCCGGTAACTTGTGGGGAGCGACAATAAAGCCCGGGCCGCTGCGCAGGGCATCTGCGATGTGCGGTAAAGGCTTGTCAGGGTTGTCCATGAAGATGAAATAGGCATCATCAACATTTTCCGCATAGGATGGCGAAAAAAAGAGCGGATTACGGTCGGGAACGGACATACGGATCCGTTGAATATCGGCGACAATGCTAGTGGCCGTGGCAATCCCACCCGCTCCTGGCCCTTCAATCCAGGTCCAGCCAGCTTCTGACAGAAAGCCAATCGCATTCTGTGAGCCATGCAATTGGAGATAGCGGTGGTCCTGAGGATAGACAGTGGGGGCTACCACAAACCCAATGCTCCCAGGGTGGCGTTCAGCGCGTGCGACAAGCCGCATGCCAAAGCCCATTTGGCGCAGGCGCGTCAGATGCTCGGCGTCAATCTGACGGATCCCTTCTACGATGCCTTCTTCCGCATCAACCCAGGCATGAAAGGCTAACCCCGCTAGAATCGTCAGCTTGCGGGCACTATCCCAGCCATCAACATCGGCTGACGGATCTTGTTCGGCAAATCCTAGGGCTTGAGCGCGCTCTAGTGCATGGTGATATGACATGCCTTGGTCCATTTGGTCAAGGATAAAATTGGTCGTGCCGTTCACAACGCCTTCGACAACGTGAATGGGTACGGTGCTTAAGTGCTGTGACAACGCATCAAGTACTGGAATGCCGCCTCCAACACTGGCCTCAAATAGGAAATTTTGTCGGGCTTCTCGAGCACGACTCATCAATTCTGGACCATAACGGGCCACAACGGCTTTGTTTGCGGTCACAACGGATTTGCGTTGTCCCAACGCTGCGACAATAAGGTCGTAGGCAGGACGAAGGCCACCCATGACCTCTACGATGACGTCAATATCCGGATCGGACAAAATGTCGTCGGGATTAGAGGTAAAGGGGATAGCATACTTTCCCTGATAGTTTTCAGGATGACGTACAAGGGCTTTTGCGACATGGAGTCCTTCCCGTCTGTTGACCACGTCCAGCACGCCCTGACCTACGGTGCCAAACCCCAATAATCCAATCTGTGTGTTTTCCATAATTCCTTGGCGGAGGGCTTGCACCGCCTTCCTCCCTTCTCACGCATTGCAACGGTAGGGATACTCCTATCCGTCTTGGCGTTGAACGACACGGCAGTATTTGCACACGGTTATGTTGCGAACGTCGTGGTAGTAGCCTTCACACAAGCATCATTGGCACAGAGGGATAGTAGACCCTGTTTTACCTTGAGCTTCATGTGCGCATGGCATGCGGCAAAGACTGCTTGTCTTCCTCATAGTGTGCCACAACTTGGCGGATTGTGCACAAAATGCACGAGATAACATTCTTGGGAAAGGGTGGCAATGCGTGGCGAGGAGTGGAAACCCTACGTCTGGGGCAAGATACCGTCAAATAGGGAGGGATTAAAACTTATGTTGCGTTTTTGGCTATTGGCGGCTTGGCTAGGGCTTTTTCCGGGGGTTTCGGCACCTGCGGTCATTGCTCCGCATGGTGGGGCGCTGTGGGCACGCTTGGAATATCACGCACAGGCTCCCTTGGTCACAGAGCAAGGACCTGGGGGAGATAAGGTGATTCCCTTGCATTATTTGCTTGGGCAACAGACGACCAATTATTTTCATGCCACACCGAGTCAAGCTAAAAATATTGAGCTCGCGGCAAGCCGGATTAACGGTACGGTCATTCAGCCTGGCCACATCTTTTCATATTATAAGGTGGTGGGACCTTACACCGCGGAGAATGGATATGGGTGGGGGCGTGCTTTTGTGGGAGACCGTATCGTACCTTCGGTGGGTGGCGGCGTGTGCCAAGGCTCATCCACCTTGTATTCGGCTTTGTTACGGACAGGATTGCCCATTATTGAGCGCCATAACCACGGGTTAACGGTCCCGTATTTGCCACCGGGAGAGGATGCCACAGTTGCGAGTGATTACCTCAATTTTCAATTTCGAAACAATCGCTCGACACCTATTCTTCTCAGTGCACAAGCTGGGCAGCGCCATTTGACGGTAAAAATTTGGGGTGCCTCGGCTGGACCCGAAATTATTGTGCACCATAAAACGTTGCAAACGTATCCCTACCGGACGATAGTCCGCTACAATTCAAAGCTCAAGCCCGGTGAAGAAAAAATTTTAGCGCCGGGGCAGCCTGGTGTTCGGGTTGAGACCTGGTTAGAAATTAAAGAGCCTCAAGGAACTCGCACGAAAGTGATAGGGATTGACCATTATCGCCCGAGTCCTCGCATTATTGAAAAAGGGCCATCCGTGAGCTCCCCCACGCCTTAAGACTAGTTCGCCCCCTCGTCCCATAGAATGGGACAGGGGGACGGCTATGGACCTGTGGATTGTACTTCGCATTGTCAGCTTAACAGGAGAACGGCTGGCTTACCGCGTGTTTGGACGCGACCGAGCCAGCCCTTGGGCCGTTATGGGGCTTTCCTACGTGGGTGCCGCAGTCTGGCTGTGGGCGATTGCTGCATGGAAGGGCACGAGTGGGTTCGATTGGCAGGCCTTAGGCCCTGGCACGCTTTATGCTGGAGCATTTGCCTTATCTACGATGTCTTTGGTGATTGGGGAAGCGAGTCAGGTGAGCCCGTGGTCCAATGCCACAACACTCTTATTGTTTTTGATTCATCCAGCCCATTTACCCCCCACGTCATGGCTCCTCATTGGATTGTTTGCCGTCGGAGCGTGGTGGCAGGTTCAAGGCCATTTATCAAAACCCGTGTGGATGATGTTAGCCAGTGACGGCCTCCTCGCTATGGGCCGTTTGGCAGATGTCCACGTGCAGTCCCCTGATCCGTGGACATATGGTGCCAGTCTTATGACCTGTGTTGCATCATGGATGATTGCTGCTGTATTTTGGCACCAAGAAGGCAAAGCTGTTTTTCGTGTCGCAAAGGCAATGCCTGTAACCACAGGCATTGTGGGCCTGTTAAACGCGATCGCGTATGTCAGTGTGGTCATTCTTTTAAAGAGATGGCCGGCGAGTCTCGTTGAGGCCTCGTCGGCGGTTGCAGCATTCTTTGCCGCGCTGATCGCCGTCTATTTGTTTCGAGAAGCGGCTAATTCTCGTAGAATAGGAGGAGCCGCTATCATGACAGTCACCGCTGTGCTTTTAATCCTTGATTATAGCCGGGTAGCAGGACATCAAGGTCTAGGAGATCCGTGGTGAATAGGGCGTAAGGCACGCAGGAGGACTGACGAATGAAAATTTACACGAAAACAGGCGACACGGGGCTTACTAGCTTATGGGGGCACGGCGGAATGAAGCGCGTGCCAAAAGATGGAGTGCGGGTCGAATCCTATGGAGCCGTGGACGAGGCGAATGCGGCTATTGGTGTAGCCCGTGCATACTTGGCGCCTGGACGGCTGGATAACATGCTCAGACAAATCCAGAATGATTTGTTTGGCTTGGGGGCGGATTTGTCTAATATCAGCCCGGACCGGACCGACCGACTCTCGGACCAGGCGGTAGAGATGCTAGAACAATGGATTGACTTGCTTGATCAGGGGTTGCCAGCACTTCGGCAATTTATCTTGCCAGGAGGAGCTCCCGCGGCGGCCTTTTTGCAGCAGGCGCGAACCATTGTGCGCCGGGCAGAACGCCGCTTAGTGGCCCTCATCCAAGAGGAACCCTCATATGCCTTGCAGTTGAAATATTTAAACCGATTATCCGATTTTTTGTTTGTTGCCGCACGGGAAGCT
Organism: Sulfobacillus sp. hq2; assembly: GCF_002903155.1. NCBI lineage: Bacteria > Bacillati > Bacillota > Clostridia > Eubacteriales > Clostridiales Family XVII. Incertae Sedis > Sulfobacillus > Sulfobacillus sp. hq2. The sequence goes on along the minus strand of NZ_NWUL01000023.1, from coordinate 33,833 downwards.
AACCAGGTAGCTGGTGTCTCGGACGAGCTGGCGCAATTTTAGTGACAGGAGGTTGGGGTAATGGTAGCCAGACAATTTACGGTTGACGAGGCCAATCAATTGCTCGAGCCTCTGCGCGAACTTCTCACAACTTTGCAGACGCTGCAGCGACAAGCTCGCTTGAAATATGAAGAAATGCGGGATATTCGAGAGGTCGGGTACCGCAAAGATGGTAACTTGATCATGCTGAGTGACTACCAATTGGCAAAACAGGAATTTGATCAAGTGGTGGCCGATGCGAATGGCGTCTTAGCGGACATCAATCAGATGGGATGTCGGGTAACCGATGTCGAAATGGGATTGGTAGATTTTCCGAGTGAACGGGAGGGGGAGCCCATTTATCTGTGCTGGAAAATGGATGAACCGTCTGTTCTCTATTATCATGGCGTTGACGAAGGATTTTCAGGACGCAAGCGACTGGAATCCTCCTCGGGTTGAACCTCCGAGGAGTTTTCTTTTTACGGGTTCAATCCGAGTGCTTGCGCATGCAAGATCAGTGCGTCGACGATAAAAGCAATGAGCTCCTCAAGAGGAATACCTAATCCTTCGGCGCCTTGAATTACATCCGTGCGATTGACGCCTTTTGCAAAGCTTTTGTCTTTTAATTTCTTAATAACGGAACGGGGACTGACTTCACTTAAACTCTTAGTGGGGCGAACGAGTGTGACGGCCACAACAAACCCGGTCAATTCGTCGGCGGCATAAATGGCACGTTTAAGCACTGAGTCCCGGGGTATGCCATTTTCGGTGACATGCGAAGCAATCGCTTCAATGATGGTAGGGGGGAACCCTTCCGCTTCTAAAATTTTCCCGCCTTCAATTGTATGTTGCCCAATTTCGGGATAGGCTTCGTAATCAAAATCATGCAGGAGACCCACCGTACCAAATAGGTCCGCATCTTCGCCATAACGCTCAGCCAATGCCCGCATGACGGCTTCTACCGCTAGTCCATGCTTAATAAGCGAAGGATTTTTCGTATAGCGAGTCAGCAAGGCAAGGCTTGTCTCCCGATCGGGTAGCGACGAAAGAGACATCAGAAAACCACCTCCATATTAATTAGGAGTTTTCAGACGACAATAACGCGAAATAAGATTTTTGACAAGGAGAAAATCCAGTGGATACACTGATGAAGGAATTCGGAAGGATTTCCATTCGAGCATACGAACAGTGAGGGAACGCCATGGCAGAGAGCTCGGCAGAAGTGCTTATCGTGGGGGGAGGACCAACAGGTCTTTATGCGCTCTATTTGACAGGGCTGCATCATCTGGACACGATTTTATTGGAACGCTTGCCTCGTCTTGGGGGCCAGTTAGACCACTTGTATCCAGACAAACCCATTTATGATGTCGGCGGATTTCCGATGATTACCGGACACAATTTGGTGGAGGCTTTGAAGCAACAAGCGTTGCAGTATCCCAGCCGCGTGTTATTGAATACGACGGCCCAATCTCTCACCGCCGAAGGCGGTCTTTGGCATATTGAGACAGACCATGGACCTGTCTCGGGCCGCACTGTTATCATTACCGCAGGCATTGGGGAATTTATTCCGAGGCGTTTTAATGTTGATGCCATCGATCGTTTTGAAGGCCACGGTTTGTATTACGTTGTCAATACGCTGGAAGATTTTCGGGGGCACGATGTATTGGTCGTAGGAGGGGGGGATTCCGCGGCGGACTGGGCCATGGCGGTGGCGCAGGTGGCCCGACAAGTCTGGATGATTCATCGCCGCGATACGTTTCAGTGCCATGCGGACAGTTTAGCCAAGTTGCAAGCGCTTCCTAACGTCACTTTACTGCCGCGCCACGAATTAGTCGCCATTGAGGGAAGTTCCGATGGCATTGACTCCGTTAGTCTGCGTGATAACCAGACACAGACTCTAGCCTCATTAGCCTTAAGTCGCGTCATCGTAGCGATAGGGCTTTTGCCGGGGACGCAAATTTTTCAGCGTTGGAACCTACAAGGCAACGGGACAGAGATTCATGTAAATTCGGCGATGCACACGAATTTGCCGGGAGTTTTTGCTGCCGGCGACATCGTGAGTTATCCAGGCAAAGTCAAGTTGATTTCGGCTGGATTCGGTGAAGCGGCTACGGCCGTAGAGTCGGCACGCCATTATCTGCGAACCGCCTCCACGGTGGAATTAACGAATTTATAAAATCACGGCAAAGGGGCTCCCAACCAGTCGCGAAATTGTTGGCGGGCCTTTTCTGTGCTCTGAGCTTCGGGTTCAAGGGCCCACTTGTCGGGTTTTGGAGCCTCGGGGATGAGGGTGTAGATCTGCAATCGTTGGTGACGGAATATGGTGACGGTGACTGGGCGTCCGGGGACGCAATGCGCCAAGCGTGTGTCGAGATCTTGAAAACGCAAGCGGACTTGATCCCAAGCAATCCATTCGTCGCCGGGAGCCAATCCTGCCGCCTCTCCGGGGCTTCCTTGCAGAACCGACTTAATTTTGACACGGTCGGTTTCAGATCGTTCGACGATGAGGCCAGTAAAAGCGGGCGTCATGCGGGGATTTTTCCATTCCTTCTTTAAAGCAAGGCCAAACTCAGGCCACAGATCGGTTTCTAAATCATCCGTACCATAGACCCACCGGCTCAGCCATGTGCGGACGATCGGGCCGCCAACCTCCTCTAGGGCGTGGTCCACGGCATTTTCAGGGTAGCCATGGTCGCCATATTGCTCCCATAATGTTTGCAGTACGGTGTCAAGGCTTCCACGGCCATTCGTGGCATGCCGCAAAGAGAGGTCCATGAAAAGCGCCACCAAAGCTCCTTTGAGGTAATAGCTGACCGTAATGTTCGGCGTATTTCCATCGGGGCGGTAAAATTTGATCCACGCATCCCATGACGCTTCTGCCACACTCTGTACCTTGTGGCCGGGAGTCATGTCCAAGATTCGAAGGGATTCGGCAAAATGTTGTAGGACAATGTCTGGGGTGACGGTGCCCGAGCGCGCTAACAATAGCCATGCGTAATAATCTGTCCAACCTTCTAGTACCCAGAGTAAATGGGTGTAGACTTCGTGTTGATAGTCAAAGGAACCTAAATTCTGTGGACGAAGTCGTTTGACATTCCACAAATGGAAATATTCATGAGCAAACAGCGCCAAAATTTTCGGATATTGCTCCGGATTATCGAGTTGTAACGGATCGAAGATAATACTGGCTGAGCTGCGGTGTTCGAGCCCACCACCTTGGTCTGGAACCCCCGCCACCAAAAATACGTAGCGAGTGTAGGGTAAAAGACCACCAAAGACTGCATGAGCCGCCTCTAAAATGCGTGGGAGGTCACGCAGAAGGTTGGAAAGGTTGGTTCGGTCAAATCCCGTCAGGATGAGCTCATGGCGGACGCCATTCATTTCAAAGCTTTCTCGGCGAAATGTTCCGCATTCTACAGGACTGTCCACAAGGGTATCATAGTCAGCCGCAGTAAAAACGAAGCCTGGAGCAGCAGAGCGTTCGAGGGCCGTGGCAACATCCCAGCCTGGGAAGGGGACGACTTCAAGTTCGATCATATAAGGCACGTCAGTTTGTGGATAAAGAAAAACGTTCGCACCATTGAAATATCCCCGTGTGGTATCTAAATAGCTTGAGCGCACGCTCAATTCGAAGGCATAGACATCGTAAGCCAATTGCCATGTCGATGCGGAGCCGTCGTCAGGTACGAGGGACCATTCGGCCTTTCCCACCTTATCAACTCGCACCGGGTGTCCTGCGTGATGGGCACGGACTTGACTCACATTTTTGGCAAACTCGCGCACGAGATAAGACCCTGGGGTCCAAACGGGCAACGCCCAGTGTAAGGGCATCGGATGTGGGCCGCTCCACGTAATCTCGACATGAAAGCGGTGACGGCCTGGGTCTTCCATAGAAATTTGATATCGCAATGTCGATGGAGCAGTCGTTGGCATAGGTCCTCCTTGAATTTATGATCGCGTGCCGTGCACTGAGGGAGACACCCGCAGTTTGATGATACCCAAAAATCGCCAAAATGTCCCGCCTTATGGGGGTTGTCTTGGGTTCTATAGGGGTTTCAATCAGTAACTAAAATATTGCTTTTTCTCCACTAAATCATATTTTTCTGTATGATTTAGATATGCTATTAAGTTTAGAAGAAGCAGCGAAAGTCTTAGGGGTATCCAAAAGCACCATGCGCCGTTGGGAAGCGGAAGGGCGTCTGAAACCCGAGCGAACGCCGGGCGGACATCGCCGGTATCGGTCTGAAGAGTTAACGCAAAGGGCCGTGCATCCCCTGCCCAAAACAGATCGTGTGACCATCGCGTATGCCCGTGTGTCGAGTCCCGACCAGAAAGCCGACTTGGAAAGACAGGCCATGGTGTTATCCGAGTTCTGCACAACGAACGGCTGGACTCATGAGGTGATTCGTGATCGGGGATCCGGTCTGAATTACCACAAGAAAGGATTGCGTGAGCTTTTACAGCGCATTATGCGCAATGATGTGGAACGGCTCGTCGTCACCCATAAAGATCGGCTGTTGCGATTCGGCGCAGAACTGGTCTTTGCTCTCTGTGAAGAGTTCCACACCGAAGTGGTGATCGTCAATACATCAGAAGAGAGGTGCTACGAAGAAGAACTGACGCAGGACGTGCTCGAAATCATTACGGTGTTTTCCGCGAGACGGTATGGTTCCCGGAGCCACAAGAATAAAAAATTGATTGAACGCATGAAAGAGGCGACGCAAGATGATGCGAACCCGGCGGCGGCTGACCCGACAACCGAATAAACGCAAAACCGTTTTGCTCCATGACCTCATCGACCGGTACGCCCAGCAGAAAGATGCGTACCTGGTGGCACTCGCCAAAACGAAGAACTGGCACATTTGGCAATCGCCGCGCAAGGTCAAACGCCGATTTGCCCGTCAGTATAGTTATCACACGTTACCGATTCATATCGAAGATCAATGTGTTTTCGATGCCGTTGCGACGATGGTGGCGTGGGTGGAGAGTGCCAACGCTCTCAATCACTGGAAAAGCCAAGTCTTCGCCCACACGGAGGATGCGAATGCGCGCATCCGCTACTTTAAGGCGTTCAAGTCCTACGCTGAACTGGCCCAGGTGCTGTCTGGCGCATGGCACGATCCGTGGTTGTTCCACTTGATACGCAATCCCTTGATGCACCCACCGCGGGTTCACAATCGGCATAGTGCCATGCTGGACGACAGTAGCTATCGCGTGTTCATCGAGAAAGGAAAACAATATATTAGCCTCACGAGTCTTGTCAAAGGTCAGCGTATCGTGTTACCCCTTCTTGGCAACGCAGGCATCCGTGGGAATATTCGCGTGATGTATGCGGCCGATCACTTTGAGATTCATACGATGACCCAGGTCAACGTCAAGAAGATGTCCCCTGGCATCAAAAATATTGCGCTAGATGCGGGCACCACGGAAGTCTATACCGATCAGAATAACCGACGCTATGGCACTGACTTTGGGCGCATCCTCGCGAAGGTAGACGCGCGGGTGACGGATAAAGGCAAGAAGCGCAATCACATTCGTGATGCCGCGAAGAATAAAGTGCTTGTCCGTGAAGAAGAACGCCAGGCACACCTCAAGAAAGTGCATCGAAACAATCTGGGCAAGAAGAAACAAAACATGCGGCGTACCAAAGCCCGAGCAGCGTTTGCCACGGAAATTAACCACGCGCTCAACGACGTGTTGGAACAGAGACCGCAACGGATCATTGTCGAAGATTTAAGTCATATGCGCGGCAAGGCCCAAGGTAAGACCATGTCCCGTCAAGTGTCCTTGTGGATGCGTAGCGTCCTGGCCGAACGATTAGATTTTAAAACCACGGCGAGAGGTTCTCGCCGACAAGCGGTTGCGTTAGCGTATACGAGTCAGGAGTGCGCTCATTGCGGTTTCACGGCTAAAGACAACCGCAAAGGGGATCATTTCCGGTGCGTGTTTTGTGGCACGGTCGATACCGCCGATGGCAATGCAGCGAAGGTGATTTTAAAGCGGAGCACCGATCCCGAGATCAAACCGTGGATGACGAAAGAGGCCATTAAAAAGATCTTGGATCAGCGCAACGCCCAAATCACGGGGGCAACCCCAGCGCCGGTTGTGAAGGTCGCATCGCTTGTGGAGGATGTGACTCACCGTTAACGGCCTGACTCTAGCAACGGCAGACTGTCGTGGAAAGCCGTTCAGAGAGCGAACAATAAGACGAAAACTCCCCGTGAGTAGGTTTAGGGAAGTTTTTTGTAACGGAATAGGGCGGGAATGTTCTGTCAACCGTACGTTATGGCGGTCGAATTTTCCATTGCTACAGGGTTTGCTATGATGGAGACAGAACAGGAACCGACAAGAGAAAGGACTGACATATCGAACATGGCAGGTCTAGACATACGCACACATCTTGATCAATTGACTCTTAATGCGGGAAAAAAGGCGCGCTTATACCGCCTTCTCTATGGAGCTGGCCCCGCCAATGGGACGCTTATGATCTTACCCATTGACCAAGGACTGGAACATGGGCCGCGTGATTTTCTAGAGGCGCCAGAAAGTCTTGACCCCGGATTTCAGTTTCGCCTAGCCTTGGACGGGCACTTTTCCGCGATTGCTTGCCAAATCGGATTGGCTGAGAAATTTTATCCGGAATATGCGGGACAGGTTCCCTTGATTTTAAAACTCAATGGGAAGACCGAGATTCCGTCCGATAACGAACCGTTGTCGCCTCTGACCGCATCGGTGGAGGATGCGGTGCGGCTTGGCGCAGACGCGGTGGGGTACACCCTATACGTTGGGTCGCCCCGGCAAGATGAGGATTTTGCTCAGTTTCGTCAAATCCGGACGGAGGCAGAGCGCTTTGGAATGCCTGTCATTGTCTGGAGTTACCCGCGTGGAGCAGCGATCGAGGCGAAGGGAGGGAAGAACACCGTCTACGCTATAGACTACGCGGCTCGCGCGGCCCAAGAGCTCGGTGCGGACGTCATCAAGGTCAATGTGCCCAATGTGGAAGCAGATCTCAGCCAAGCACCTAAGGCCTATCAGCGTGAGTGGACACTTGATGCCGCATTATCTCAGATTATTCGTTCGGGTGGACGGTCTTTGGTCATCTTTGCAGGCGGGGAGAAAGCGTCAGAAGAAGAGACGTTGGCCAAGGCTCGCCAGTGCATGGATAGTGGAGCCACTGGACTGATTTTTGGGCGGACTGTATGGCAACGGTCATATCATGATGCGATGACACTAGCTGAGGAGATTCATAAATTGTTGGCCAATTATCCCGGCTAATGCTCCTTGAGAAGATAACGGAAAAAGGCGCTGACCATAAGGTCAGCGCCTTTTTCCGATGTTCCACAAAGGAATGTGGGCTGAGCCCCGGAAATGTTGCGGCCTGTTGCCAGAATTTAAATGATATGGAGAAGACAATCTGCCTTGGTAGAAGATGACGCCAATTGTGGGCGTACCTGGGGTATGCGTTGCGCATACGTTAAAGGGTATAAACGTGCGATGGGAGAGATGATCATGGCAGGGTCTGTCAACAAGAATGCACATCACGCCAACGAAGACGGCAATGGGACGTGGATTCAAAAACCAACGCAAACCGCTGGCTCTCAGCGATTTCAACGGTTTGTCGTGCGCAGCCATCTGGTGACACCAGGGGAAGATTTGCTTAAGACGCTCGTACCCTATTTTGCGGGGAAAGTGTCGCCGCGCGATATCGTGGTGATTGGAGAAAAGGTGGTAGCGATTGCCGAAGGGCGGGCGGTTTTGCTAAATCAAGTGAAGCCGCGGTGGATGGCCCGATGGTTGTCACGGCATGTGCGCCAGCTTGGATACGGGTTGGGCTTGCGGCGCCCCGAAACCATGGAGATGGCGATTCGTGAGGCGGGACTGCCGCGCATTTTAGCGGCGGCAACTGCCGGGGCCTTTGATCGTCTGACGGGACGTTCGGGAGACTTTTACCGGATTGCGGGGAGGGAAGTGGCGTCGATTGACGGGCCAGGGCCAACAACCATTCCGCCGTATAACGAATATATTGTCTTAGCACCAGAGCATGGACAAGAAATTGCCGACCGATTAGCTAAACTTTTGCATACACAGGTGGCCATTGTTGATGTCAATGATATCGGGGCGGAAGTCTTGGCAGCATCAGCGCGGGTCGACAAAGAATTGGTGCGCAGTCTTCTGCGTGATAATCCGATGGGCCAAGGTGCGCAACGCACTCCTCTGGCCGTGTTAAGGCCACAGGCTGTCGCTGAGCGGCGCACCGCATGGCCAACAGCACAGATTGGCGACGAGGAGGGGGGGATTGTGGGCATGATACCGGGGGAAGGTTTAGGGGGGCTTATTTGGGCGGACGATGAGGTGGCGTCAACCAAAACCAAGAGATAGAACGCGGATTGTTACTGGTTGCAATGCCTGTCCTTTGTCGCTAAAGTCATAGAAGAAGCGTGGAGCGTTTTTGCCGACAAGGGGGAATTCAATGAATATCTTTAAGGCTATGGCGCAGCAAGGGCATGAGCAAGTGATTTTCAACTTCGATAGGCGTACAGGATTGCGGGCGATTATTGCTATCCATGACACGACTTTGGGACCGGCCTTGGGCGGGTGTCGGCTGTTTCCCTATGGGTCTGAAGATGCCGCCATTGAGGATGTGCTCAGGCTGTCCGAAGGCATGACGTATAAGGCCGCCGCAGCAGGTATCGATTTCGGCGGCGGGCAAGCGGTCATCTTGGAAGATCCGGTGAATCGGTCAACTTCAGAAGCTCTGCGAGCATTCGGCCGCTTTGTGGAAACCCTTCAAGGTCGGTATATTACCGGGGAAGATGTTGGCATCAATGAATCAGATTTGGTCCAGGTAGCTAAAGAGACTCATCATGTGATTGGTTTGCCAAAAGCTTATGGAGGGTCCGGTGACACTGGTGATATGACGGCGCAGGGAGTGCTCACCGCTATCCGGGCATCGTTGGAATACCGATTTGGTTCGCCGTCGTTGACGGGACGTAGATTGGCCATCCAAGGCTTAGGCAAAGTAGGTTATCAACTCGCCCGCCGTGCCATGGCGGAGGGGGCGCATGTGATAGCCGCGGATATCAACCCGCATGTCGTCGGCAAAGCCTCAGCGGAACTGAACATAGAACCTGCCGATCCTTGGACAATTTTAGAAACACCTTGCGATGTTTTAGCACCTTGTGCCTTGGGCAATGTCGTGAACCGCGGGTCGATCGACCGATTGGCATGCCACATCATTGCTGGGTCTGCCAATAATCAGTTGGAGGACATGGAAATGGGGCGTGCGTTGCGTGAGCGGAACATTTTATATGCCCCCGATTTTATTGTAAATGCCGGCGGCCTTATTCAAGGAGCTGCTGAGCTTCAGGGCTATAGTCAGGAACGGGCTAAACGGCAGATTGAAGATATTTCCCCGTTATTAAGCGAAGTGTTTCGGCGCTCAGATGAGAGCGGCTTATCGACCGTGGAAGTGGCAATGGCCATTGTTGAAGAACGCATTGATATGCTCCATGCGATTCGGCGCATATTTACACGCCCCTCGTGATCACGACGGAGGGTAGGAAAAACCGGATTGCAACCCCTAAGCTCCCTGTGTAAGATGGAAATTATAAACTGTGCTGTAGATACGGAGGGACATTGAGAACGGGAAAGGAGCCTATCATGGCAACCGAGGCATTTCACCATCATTCAGCAACCTTGCGTTCGGCACCGATTGGAGACCCCTATCAGGGGCATCGTGAGTTTCGTACATTATCTGGATTACCGGTAAAAGAGGTCTATGGTCCAGAAGATGTCAACATAAGCCCTGAACGACCCGGTATTTATCCTTTTACGCGAGGGATTCATCCGACCATGTACCGTGGACGTGTATGGACCATGCGACAATTTGCCGGATTTGGAACAGCACGTGAAACAAATGAACGTTTTCATTATCTTTTGGAACAAGGGCAAACGGGATTGTCCGTGGCTTTCGACATGCCAACGTTGATGGGCTACGATTCGGACGACGGGCACAGCTTAGGAGAAGTAGGTCGGGAAGGTGTGGCTATTGATCATGTCGGCGATATGCAGCGTTTGTTTGAGGGAATCCCACTGGACAAAGTGTCGACGTCGATGACGATCAATGGGCCAGGCCCCATTATTTGGGCAATGTATCTGGTGGCTGCAGAACGCCAAGGCGTGGCTTGGGATCAGTTGCGAGGGACGTTGCAAGCAGACATTTTAAAAGAATACATTGCACAAAAAGAGTGGATTTTTCCTCCCAAACCGTCGATGCGCGTTATCGTGGATATGATGGCTTATGCGACGGCTCATGTTCCTCAGTGGAACTCCATTAGTATCAGTGGATATCACATTCGCGAAGCGGGATCGACGGCTGCGCAGGAACTGGCCTTTACCTTAGCGGATGGATTTGCTTATGTGGAAGCCGGTATAGCCGCTGGCCTTGATGTCGATGCATTTGCGCCACGTCTTTCCTTCTTTTTCAATGCCCATATTGACTTTTTTGAAGAAATTGCAAAATTTCGTGCGGCTCGCCGAATCTGGGCGCGCCATCTTAAAGAAATTTATGGAGCGAAAAATCCCAAGTCCTGGACCATGCGCTTTCATACGCAGACGGCTGGTTGTTCCTTAACCGCCCAACAGCCTGAGAACAATATTGTGCGGACGGCATATGAAGCGATGGCGGCGGTATTGGGAGGAACGCAATCACTGCACACGAATTCTATGGACGAAGTGTTATCGTTGCCAACAGAGAAGGCTGTGAAGATTGCTCTGCGAACGCAGCAGATTCTGGCATATGAGACGGGTGTTCCCAATACCGTGGACCCTTTGGCAGGCTCTTATTACGTTGAAGCCTTGACAGACCAAATGGAGCAGCTGGCGGAAGAGTATTTCCAGCGCATTCACGATCAAGGTGGCGTTCTCGAATGCATTGAGAATGGCTTTTTGCAGAGAGAAATCGCGGATGCCGCCTACCGTTATCAAAAAGAATTAGAAAATCACGAGCAGATTATGGTGGGGGTTAATGCATTTGTGGAGCCTCAAGAAGGAAACGTTATTCCCCTTTTGCGCATCGACCCAGCGGTCGAACGGGAGCAAGTTCAAAGCCTTCAGGCATGGAAACAGCAGCGGGATGCCGCCGCTGTACGGTCAACATTGTCCAGTCTTGAACGGGCGTGTGCCACGGAGTCGGCGCCATTAATGCCTGCCATTATCGATGCCGTTCGGGCTGGGTGTACCGAAGGTGAGATTGTCGAGGTGATGAAGTCAGTTTTTGGCACGTGGCGAGAGCGGCCTGTGTTCTAAGACGATATGGGCCTTGTATTAAGTAAACGACGCCTTTTAAGTCCCAGAACGGAGTGGCGCCATGCGATTTAAGCAGGCGTGGCAGCGGTTGAGATTCTTTGTAGTGGGGCGAATGCTGCCAAAACGTCTGGTTCAGTTCTTAATGTATCTAACGCAAACTAAATTCTTAGTGGCCGTCGTGGTAGTGCTGTGGCGCGATGACAAGATCTTGTTGTTGCGCCATAGCTATCGTCCTCGCTATCCATGGGGTTTGCTGACAGGCTGGGTCAATGCCGGAGAAACGCCCGAGGCGGCCGCGTGTCGGGAAATCTTTGAGGAAACGGGGTTGCATATTGAGCATTTGAAGTATTTCTATTCAGGTGTGCCACATCACCGTCATCTGGAAATCGGCTATTGGGCGGAGGTGTCGGAGCCAACGGTGTCTAAAAGTTCGAAAGACGGGGAGATTATGGAATCACGTTGGTTTGGTTTTACTGAACTGCCCGATCGGTTGTTGCCATCACAGTATCCCTTAATTGAGCAAGCTTACCGCCACTATCAGCATCTAGAAGCCTAATTGCTTGCGATTAATGTCGAAACGTCGCACAATAACGGGTGGTGATGCGACAATGACAAAATGGGTTAAAAGGCTGGGCATCGTGGGGCTATTGGGTGCGCTTGCGGGTTGTGGGACACCACCCGCGCCAACGCTATCAGTTCGGATGCCTCCGGCTTATCCAGGGATAGCAGCGACCTCCTTACAACCCATTAGCCCAGAACTAGAAGGCTATGTCGGGCGATTGGCTTTAACACCGACTGGAACCATTCGAGCGGAAGCTTTTTGGAGCAATGTGCCAGGAGCCCTGACAATGATAAGCTGGCAGCCGAGCAGCGGTGCAGTGCGTCAAACAGCATATGACGCGGCTTCTGCTTCAGCGTTGGGGATCAAGGGTCAGACTGCGGTTGAACATAAGTCAGCAGGGCTTGATGAATTTAGCGATGTGAGTGGCCAACAAACATTGTCTGTCCATGGACTCCTCACGCCAGCAGCCATGGCTGTGTCTGCATCCCGTGTCTACGCTGCGCTTCCTATGGGCCATCAACGCTGGGAAATGGCTGTCACATACGGCCAGCAGGTGTCCTTGTATCCCTTGCCATCAATCACGGGACAAGTCGTAGCCATGCAACCTGCACCCGGTGACGGGGTGTGGTTAGCCGAAGACCATCCCAATGTGGTTATGTTATGGCAAAAGGGTCGCGTGCTAACCCAGACGTCAGCAGATGGGCCCATTGTGGCCTTATCCTCTCCCCAGTTTTCTTCTTCAACCCCACAGGTCTTGGCATTAATTGCAGGGCCTGGTGCTTTCCCTCAAACGGCTAACCAAGTCATGAAAATTGGAGCACATGATACGTCTGTCACCATAATACCCTCTAGCTGGGCTGTTCCTGGGAATTCACAGTTATTTGCGGGAGGGGTCAGTCGTCTTGCCTGGGTGACGCCCCACGAAGCGGTCGTCACGTTGTGGGATGCTGGCGTCAACCAAGTGGCGATTGGTCGCGTGAATCTTGCTCGTGATGTTCTTGATGTCGTGCCTTCTAGCAATTTTTCTCCCGTTCTCCTCTACGGACAACCTCCTATTTTTCCCGTTATATCCACCCCCTCGGGGGTCATTGTGGTCGGACAGGGATATGGTCTAGCTTTTTATCTCCCATCAGCCGACGCATGGACCAAGTTCATAAAGACACCCGCCCCAGCATAAAGTGGAGGTATCACGAGCAGGGGGTGGACCATGGAACAGACCAATGACCGCGCAATTATTACGGGTGGCAGCCGCGGTATCGGTCGGGCTGTGGCTGAACAATTGGTGACCCGTGGGCACGATGTCCTTTTGGTGGCCCGCAATGCAGAGACTTTGGCTCAAAGCACGGTAGCGCTGAATGCGTTAGGGCCGGGTAAGGCGTGGTGGTTTGCCACCGATCTGACAGATCAGCCCACAGCGGCGGGTGAAGTGGTGGCTTACGCCGAGAGGGTTATGGAAGGAGTTCCAACGTTATTACTCAATGGGGCCGGAGGAGCCTCTATTACCGGTGCCCTTGATGCTTCGTGGACACTATGGCAACAGGACTTTTCCCTAAAATTCTGGGGGTATTTGGCGATGATGCGCGCTGTCTTGCCCAAAATGATGGAGAATCGGCGCGGGGTGATTGTTAATCTGGTAGGGGTAGCGGGCAAAGATCCCAATCCAACGCTCGCTGTGGCCAGTGCCGTGAATGGGGCTTTGCGCGCGGTGAGCAAGGTATTAGCGGACGAAGCGAAGAGTGCCCACGTCCGAGTGGTTAATGTCAATCCCGGAGCGACTGATACCGATTTGCTTGTAGAAATGGCGAGAGGAATTGCGGCCAGAACGCATAAAGATCCGGCCCAGGTTCTAGCTGAAATGCGCCAAGGGGCGCCCTTGGGCAGTCTTCCGACGGCATGGGATGTGGCGTCTTTAATTGTCTTTCTCATGTCGGATGCGGCAGGGTTTATCACGGGTACTAGTATCGACATTGATGGCGGTGCCCACAGGGGTCTTGCATAATCTCCGGGATAATCTCCCGACAGAATTCACAGAGTTCTACGGTATTGAGTGAGCCAAGGTGCTCACTCTTGTCGAAGTCTGTGGATATAATGGGGATAACGTTGTGAAAAAACTGTGGAAAGGAAAGTAAGAAAGGCAGGAAAAGCTCTGCGGTATGTGGAAGTTTACTGTGAATAACTTGAAACCTGTGGAATGAAATGGGAGGGTTTGATTGTGGATGATCGGTGTTCGGTTTGTGGATCAGAAGAAATGGTTACTACTGGACCTTTAACAGTCGAAGGACAGAGGGCCACGATCACCGTGGTCCATGGCTGGCAATGTACCTTGTGTGGGAATTTACAAGTGATGGTGCCGCAAGCTGTGCTTGTCCGGCTGTACCCCCCTGGCATTCGGTTGCTGACAGAATCGCGGCGTAGTCGCCTTCAGGCACGCAAACGCTTAAAGCACCATAAAGCGAAAATGCTGCATGCGGATTAGGAGGCGGCTCAACGTGAGCCGCCTCGTCCGGGCATGCGGGGGTGCGGTGAGGTGTCTGGATTTACTGTGGTAACAAAGGCCAGGAACGAAAAGATGATGGCCACCCAGAATACCCCGTGAAATCCGAGCAGAAACCATGTACTGTAATGGGGATTTGTGTGCGATGGAGACGGTCCGATACCTATGAGGACCCAAATGAGAGATAAGGTTTCTGTGGCAAGGCCGACGCCAATGGCGCGGCCTAAATTTCTTTCCGTCGCCATTAGACTCGAGGCGAGTCCCGTATCGCGTTTTTGCACGGAATTTAAGATTGCCGCACTGTTCGGTGATGAGAAGAGGCCAGCAGCTATGCCTTGACCAGCGAGCAGCGCCCAGACCCACCATAACGGGGCATGGCCAGGAATAAGCGCTAAACCTAGGTTGACAACAGCAAAAATGGCCAGACCTAACCGGGCGGGCAATAGCACGCCGTATTTGTCCGCAAGGGTTCCTCCCCAAGGAGAGACAATGATCATGGTAAGGGCTTGAGGAAAAAGAGAGACTCCAATAACTCCGACGGATAGGTGCAGCTCGTCGCGGAGAAAAAACGGCAAGAGAAAAGCGGGAAACATCATTAAAATCCAGTAAAAAATACCGGCGATCATATTCATAGAGAAGGGCTTCACTTTAAACAGGCCCAGTGGTACTAATGGATGGTCGCCATGTGATTCAACCATGATGAATAAACCAAGGGCTATGGCGGCCAACACCATAAATAGCAATCCATACCAATTGTGCAAATTGGCGAGTCCAAATTGCAATAGTGATGTGGTGAACGCAAAGGCTAAAGCGCCTGGCCAATCAAATTTCTGACGTCTCAGGCTCTCGTCGCGTGGAAAGCGGGGAAGATACCGATACGATCCCCATAAGCCCCATAAACCAAAGGGAATGTTAATCCAAAAAATGCTTTGCCACCCGAATGCGGCCGTGAGCACACCACCTAAGGGAGGGCCAGCCAGGGTTCCAGCAGCCACGACAGACCCAATTAATCCGAGTGCTTTGCCTCGTTGATCGGGGGCGAAGATTAATGCGATGATCGCCATGACATTGGCCATAATGATGGCCCCTCCGAGCCCTTGAAATACGCGAGCTGTGACGAGCCATTGAAAGTTTGGCGACAAGGCGCATAAAAGAGATCCAGCAATAAAGGTGGCAGTTCCCACAATAAAGACTTCTCGGCGGCCAAGTCGGTCTGCAATTTGTCCCATAACGGGCAAAACGCCGGTAATAGTCAATAAATATGCAGTGACAACCCATTGCAAAGTACCGATGGGTAGGACAAATTGATGCTGCATGACGGGGAGTGCCACATTGACGACACTGGAATCGACATTAACCATAAAGGTACCGGTGGTGGCGGCGGCAAAGCTAAGCCATAGAGCTCGACCGGTCAATGGTTGTTGGCGTTTAGCATGTGATGAGACAGCCATGGGATCCTCCTTGTGTCACCTGTTCAATGACAGGATGCAACAAATACGGTGAAGTATGCCTTGACCATACTAAAAGTTACTTTACAATGCAACTGTCAGTATATTGAGCTGACTCCTTCGCTTTGTCGCGTTTTGAAAACTTGATACCATGGCGTAGGCACCAGATATGAACGATCGAATGATCTTTAGATCCAGGTCGTTGTCGGCAACGATTTAGGACCGACAAGGTGTAAAATGACAGGAGCGATTGGGGATTTTTGCAAAAAGTGTTTTTGAGGTGACCTGTTTGAAGGGACGTCGGGGGATCGGCTCAAAAATGGTTCATGACTCGTAGGTTTGAGATCTGTACGGGCCTCAACTAAGTAGGAGGGTTGGGATGGACAGCAGTGATCTTCTCTTATTGAAAACATGGGGACAGGCGGTAAGCGACCCACAAGGCCGGGTTTATATGGTGGAGTCGCATTTTGATGCAGAACAAAACCGTGTCTGTCACCAAATTATGAGAACCGAGCCGCTAGATGGCGGAGCCACGTGGGCTTCCCCGGTGCCTTTTACGACGGGGGATTCTGATATAGCCCCTCAAATTTCGCCTGACGGTGCTTGGCTGGGTTTTATTTCGAAACGGTCGGGCAGTCGTCAGGTCTGGGTGATGTCAACCACCGGAGGAGAACCTCGACAGGTTACAAGGTTTAAAGGGGGAGTCAGCGAATTTATCTGGCATCCTTCTTCGCGCCAGATCGCCGTCGTGGCCGCTACGTTTCGGGGACTCATCGAGTCCGAGGTGGAGTTAGCGCGTGATGATGGGGAAAGGTCCGGGCATCGGTATGGGGCTACCCGGGATGTCATGGTCATCACCGACCAGTATTATAAGCACGACGGGATGGGTTATTTCAATCATACGATTCAGCGGGTTGTGCTAGTTGACATGGATAGGCCCTATTTTGTGGTGTTAACGGCTGGAATTTCAAGTGCGTCGTGCCTGGCGTTTTCGAAAGACGGTTCTGACCTGTACTACCTGCAGCGTCCTCGTGACACGGCTGATAGCAATCCTGGGGTGCAGGATATCTTTCGTTGTCATGTCGACACGTTGACAACGGAACGCGTGACGGATTTATCGTTGGCCATCACCCGTCTTGTTGTCGCTGGTCCATCTCAGTTGGTCATTACGGCCGCGAATCCTAATGACTATGGCTATGGGAATGAAGAACTTTATGTGTGGGATCAGGATGAGCAGATCCTACGGCCGTTATCTCGTGAATTAGATCGGCCGGTTGGTGATCATAGTGTCACAGATGTGGCTGGGTTAGCTTGGGATAATCCGGTAGTTATGGCAAACGCCACAACGGTTATCATGAGTGTATCTAGCGAGGGATGCGTTCATTTGTGGGCGTTTAGTTTGGAGGGAGGTCCTCCTAAGGCGCTGACGCAGGGCGATAAGGTGATTTATAGCTTTGCGCGTCATCCACATGGAGTCGTCGTGCTCTCCGCGGATGATCGTTGCCCTTCAATTCTTTCACTGGTCGGTCAGAAATCGGGGATTGAGCCGATGCTGCGGGTGGCCATGCCCTGGCCTGCGTATCAATTGGCAGAACCACAGGCTCTTTCCGTAACGAGTGCGGACGGGACATCTGTCGCAGCATGGATGTTGTTGCCCGAAAATATTCAACAGAAAGTCCCAGCGGTGCTGGAGGTCCATGGCGGACCAATGGCCATGTATGGGCACCGATTCAATTTTGAGCTGCAGTGGCTGCGGGCGCAAGGATATGCGGTGATTTTTGGCAATCCTCGCGGCTCATTGGGGTATGGACAGGCTTATTGTCGTAGTATTGTGGGAGAATGGGGCGATAAAGATTATGCGGACGTAATGGCTATCATTGACGCGGCAATAGCCCATCCCTATGCATCGGTCATCGATGCGGGTCGTCTCGGGATCTTAGGTGGAAGTTACGGTGGGTTTATGGTCAACTGGGTGATTTCCCATACGAACCGGTTTCGGTGCGCGGTGACCATGCGCTCGGTTGTCAATCGATTCAGTGCGATGGGTACCAGTGATTTGGGCTGGTTACGGGTGCCCCAGTATGGAGACAAGCCATGGTGGGAGGATCCAGCGCCTTATTGGCAACAATCACCTTTACGGTATGCCTCGCAGATTGATACCCCCCTATTAATTGAACATCAGCTCAATGATTTTCGTTTGCCGGTAGAACAGGCCGAACAGTTGTATCATGCTCTAAAATATTTGGGAAAAGAGGTCAAGATGGTTCTGTATCCTGACGAATCTCATGGCATGAGCCGCCAAGGAAAACCATGGCACCGGATTTTTCGTCTTGAACAAATTGGTCAATGGGTGAATCAACACCTCATGGCCTAGTGGCCCGCTTTAAAGCGCCCCTATGGCAATGCCGCGGCTTCTATGGAGGCTTGAAACAAGGCGCCATGGTTACGCCTTGAAGGGGCCTTAGAGAGACAATGCGGGGGATGACCTTCGGGTTCTCCCCTTTATTGTGGATGGTTGCGCTGCGGGCATTCTAGACACCGGCACGCCACGGATAGGCAAAGTCCTCGGCCAAGCGTCTAAGAAGCGGCGATCTTCGGGGGTGATAGCTCTCTAGTGTTTAGGAGTGGCGTTGAAACGTCACGAAAGGCCCCAAGGTACCTGCATCCTCGTCACCCAGAGTTATCGCGACGCGGGCTACGCAGCAAGACACGAAATTGTGTCAAGTCCAACTCATTTCCCCGCTAGTGATCCATATGGCGCATATAAAATAGCCGCCTATTACGCATCAGAGCTGGGAATAGGCGGCGGTCATTATGCGGTCTTAGTCTTCCTGAATGGTAACGCGGATCATATGATCGCCTTGGCGAATGTTGTCCAACACGTCAAAGCCTTCTGTAACGCGACCAAAGACGGTATGGACACCATCTAAGTGTGGTTGCGGACTATGGCAAATAAAGAACTGGCTACCGCCGGTGTCTTTGCCACGGTGGGCCATGGACAAGGAGCCGCGCAAGTGTTTGTGGGGGTTGCCTTCAGTTTCGCATTTGATGGTGTAACCAGGGCCGCCCGTTCCGTTCCCGTTAGGATCCCCACCCTGAATGACGAAGTTAGGAATCACGCGGTGAAAAGTTAGCCCGTCATAAAATCCCGATTGTGCGAGTTTTGCAAAGTTGGCGACCGTTCCTGGCGCTTCGTTGGGGTAGAGTTCGAGAATCATTGTCCCCTTATCCGTTTCAATAGTGGTATGCATCGCTTGTCTCCTTGTTTGTGATATCCGCGACCAACCGCCCGGTGACAAGATTGGCGGCCGTGTCCCATTCTTCAGGGGTAAAGGGCTGCCATGCTAGGTCGAAGGTTTGCGAGAACCCCTTGATCAAGGCATCGTGAACATCGTCGACGGACACCTTCTCAAATCCGGGCAGACGGTCTATCGCGGTGACGACAGAATCTCGCAATACTTGAGAGCTACCGGCACGTCGGTAAAATTCTTGGATCAGCGCCGTAGTGCGAACGGGATCTTGTTTGACTAGAATCATCCCAGAGACGAGGGCTGACCCGCCTCGAATCGCTTGGGCAATTCCCGAAATCTTTTGACCGTCTAACGTCACGAGGTCATAAGGACCCTCACAATACGACCCTTCCGCACGTCCAAAACGGCAAGCCACTCCGAATTGAGTAAGGGCGTCGATGACCGGCTGAGCCATAATACGGAAGTTTTGCTCCCACACCGTGAGATCACGGCACGGCATGGACACGGCAAAGCTTAGACACTGACGATCCAATAAGACAACAGAGCCGCCACCGACCCGCATAAATACAGGATATCCTTGTTCGGTTGCCCAACGGATAGCCTCATCGAGATGAGGTAGGCGCCGGTCTTTTGGACCGAGAAGAAGGTATGGGTTATGTTCCCGTATCATAACACCCCAACGCTGGGTACGGGCAGAATATTGTCCCATCACTTCGGCCAGCACGGGCGAGCGTTGAAAGAGAATGGGATCTAGTGTGGGGCGGATATCGATGAATCGCGCAGAGACTTTGTCGTGCATACCGTGTCCTTTCCCGTGTGCCGTATTTGGGGCTATCCTTGTTCATGGTACTTGAAACAAGCGGCGGGAGCAACAGGGCTTGCAAGAGGGATGGGTGGTATTGTGTTGTCCCCTTAGCATAATTTATTGTGAAAGCGGAGAACGGAGGCAAATACGATGACGCGCAATATTGGTCGCCTATTGTGGATGATGGGCACAGGCATTTGGTTAGGTACCATTCTCTTCTTTTCGCTGGTGGTGGCGGAGGCGGTATTCAAAGTGCTACCGATGGAGGATGCGGGAAAGCTCTTGGTGCAGATTTTTCCAGCCTATTACGGGATTGGTTTGTGGGCAGGCGGCGCAGCGTTAGTGGGTGCGTTGATTGTCGCGTGGTTTTCGTCACGGCGGATGGGATGGGTACTATTTGCTCAAGCTTTCATTTCTTGGATCTTGGTGTTGTATGCTAACAGCATGTTGCATGTCATGAATGAAATTCGCTCGACGTCGAGTGAATTTGCCCAACTTCATGGTGAATCGGTGATGATTAATACGGTGATTGGAATTTTACTGATTGTCGGGTTTATTATTGAGGTCTGGTTTGTTGGCGAATCAACTTAGAAAGGGGGAAGGCCTCTGAATCGGTGGTCGCAGTGGGTGCCGTGTGATGCATTAACGGTTGTGGTAGATCCGTTGCCTATGAAACTACCAAGGACCGTGCAAGGCCAGATTGACCAATTTTGGGCGGAACAAAAGAGGCGTCAACCCGGTTTGTTTCGGGGCTCTGTGCTCACTGTCACTCATATGGATCAGGGCAGTGCCCATCATTATCTCTACACAGCACTGACGGACTATGCGCATTTCTTATTCGCTCAGCGCTTAAACGTCGATGATCCGTATTATGTACGGGTTCTGTTTGCGGCGGCATGTGTCAGAACATCTGATCGCTCTCTCATTGTGGGGGTGATGGGCTCAGACACTGCGAGGCCGGGATGGATTCAAGCCATAGGAGGATCGGCGGATGCTCAAGATATTATGGATGGATTGTTCTTACCCATTGTTTCCGCCCGTCGCGAAGCGCGAGAAGAAATAGGCCTTGATGTTCCATACGAAGCGTGTGCGGTGAAAGGCTATACAGTCGACGAAGCAGGGCGCATTGCCATTGCGGTCGATATGGCCGTTATGGCCACGAGTCAGGAAATTCGCCGGCATTTTCGCCAATACGTTCAGCAGCCGAGCGCCGATCCCGAACTAGACGACGTGCTGGCTGTGCCATTAGGTCCTGAAGGAGTGGACTTATTGAACAACCAGCCGCGTCCTGTCGTCCGGTACTTGAAGACATTAGTCTCTGTGCTTTAGGCCGGCGGGTGGCTGCGGACGGCTTCGGCCATGCGCTCCATGCCTTCGCGCAGTCGAGGCGTGTCAATTGTTAGGGAGATACGGAGCCATCCTTGACCATGTGCGCCGTAAGCTTCACCTGGGGTTAACAGCACACCTGCTTCTTGGATAAAATAGGTAGTGGCTTCGGCCGCTGTCATACCGAATGGCGCTGGGAACCAGAGGTAAAATGTTGCAGCGGGAGTGGCTGCCGCAATTCCCATAGCATGGAGGGCACGAATGGCTATATCGCGCCGTTCCTGATAAAGTGCATTCATGTCGGCAAAAAAGGCCCTCGGATCTGATTGCAGCGCGGCTATTGCCGCATCTTGCACGGCTGTAAAGGGCCCGGAGTCTAGATTGCTCTTCAACGTTCCCAATGCGGCGACTGCCGATGAGTTGCCTACCGCGGCTGCAATACGCCAACCGGTCATGTTGAAGGGCTTAGACAAGGAATAAAATTCGATAGCAACGTCCTTCGCGCCCGGAATCTCGAGGACGGATGGTGCCTTGTAGCCATCAAAACCCATTTCTAAGTATGCCCCATCACTGCATAACAAAACGTCGTGCGTGCGGCAGAGATCGACGGCTTCTTGATAGAAATCGTAAGGAGCTACCGCTCCCGTGGGATTGTTGGGATAGTTGAGCCAAAGCATTTTGGCTCGCGCCCAGATATCCTCGGGAATGGCGCGTAAATCCGGAAGAAAGTGATTCTGTGCCGTGAGCGGCAATGGATAAGGTTTAGCTCCCGCTAAAATAGTTTGGGTATGGTAGACCGGGTATGCTGGGTCGGGAACTAAAACAATATCACCGGGTTCTGCCATCGCCCAAATCAGATGCGCTATGCCTTCTTTTGATCCGATAAGACCGACAACCTCATTGTGAGGATCAAGCTGGACCTGAAATCTTTGGTTATACCAGTCAGCAATGGCTTGGCGAAATTCTGGACTTCCCAAGTAATTGGGATAGCGATGCGTTTGCGGGTTGTCCACTGCGTGTTTTAAAGCCTCTACCGCAACAGGAATGGTGGGTTGAACCGGGTCACCAATGCCTAAGCTGATGATATCGCGACCTTTGGCCCGTTCCTGAGCTACAAGGTTGTCAAGTTCTAAAAATAAATACGGAGGAATCTGTTGCATTCGAGACGCCCATTGCATAAAGGGTTACCCTACCTTTCGTTTCATCGTAACAAAGTTATCGTTTGCCAAAGACAATACCCCGGAATCATTTCGGGGCTTTGTACCGGGACGAAGAGTGCCGTCGATTGACGCACCATGGAGTGTTGGAATGATGGTGCGGGTTACGGAATCATGTTGGCTACGACATCGTTTCATTTATGCCACAAGTGCGGCCAATCCGCAAACGCCAACGTATGCAATGACGGTGAATGATTATTTGACAAGATGCGTAAGAGGTGATATAGTCGAAAAAACTTTAACACACGGAAAGGGGAATTGCGATGACCGGATATTCAGAATCTGTCTGGTTGAGCAATTTCTTTGCGATTTCGTGTGTCTCTGCAGTCTCTGAAAAGTCGTGGAAGAAGCCGGGCGTTAAGACCTGGCCGGTTCGCGCGTAATTTTTCGCGCGTCCCGGCGTACCTGTCTAACTACCTATCCTATCCACACTTCTAAGGAGGCTAATTTTATGCTACCCCGTGTATTTACTGCGATGATAACCCCATTTAACACTGACGGTGATGTTGACTATGAAGAAGCAGGCACTATGGCCGCGTGGCTTGTGGCCCATGGAAGTGGTGGCCTGATTTTGTCCGGGACTACGGGCGAGTCGCCCGCCTTAACCGATACAGAGCGTATGAACTTATTACGGGCGGTTCGTGCGGCAGTGGGCAATGACGTGCCCCTATGGATGGGGACAGGAACCAACAACACGCGTCACAGTCGAGAGTTATCTTGGCAAGCAGCTGAAGCTGGAGCCGATGGCGTATTGCTAGTGTGTCCTTACTACAACAAACCGCCGCAGGAAGGACTAATCCGCCACTTTGTCGATATTGCCGATGGTCTTCCCGTTCCTGCTATGCTTTATAATATTCCGGGACGTACGGGCGTCAACCTCTTGCCACAAACGGCCCGCACGATTATTCAGGAATGTCCCAATGTAATCGCGATAAAAGAGGCGGCCGGCTCTCTTCCCCAAATGCAGGAATTGATTAACTTGTTATCTCCCGCCACGCATGTTTATGCAGGAGATGATGCCATGTACTATCCTGCTCTGACATTGGGGGCCTATGGCGTTGTGAGTGTGGCCTCGCACTTGGTGGGTTGCAAAATTCAAGAAATGACACAAGCTGTAGAACAAGGAGATTTGCATGAAGCTCGCCGCATCAATGGACTTCTGATGCCGCTCTTTCAGGAACTTTTTCGTTATACCAATCCAATCAGTGTGAAATGGGCGATGAATTATCTAGGATTCCACGCAGGTGATGTGCGGCTGCCATTGGCTACGCCTGGGGATCCACGGGCTTTTGATGAATTGCGTCTCTTAATCGATCAATTGGTGCCGCAAGCAACTTGGCCTCGTGCCTGTTAGCCGAGCGGCTAAGCAAAGCCGCTCGGTTCCGATTATGCCAGGTGTACACGATATTCTTTAAACCAATGATGGGCTTGAATGAGAAACGCAAACAGTTGGGCATTACCCATTAATTGACCAAACCAAGGAATTTGTTCGGCTTGAGGTCCTTGTCGCATCACCTCGCGGATTTTTGCGACATCAACAATGGCGTGAAGAGGCGAGCTTGGTTCGTGCAAGATTTCTTCGAGTTGGTCGCGCATTGCCGCAAAATAGGTGGGATTGGGTGTAGATGGGTAAGGACTTTTTTGGCGCCAAAGGACATCCTCAGCGAGCAGGCCCCGCATTGCCTGCCTCAAAATGACCTTCCGCTGCTCCCCTTCTGTTTTCATAGCCCATGGGACGTTCCACACATATTCCACCAACCGGTGGTCACAAAACGGTACGCGCACTTCCAGACCGACGGCCATCGTCATCCGGTCTTTACGGTCGAGCAACGTGGGGAGGAACCGTGTGAGTGTAAGATAACCGATTTCACGGATTCTTGCGGCGTAAGGGTCCTCGCCCTCCAGCCGAGGCACTTCTTGCAACGCTTCGCGGTACCGTTGATCGACGTAGGCAAAGGGTTGAATGTATTCTGTGAACTCTGGGGATAAAATGGCGACGCGGTCCTTTAAGCGCCGGGCCCATGGGAAGGTGTCTGCCGCTATGGCATCCGGATGATGAAACCAAGGATATCCTCCGAAGATTTCGTCAGCCGCTTCTCCCGATAGGCCTACCGTGGCCTCTTTTTTAATTTCGCGAGCGAAGACTAAGAGGGATGTATCCACGTCGGCCATGCCCGGCAAATCCCGAGCCCGCATGGCAGCCAGTAAATTTTGCACGAGGTCAGGGGTGTCTAGCACAACGCGGTGATGGCGTGTGTGTAGCGCCTCCGATACGCGCCTTGCCCACGGCGCATCCAAGTTGGTTTGAAATTTAGTGGGCTTGAAATGTTTCTCCATGTCCACAAAATCTATCGAATAGGTATTTAACGGACCCCGCCCTTCTTGCTGAAAAGTACGGGCGGCCAGTGCAGTGACGGCGCTTGAGTCGAGCCCTCCCGACAATAATGTGATGACGGGAACATCAGCAATCAGTTGGCGTTTCACGGTATCTTCTAAAATGTCACGGATGGTCTGTTGTGTGGTATGGAGATCGTCAGGATGTTCATGCGAGACGAGTTGCCAATATGACCGGATATTCAAGCCGCGGGCGTTAAAGATCAGAAATTGTCCTGCGGTAAGTTCTTGCACACCCTTAAACACGCCGTGCCCCGGGGTGTGCGCTGGTCCTAAGGCGAATATTTCTGCGAGCCCATCGCGACCTATCTCATGAGGCATCTCGGGATGGGCTAATATTGCCTTCATTTCCGAGCCAAAGAGAATTCCGTGGGGGGTCCTTGCAAAAAATAGCGGTTTTACCCCTAATCGATCCCGCGCCATGAATAAGGTCTGATCAACGGCGTCCCATATGGCGAACGCAAAAATGCCATTAAAATGTTGCAGGCAATCCGTTCCCCATGCGATGTACGCCGTGAGCAGGACTTCGGTATCTGATTCCGTGCGGAACTCGTAGCCGAGGCTTTGAAGCTCCCGACGCAGCTCGCGATAATTATAAAGTTCGCCATTATAGACAATGGTGAAGACTTTTCGCCCTTCTTTACGGGACATCGGCTGCATGCCACCTTCAGGGTCAATCACGATAAGTCTTCGGTGTCCCATGCCCGCGTGCTCTGTCACCCAGGTGCCGCTTCCATCTGGTCCACGGCAGGCCAAAGGAGATACCATGGCCTCCAATGATGATTGATGCTGGCGAATATCTTTGTTCCAGTCTATCCACCCTGCAATGCCGCACATAGAAAATCCCTCCTCAAGTTCAGTGCCCAATGCGCGACGCCGCGCCATCTGTGGGGCCAATCACGCAACTAAACTATGCGGCACTGGCTAGGGAGTGAGACGGATGTGGGGAGTAAGTAATGGAGGATTAAGCAATCCTCGGATTATCCTCCAATATGTGACATTTCCACTTTGGAGTGGGACGGTGTTGCGGTCGTCCGGTCGACCGAGTATTGATCATGGCGCTTGTTCCAAAGGCCCGTGAGCGCTTCTGCGACAATCTGATCGGTAAGCTTGGGATCGCGAAGGAGTGCACGGATGTCGTAACCGTCGTGACCAAATAGGCAGGTATAGAGGCGTCCTTCCGGGGATAGACGGATACGGCCGCAGGTGTGACAAAAGGGTTGACTGACAGAGGAAATAATGCCAAATTCCCCGCCGCCGTCTAAAAATCGAAAGCGGCGCGCGACTTCCCCTGGATGATGGGGAGCAATGGGTTCGAGGTCCCAATGGGTGGATAATTGGTGAAGGATTTCCTCGGCCGTCACAACATCTGTGAGGCGCCAACCATTGGTATTGCCAACGTCCATATATTCAATAAACCGCAAGATGTGCCCTGTAAATCGAAAATGACGTGCCATGGGAATAATAGCTGAGTCGGTCATGCCGCGTTTTACCACCATATTAATCTTAATAGGGCTGAGACCCGCGGCATGAGCTGCGTCAATCGCATCGAGCACGCGTTTGACAGGCACACCGACGTCATTCGTCCGACCAAAAGTCTCATCATCGAGCGCGTCCAGGCTGACCGTAATACGGTTGAGGCCTGCCTGTTTGAGCTTTATAGCTTTGTCTCGCGTCAAAAAATAGCCATTTGTCGTCATGGCCAGGTCGGTAATGCCAGGGATTTTGGCCAATTGTGCGACAAGGTGTTCAAGATTTTGCCGCAACAACGGCTCGCCGCCAGTGAGACGGATTTTTTTCACGCCGAGTGAGGCAAAAATGCTGACAATTCTTTCAATCTCATCAAACGTCAGCAGCTCGTGTTTAGGCAAGAACCGGAATTTAGCCCCGTAAACCTCTTTGGGCATGCAGTAAACGCATCGGAAATTGCATCGATCTGTGACGGATAGACGCAAGTCACGTAATGGTCGTTGTTTGCTATCGATAATAGCTGTCGGCATCTTGTCTCACCTGCTTTTTGCTTGATCGTTTCGAACACATGAAGCCCCTATGGACATAGAGCTATTATAGCCCATGTGGTACTTGCGGAAGCGTGGGCCAATTATGATTACTCCGGTTTTTCTTAACTTCCATTGCGTGGTGTTCCTCTTGGCACATAATTATGAGCCGGTCACGGCATACTTCTTGCGAGGTGATGTGACGATGACGGCAGTTGGGCTGGCCCGATTACAATTTGGAGGAACCTTACTATTTCACTTTTTGTTTGTCCCTTTGACCATTGGAATGGGAATTCTTATTGCTGTGTTGGAGACGTTTTATGTCCGGACGAAGGCCGAGGAATATAAAGTAGCTGTAAAATTTTGGATGAAAATTTACTTAGTTAATTTCGCTGTAGGCGTTGTGACAGGGATAATTCAAGAATTTCAATTCGGAACCAATTGGTCGCAGTTTTCTCGGTTTGTCGGTGATATTTTTGGCGCGCCTTTAGCTATTGAGGTCCTCATGGCCTTCTTCTTGGAGTCGACCTTCTTAGGCATTTGGATTTATGGATGGGACTATCTTTCTCCGCGACTCCATCTATTGTCGGTTTGGCTAACCTCGATTGCCTCGGTTATTTCAGCGTTTTGGATTTTAACGGCTAATTCGTTTATGCAAGAACCGGTGGGCTACATGGTGCGCCATGGGCGAGCCGAAATGGTCAACTTTTTCGCGCTTTTAGGAAATCCCCAATTGTGGCTAGAGTTTCCGCATACGGTATTCGGAGCAATGGCGTTAAGTTCCTTCTTTATGGCCTCTGTGAGTGCCTATCATCTCATCCGTCACACCAATGACGCCGTCTTTGACCCAAGCTACCGTTTGGCAATGACGAGCGCGCTAATATTTAGCGTACTGGTGTTTGTATTAGGGCATGAACAGGCGCAGCATTTAATTACTGCGCAGCCCATGAAAATGGCCGCGTCGGAAGCCTTATGGCATACGAGTCCCTTGCATGCTCCATGGACCGTTATTGGTTGGATTAACGTTGCAAGACATGCCACCCCGTTTGTTATTCAAATCCCTGACTTACTCAGCATCCTCGCCTACAACCGGTTTACGGGACGAGTGTTAGGGATTACTGAGCTCAATCATCTATATCAAAAGAAGTTTGGTATGGCCAGCTATATCCCGCCAGTCAACCCGACGTTTTGGAGTTTTCGCATCATGATTTTTGTGGGGACAGCCATGATGCTTATTGCCATGGTGGGCACATATATGATGGCTAAAAAAGTCCGTCCGCGGTGGTTTTTGGTATTAACGGAATGGACATTAATTTTGCCCTATATGGCGACCACGTCGGGATGGTTGATGACGGAGGTTGGTAGGCAGCCGTGGATTGTGTTTGGCTTGATGTTTACCGCTAAGGCTAACTCTCCGCTCGTGAGCCTAACAGAACTTTGGACAACCGTGATCGCGTTTGGTTTGGTGTATTTGAGTGTGGGAGCGGCAGCGGTCTATCTCTTTGTCCACATTATTCACGCGGGTCCTCAAACGGAAGAAGGTCAAGAAGCACGGCCCAAACCGCAGGAATCACTGTTTGTCACGGGACAAGAGCGGCATGCTCGTGGTCAAGACCCCATTGGTGGCGAATGGCATTAAATAGGGCGGCGCGGGGAATAGAACAACCCAAAGGGAGGGAATTGCCGTGTTGAACATCACATGGTTTGTCCTAGTGGCGATAATCTTTGTCGGGTATTTTTTTCTTGAAGGATTTGACTATGGCGTGGGAATGTTGTTGCCCTTTATGGGGCGCAGTGATCGCGAGCGACGGATTGTCTTAACGACTATTGGACCGTTTTGGGATGGCAATGAAGTATGGCTTATTGCCGCAGGTGGAGCCATATTTGCAGCCTTTCCCCAGTGGTATGCGTCAATGCTCAGCGGGTTTTATTTGGCCATTTTTCTCTTGTTAGGAGGGCTAATTCTTCGGGGCGTTGCGATTGAATTTCGCAGCCGCGTTGAAGGACTGAGGTGGCGCCGTTGGTGGGATGCCATGTTCTTCATTGGAAGTTTACTACCCCCCTTGATTTGGGGAGTAGCTTTGGCCAATTTGGTCAAAGGAATTCCGATAAATGCGCAAGGAAACTATGTGGGCACCTTTTTAGGGTTGCTTAATCCCTTCGCCATTGTGGGGGGGTTGACGGTTGTCGCAGTCTTTGTGTTTCATGGAGCCTCCTTCTTGATGCTGCGAACGTCCGGTGAGCTGTATCACCGAGCCAAGCGTGCGGCGTTCACCATGGCTCCGGTCGTCGTGGGGATTTTCTTTGTTTTCATTGTGATGATGTACTATGAGACGGATGTCGTACGCCGCCTTGGGCTCGATCCTGGGCCTATTCCTCTCCTCGCGTGGTTGAGCGTGATTGGAACGTGGGCTTTTGTCCGGAGGGGTCACGACAAATGGGCCTTCATTTCATCGGGTTTGGCGATAATGCTTGGGACCGTTTCTATGTTCTTAGCGATGTTTCCCGACGTCATGATCAGCAGTTTGAACAGTCATTGGAATTTAACGATTTATAATGCGGCGTCAAATCCTTACAGTTTGCAAGTGATGAGTATCATGGCCGCCGTTATGCTTCCCATTATTGTGGCATATCAAGCATGGAGCTATTGGATTTTTCGCAGGCGTTTAACGGATGATACCAAACTTGAGTATTAACAATGAAGTGGGACCAGGGCTTTTTAGGGAGTCCTGGTGACAATTTCCATTGCATTTCTATCGCCTGAAAGAGCCCCGTCTGGTGCCGAATGTGATACGCTGTAACATAGCAAAGAAACCTGGATCCGTTCGTGACCTTCGGGACTTCTTCGGCGTTATGTAAGTAAAGGGCTCGGGAGTGAGCAGTATGCGTGCAAAATTTTTCGCGATCATCATGATGGCGATTGTAGCTTCTTTTGCTTGGGTGCGGTATCATGCTCCGCTCCATTTCGCTCCTAAACCTAATATTTCAGTGTCTGTATCGGCCAAAAAACTTGGTCACCTTCCGACTATTGCGTTCCCCGAACTGGAAAATATGATAAAGCAAGGCATGGTCTATGGTGTGAACCTGCGTACCGGCTCGTCGATTGCTTTATTTCTTGCCCGAACGCCCAATAATCCAGCAAATCTTGAGATTATGCACTGGCCTCCGCAACGCTTTGCGGCCATTGCTGTCATTGCGCATCCTACGCAAAAATTTGGTACGCATTGGCGGCAAACGGAACACCAGATACACTGGTTGCACATTGCGCCTGATCTTGCCCAATGACAGTGCAAGGTAGTCTTTCCTATCGGCTATAATCAGGGAAGAATGTCATAAGGTACGTAATGGCGGAGGAATGGGGGAGCAAGAGATGTCAGTAGCGGTCATCATGGGCAGCCAGTCTGATTGGACTGTCATGCAAGAAGCAGTGCAATTTTTGCAGACTATGGATATTCCTGTCGATGTGCATGTGTTGTCGGCGCACCGTACACCAGAACGCATGGCAGAATTTGCTCAAAATGCGGAAGCCCAAGGATATCAAGTCATTATTGCAGGGGCCGGGGGCGCCGCACATTTACCGGGTATGACGGCCGCATATACCACACTTCCAGTGATTGGTGTGCCGGTGCCGTCCAAGCATCTTGCGGGTATGGATTCTCTCTTGTCGATTGTCCAAATGCCTGGGGGCATTCCGGTCGCGACGGTCGCCGTCGGTCAAGCAAAAAATGCTGGCATCCTGGCTGCCCAAATCATCGCCCTCTCACAACCAAGGGTGCGAGAGCGGCTGCATCAATATCGAGCAACCCTCAAAGCAGAAGTTCTTCATAGTGAAGAGACCGTCAAAATAGCGGCACATAAAGGTTTTGGAGGGCAAAACGAATGACGACGGTTCGACCGGGAGAGTACATAGGCATTATTGGTGGAGGCCAGCTGGGGCGCATGATGGCGGACGAGGCACATGATCTGGGATTCAAAGTCGTGGTGCTCGATCCGGATGAAAATGCGCCGCTGTGTCAGGTGGCAGATGCCCGCATTATTGCGGATTATGGTGACCAAGCGGCGGTTGCTAAGTTAGCACAAATGGCAAAGGTTGTTACCTATGAATTTGAAAACGTGGATGCTGCGGTGTTGGCAGCGTGTGAGGCTGAGCGTCGATTATTTCCCAATACACGCTTATTGAGCATATCGCAAGATCGCATTCAAGAAAAGGCTACGTTTCGGGCTTTAGGTCTACGTACAGCCGATTACTTGGCTGTAACAGGTGTTCAAGGAGAACCATGGACGCAAGTAGCGCGGTTCCCGGTCATTGTCAAAACGGCTCGAGGCGGTTACGACGGCCATGGACAAAGGATATGCGGATCCGCCCAAGAGCTGCAGGGCGTGCTTGAGGAGTGGCGCGACATTCCCGTGGTGGTTGAGCAAGTGGTACCGTTTGATAAAGAGGTATCCGTGGTATTAAGCCGAGACCAAGGGGGACAAATTGTCGATTTTGGATTGATTGAAAACCATCATCGGAATGGCATTCTCGATTTTTCCATATCGCCGGCTCCAGTGGCTCCCATCGTGCGAGAACGGGCGACGTCCTATGCATATCGCCTTGCCATCGAACTCGACCTAGTGGGAACTATGGCGGTTGAATTTTTTGTCATTGGTGATGACGTCCTAGTTAATGAAATGGCTCCGCGTCCGCATAACTCGGGACATCTTACCATTGAAGCCTTTGAGTACTCGCAATTTGCACAGCATATCCGAGCTGTAGCCGGTTTACCATTGGGACAAACGCGTCAGTTGAGTGCGGCGGCCATGGCGAATTTACTAGGAGATATATGGACGGCCTCCGATCAACCGAATTTTTCTGCGGCCCTCGCCATCCCCTCGACCCACTTGCACCTTTATGGTAAAGTCACCCCTCGGCCGGCGCGGAAAATGGGGCATCTAACGGTCTTAGCAGATAGTCCCAATACGGCCTTGCGGCGTGCGGATCAAGCGCGGCGAGCCCTTACGGGGCCTTAGGACAAAGGCCCGGAAAACTTTCGAAACTCATGAGTCGGCCGAATCCATTCATACGAAATAATAACCCTCGCGTCCCAACGCGGGGGTTATTATCCTTTTTCAAGGATTTCACGTTCGCCTTTCCGCTCATCACGTGTGTACATATGAGCATTGGGCTACCACCTGCTTAACTCGATAGGTTTACATGAAATGAGTGGTTTTTATGGCAACAATTGCCGACGGATGTCATAACGTACGGTGTAACGAAAAAAGCACAACGAGGAGGGCTGGACATGGCGTTATTTGACGAGACCTTTGCTCCATATGTCCCGTTTGGCAGTCGGGTCTTATCAGTGGGAGCTTTAGGGACTGATGTGGCTGTTTTGCAGGCCGTGTACAACGTGATGATACAAGCGATGAATCCCCCACAAGGTGCTCTAGGCGAGCCGATTGCGATAACAGGACGATTCGACGACATGACCGCTGTAGCGGTTGCCAACATTCAAGAATACTTTGGTTTGCGCGTGGACAATGTGGTGGGACCCCAGACATATTGGGCTTATGGACAAGGTGTCGGTCCGTATACTCCCTATGGGGGACCCGCTTATGGCAGTCGCGAACTAAAGGATGGAATGTATGGCGGTGATGTGATGATTCTGCACAACCGCCTTAATTGTTTTCGCTATGCGTCCTTGATTGGAGGGGCTAGTGACACGTTTACGCCCCGCACGGTTGAGGCGGTGGCGGCTTTTAAGATAGATGCCGAGAATAATGGGGATACGGGATTTCCGCCAAACGGCATTGCCGGGTTTGGATTTTATGATGCTTCGTGGCTCTATGCGGTGGCCGGGGGCCGTTCGCTTAGTCTCGGACGCAAGGGATTTGATGTGGTTTTTGTGCAAGTGCTACTGCAGAACTTGGGTTTTTATGGCGGCCGAATTACTGGATATTTTAACGACGAGATGGTGGTGGCGACCAAACACTTTCAAGAAGCTGTTCATATTGCAGCCGATGGTATCATTGGCCCTGTAACGTATTTTCACATCGGCAAA
Source organism: Sulfobacillus sp. hq2 (assembly GCF_002903155.1). Taxonomy (NCBI): domain Bacteria; kingdom Bacillati; phylum Bacillota; class Clostridia; order Eubacteriales; family Clostridiales Family XVII. Incertae Sedis; genus Sulfobacillus; species Sulfobacillus sp. hq2. Next base: position 970 of record NZ_NWUL01000023.1, on the reverse strand, counting down.
AACAATGCGGTTGCGGCGCCGAGTCCGTTATCGATAGCGTGGCCGCCTGCCGTTAAGCCGCAAGTGAGTGTTTGCAGTGCGCCGTTGATGACCGTAACCTCCGATTTGCATCCCTATGGCAGTGCATCGTTGGTGATTAATGAGTTAGAGGGTTTCGAAAGTTTGGATGTGGTAGCAAATTTTGTACCGGCCCCGCAAACTTTTGGTAAGAGATTTCAACGATATTTTTTTACGTTAACAAACCCGGTTACAGGAAATCTTGTGGTCACGACTCCCATGTTTCTTACTTCCGCAAAGGAGCCCCCTCAGGATTGGGCGGGGAGTTACTCGCCAGGAGTCTCTACCATTCCTTTGGGGGTCGTAACGGTTCGGGCCGGCACAGTTGATGGAGTTTTGGGGCCAGCCGTCTTGAGCGCAAACCTTCATGATTGCCATTAATCACGGAAAAAAGAGGGCGTTACGCCCTCTTTTTTTATTATCCTTAACAGCTCATCTGGATTGGAATACAAAGCTTTCAGCGCGCGGGCATTATAACTTGACCTAAAGCTTATCTCTGTATTGCGAGAAATGAACAGTCTCTGCAATATTTGAGGGATCCATTCGCATATAAACGTGTTACAATTTGCTAGTACTGTTGAGTAGTTATTAAACAGGCAATAAAGGCTAGGTATTACCAGTCATCTTAGTGAAGCAAAGATTTTTGTTAACTGTTGCTGACTCGAACAATTAAAGTTTTATAACCTCAGCAACGGTTGTTAAGTTGCGAAATACATGGGTCTCGCCGAAGTATTGAGATCCTGTGAAGGAGGTAAAGGTGTGGAATACGAGTCTCCCAAAGATGAGAAAACCCCGAATACTGAGAACAGTGAAGAAAATCAATGGAGCCGGCGGCAATTTCTCGTGGGCACGGCGGCGATTGGCGTGGCCGGCGCGGTGACGTTGTTTGGGCGCCAGAGTCTCGTGAATGCGG
>NZ_NWUL01000018.1:0-81189 GCF_002903155.1 Sulfobacillus sp. hq2 | reverse complement strand
GGCATACGATATTATTTTCTTTTGGGTCGCACGCATGGTCATGCAAGGTTTGCATTTTACCGGCGAACGCCCATTTGCCACGGTGTTACTGCATGGCTTGGTGCGGGACAGCCAAGGAAGGAAAATGAGTAAGTCCTTAGGCAATGGCGTGGATCCGATGGACGTCATAGAAAAATATGGAGCGGATGCGCTTAGGTTAGCCTTGGTCCTCAGTTCAGCGCCAGGGAATGATCAGCGCTATTCGGACGAGCGTGTTGAGGCAGCGAGCCGGTTTGCGAACAAAGTTTATAATGCGATTCGGTACGTGCGGATGAATCTTCCTGAAGGATTTACGCCCCAAGCTGTGACGATGGACAACGTCGAGGATGTATGGATTGTCCAAAAACTAAACCAAACCACTCAGCACATGACGGAATGGCTCAAGGACTTTGAGTTTGGCCAAGCGGCACGGGCTATCTATGATTTTCTTTGGGATGATTACTGCGACTGGTATATTGAGTTGACCAAGATTCACATGCGAGAAAATCCCGAGACCTCCTCTAACACTTTGAGTATGCTGGTATTTGTGGCCGAACAAGCTTTAAAACTGCTTCATCCTTTTATGCCATTTGTGACCGAAGAATTGTGGCAATCCTTGCCGCACCAAGGAGACAGCATCATGGTTGCCCCGTGGCCTTCGCCACAAAATCTTCCGGCGAACCGAGCCCAAGACGTCATGGATCGCGTACAAAGCCTTATCCGGACCGCACGCAATCTCCGTGCCGAAGTGAATCTTCCTCCGGGACAACGGGTTCATTTCCAAATGGTTGCGGATGATGCAGAAACTTTAGCGGACTGGCAGATGGAGGCGGCTGCGATACGAGAAATGGTCCGGGCTCAAGATATTAGCTGGCATGTCAAAGCCGAAGGGGCACCCAAACCACATCACGCGTTGACCGGGGTGTGTCAAGGGGGCAGTGTCTATCTGCCCTTAGAAGGTATCGTTGATCTTGCGGTTGAACAAGCCCGCGTGCAGAAGACCATGGAACAAACCCAGCGCGAGCTCGAACGCGTGGAAAAGCAGCTAGCCGATCAAAAGTTTCGCGAACGGGCACCGCAGCCTGTAGTGGCCAAAGCCCAGGAACAGCGGTTAGAACTGTTGGCGCGCATGGAGCGACTGAAGGAACGGTGGGAGGACTTGCAGTGAAGGAGAATTGGTGGGCAGACCTGGAACGGAATAAAATTCGTCCCGGTTTGGAACGCATCGGATCTTTGTTAGAGAAATTGGGCCATCCAGAGCGTGGGTATCCTATAGTCCACGTGGCGGGCACTAATGGCAAAGGATCAACCGCGGCTTTAATTGCCGACGCGCTTACCTCCCAAGGCTACCGAGTCGGCCTCACAGTGTCGCCAGATCTTGGACACATCAATGAACGTGTCATGCTTAATCGGCAACCCATGGATCCGGCGTTGTGGGATCAATTAGGCCAAGTGATTGAGGACGCCGGGCGGAACATGCCCGACGTTCCAACATTTTTCGAAGCGGTAACAGCCATGGCCTTCTTGGCGTTTCACTATTGGCAGGTGGATATTGCGGTGGTGGAAGTGGGATTGGGAGGCCGTTTAGATGCGACCAATATCATTGACCCCCCCTGCTTGTCAGTCATTACTCCCGTCGCCTTTGATCACATGGACCGCTTGGGATACACCATTGAGGCGATTGCTGGGGAAAAGGCGGGGATTATCAAAGCGGGATCAGTCGTCGTGTTAGGTCCCCAGCCTTATCCTGCTGCCCGCGCCGTCATAATGGAAAAGGCGAGGAGGCTTCAGGTGCCCATTGTGGAGCCGCATTGGTTTCCTGTTGTAGGGCCAGACGGTATTGACGGAATCAGTCCCCATGGGCCTATCCATGTCCCCTTATTAGGGGCGTATCAAGTGCAAAATGTTGCCACAGCGTATGCGGCCATGGAAACGTTAGCGGCAAAAGGATGGGTGAAGGATTGGTCTCGCATTTTAACGCAGTGGTCTCACTTTTCATGGCCGGGGCGCTTTCAGGTCATGCAGCGAGAGCCTTTATGGGTGATTGATGGGGCGCATAATCCCCATGGGATTGGAGCACTTGTGGAGACATTAAAGTTGGCCCCCTACCGGGACATGCGCTGGACCATTGTGTTCGGGGCGTTAGCCGATAAACCGGCTGGTGAAATGTTGCAAATGCTAAAGCCATTGGCGCATCATGTTATCGTCACTCGAATTCCCTCAGAACGCGCGGGGGATCCATTACAATGGCGGGAGATGGTGCCCAGCGCTACGTTTATTGACGATCCATGGGAGGCGGTTCAAGCGGCCCTTGCCGAGGCTAAGGCGCAAGAGGCTGTGCTAGCGACAGGATCACTAGCATTATTGGGGTATTTGGTCACGCGCTTTCAACACGAAAGTGCAACAACGAGAGGATGTTAGGTGAAATTGTCCATCGCAGGAAGTTTTTCGATGATTGCCGTGACGTCGTTGCGAATGGTATGCTGAACAAGGTCGCAGTTTGTGTCGATGAAGAAGATGGGTCCCTGTGGTGGCAGACCCCGCCAAAGGAGTTTGGTTTGTCATGAAAGGGCGAAATTCAGTAGGCGTGGCCATTTTATACGTGGTCATTGGAGGAATTGTCGGCTCGCTTTTAGGCCATTTTCTGTCGGTTCTGTGGTCTCCTCTAGGCCACGATTACTTTGATCTGGGATCGCCGACGGGCCCATGGACATTGAATCTGGGTGTGTTTGGGGTATCGTTCGGCATCTGGCTTCAACTGAATCTCGGGGGAATCATTGGCATCATTGGCGGCCTATGGTGGTACCAAAGGCGGGGATCTTAGCACATGACGGACCAATATGTTTTAGCGTCGTCATCACCCCGGCGTCGAGAGCTTATGCAGCAGATCGGCTTGTCTTTTATTGTCGACCCAGCGGATATTGACGAATCGCGTCGACGTGGCGAGTCTCCTCAGGCATTGGTACGGCGGCTGGCTGTCTCAAAAGCGTTGACCGTCGCCAAACGTTATCCTACGAGGACGGTCATTGGTGCCGATACCATTGTGGTTCAGGGGGATGCTGTCCTAGGCAAGCCAGGAACCGAGCAACGAGCTGCAGCGATGTTAGCTCAGTTGTCCGGCAATTCTCATGACGTCTACACGGCCCTAGCCGTATGGGATGGGGCTAAAGAGCGTGGCTTGGTGCGGGTGGCTGCGGCGCGGGTGACGTTTCGGACGCTAACTCAGGACGAGATTCTCACGTACGTTCACACAGGCGAGCCTTTAGACAAGGCGGGGGCCTATGCCATTCAAGGTCGTGCTGGCGAGTGGGTCACCAGGCTGGTGGGGGACAAAGAAACCGTTATTGGATTGCCAACGGCTGCGTTGCAGACGTTGCTTCAGCATATTGCGAGGTCTGAAGGCCGATGACACGTGTGCGGGATTTACCTGTTGAAGAACGGCCGCGCGAGCGATTATTGCGGCACGGCGCGGGTGTCTTGGGGGACCGGGAATTACTAGCGGTTTTGCTGGGAACGGGCTCGTTGGGTCAAAGTGTGCTGGAGCTCAGTCAGAACTTGCTCAAAGAGGGTTGGACAGGCTTAAGCCGTCGCCGCGCTTCTGAACTGCTGCAGATTAAAGGGTTAGGGGAGGCCAAGGTGGCTCTTTTGTTAGCAGCATTGGAAGTGGGGAGTAGGCTGAGAAAAGCGGATTTGCAACACCGGATTGAGGGGCCTGACGATGTTGTGCTACTGGTAGAAGATATGATGCGACTTAGTCAAGAAGAATTTCGCGTCCTTCTCCTGACGACCAAAAACCAAGTGTTGGCGGTCGAAACCGTATTTCAAGGGGGCCTCGACAGCGTGGAGGTGTTTCCCCGTGAAGTGTTTCGACGGGCGGTGGGCCGATCGGCTGCGTCCGTGATTGTTGTGCACAACCATCCCAGCGGGGACCCTACCCCATCCCGGGCCGACTTAGGCTTGACTCGTCGGTTAGAGGAGGCGGGCGATCTGATGGGGATACCAGTCTTAGATCATATTATTGTTGGCAAAGGGCGTCATGCCAGTGTGCATCAAGGAAAAACCACGGAGCTGAACTAAGGGGGATATTTTCACCCATGAGAAGTTTTTTTGGGTCATTTTCTAAAGATATGGGCATTGATTTGGGAACGGCGAATACGGTGGTTTATGTGAAGGGTAAGGGCATTGTGCTTCAAGAACCGTCCGTCGTGGCGATTGATACGTTAACGGCCGAAATTATCGCCGTTGGCCAAGAAGCCAAACAGATGGTGGGTCGTACGCCGGGAAACATTCGCGCGGTTCGGCCCCTGAAAGATGGCGTTATTGCGGATTTTGATACCACGCAGGCTATGCTTAAGTATTTTATCAAGAAAGCGTCCAATAATTCACGGATGACGCATCCGACCGTGGTTATTGGCGTACCCTCTGGCGTAACCGGGGTTGAAGAGCGAGCGGTGAAAGATGCGGCGGTACAAGCTGGTGCCCGTGAGGCGTTAGTGGTTGAAGAACCGATGGCGGCAGCTATTGGTGCAGGGTTGCCCGTCGCAGAGCCCACCGGAAATATGATTGTGGACATTGGCGGGGGAACCTGTGAAGTAGCGATTATCTCATTAGATGGGATTGTGGCGTCGCAATCGATTCGTGTTGCTGGAGATGAGATGGACGACGCGATTGTCAATCACATCAAGCGGACCTACAACATGATGATCGGTGAACGGACAGCTGAGGAAGTGAAGATTACCATTGGCTCTGCTTATCCTCCTGACCATGAAGAAAGCATGGATGTGCGTGGGCGAGATTTAGTAACAGGATTGCCTAAAACCCTTAAGATCAACTCAACGGAAATTCAGCGCGCGCTTAGTGAAACAGTCAATACGATTGTGGATGCGATTAAAGCCACGTTAGAAAAATCACCCCCGGAATTGGCGGCGGATATCATGGACCGCGGGATTGTCATGACGGGTGGAGGATCATTGCTGAGAGATTTTGATAAGCTGGTCAGTTCGGAAACGGGCATGCCTGTTCATCAGGCGGACGAGCCGCTCTTGACGGTTGTGCGGGGAACTGGAATGGTCTTGGAAGACGCCCATCACCTTGAAGCTTTGCGTCGCCGCAATCGCCGTTAATTGGAAAGAGGAGGGACGTAAGCGTGGGCGGATTCTTGTACCGGTGGCGGCGTCTTCTGATTACCGTCTTGGTGATCATGGTTGTCACGGTCAGTTTGAGTTTGACCGCCCGTATTCGCGGTACTGTCATTGGTCTTAGCAACATCATTAATACGGTGGTATCCCCTGCGGAATCCAGTATGGCGTTCTTAGGCAAGGAAACGGGAACAGCCATCAGCAGTGTCGGCGATCTCTTTACCTTGCAGCAGCAGAACCAAGAACTCAAGCGCAAGCTGCTGGAGTACAATTCGATGAAACTGGAACTGGCAGAGGTTTTGGCCGAAAATGGTCAGTTGCGCGGTATGGTAGGGCTCAAAAAGAATCTAGGATCGTGGCATTTACAGCCAGCGATTATTATCGCCCGCAACCCCGATAGCTGGTTTAACACCGCCGTGATTGATCAAGGAAGCCGCAGTGGGGTGCAAACGGGCATGGCGGTTATTGTGCCTCAAGGGGTTGTAGGCCGTGTGGTCGCTGTTACACCGAATACGGCCACCGTGATGTTGATTCTCGATCCGAAAAGTGGTGTGGGAGCCGTAGACGTTCGGTCTCAATCGACGGGCGTTGTTCTTGGACAGGATCCCGTAACAGGTCTTTTGGAATTTCAACTGTTCTCCCATAAACCGGATGTGTTGCCAGGCGATGTTGTGGCGACGTCAGGGCTTAGTGAGTATTACCCCAAGGGCTTGTTGGTCGGTCAAGTCTTATCAGTGTCCAAAAATCAATTCGGGTTGACGGAGACGGCGATTATCAAACCCTCTGTCGATTTCAACCGCTTACAAACCGTGATGGTTGTGGAGTCCCATCCTTCAGGAACGAGCATTCCGCCGATTTTCGGGGGAGGCCAAAGCTGATGGCGCGATTCCGGGTGGGCACGTGGATCGTCTTGTATTTGTTAGCATTATTAATGCAGGTTGCGCTGTTGCCCCAAATCTTTCCGAATGGCTATGCGCCTAATGCTGTGCTGTCGGTGACCGTATTGATTGCCCTTTACGAAACTCCGCGCCGGGGCATGTGGGCGGGATTGGTTGGAGGGCTTATGCAAGATTTGTGGGCCGGGCGCCTTATTGGGCTCAATGCGCTGACCTTTGCACTGCTAGGGTATACGATTGCCCTCGTGCAACAGCGAATCGTCAGGGACCCGATTTTTGTCCCTGGTCTCTTAGCGGCGCTAAGCCAGGTGGTAGTAACACCGTTTCAGTGGCTTTTGTTATATGTGTTTGGATACCATTTTCCGTGGTTGGTATTTTCTCGTCCGCTCCCGGTCTGGATTTTATTTTCCATGTTGTTTACTCCGGCTTTAGGGGGCATATTAGGGTTTCGTACCCGTATCCACAGGCGAACTCGTTATCGATCTGTGTCGCCACCTTGGTAATCTCGACGCAATGTTTCAAAGACCGACGATCTGTTCGCAAACAGGCCGTCGGTCTTTGTCTGTATTCCTAGCAGTTTGACTGAATAACAGGATAAAAACTTTGAGACAAGGGGGGAAGAATGGCAGGATATTGGCAGCGGATAGAGAATCTGTAAAGTGCTGAGTCAAATCGAGGAGGGACACCATTGGCGCGCCGTTTACCCAAACACGTATCAGCGGAAGTCCAGGAGCCCATCCCAAGTGCTCACGCATCTGGGGACCTGATACGCGAACATCCCGTACAGGCCGCTGAAACTCCTGTCCGGGACAAGGCAGAAGAAGTCAGTGCACTGCGTGCCGGGCCGGATGTCGTCAAGATTTTTGCCGACCCGCAATTTGAACGGCGCAGTATCCGCGACTGGGAGGATGAGGCTAGGCGCCACCCGACGCTTTTGATCCGCAAGACATTACGTTCTGGCCAGAATGTGCGGTATTACGGCAATGTCGTGATTCTCGGTGATGTGAATCCTGGGGCGGAAATAAGGGCGGGCGGCGATATTATTGTCATGGGTTGGCTACGTGGCATGGCACATGCTGGCGCGGATGGCAATGATCAGGCGATGGTGGCCGCTTTCCGCTTGAATCCGACGCAAATTCGCATTGCACATTTTATTGGCCGGTCGCCCGATGCGGAAGATGCCACGCTGCCGGCATTTCCAGAGTTTGCGGAAGTCCGTGATGGCCAGCTCATCATTGAACAGTGGCAGCACAGCATGCTGGGAAACATTAGGTAAGGGGGATCCGTAGGTTATGGGGGAAGCTATCGTCATTACATCGGGGAAAGGGGGCGTTGGTAAAACGACCACAACCGCCAATTTGGGGGCGGGGTTAGCAAAGGCGGGTCAGAAAGTCGCGCTCATCGATGCAGATATTGGTTTGAGAAATCTTGACGTGGTTATGGGGCTGGAAAACCGCATTGTTTACGATTTGGTCGATGTCGTAGAAGGATTTGCGAAATTGAAACACGCATTGATTAAGGACAAGCGGTTTGAAAATCTCTATTTATTGCCAGCGGCCCAGACACGGGACAAAACAGCGGTATCCCCCGAGCAGATGCACGAACTGGTAAGTCACATGAAAGAGGAATTTGATTATGTGCTCATCGACTCGCCAGCCGGCATTGAACAAGGATTCAAAAATGCGGTGGCAGGTGCGGATAAAGCGATAGTCGTTGCGACACCAGAAGTTTCCTCAGTTCGCGATGCGGACCGCATTATTGGTTTACTGGAAGCCCAAGAAAAGCATAAACCCTTCTTGATTATTAATCGCATCCGTGCCAGCATGGTAAAAAAAGGCGACATGATGGATATCGATGATATGATCGAGATTTTAGCGATTGAATTGCTTGGGGTTGTGCCCGATGACGAATTTATTGTGGTGTCGACCAACCGTGGGGAACCTGCCGTACTTAACCCCCAGTCGAAAGCAGGGGAAGCGTACCGCAATATTACCCGGCGTTTGCAAGGAGAAAATGTACCCATGATGAAATTGGATGATGACTCAGGGTTTTTGAACCGGCTGCGCAAGCTCATGGGGTTTAAGTCATGAGCAAGGGGGGACGCTCAATGTTTGATTTGTTCGCGCGCGTTTTCGGCAGGGAAGATGCAAGCAAGGACGTCGCCAAAGAACGCCTCAGACTGGTCTTGGTCCATGACCGTGCGAGTTTGTCGCCGCAAGCCTTGGAGAACTTGAAAAACGATTTGCTGAAAGTCATATCAGAGTACATGGATATTGATGATGAGGGATTTCGGGTGGATTTCTCTCGCCATGATGATGCCATGGCGTTGGTGGCCAATATCCCAATTCGTAACGTCAAGCGACACTCTGTCTAATCGGATACAGCAAATTGCATGTCCTCGACCTCTGCCGTCAGGTCTTATATACTAAAAGGACTATGATGGAAAGAGGTCGAGCTGTATGCGTTCCGGATCCGTTTGGAAGAATATTGACTATCTGGTCATCGCAATCGTCTTGTTGATTTCGGGCTTAAGCCTCTTTGTTATTGGCAGTGCGACTAAGCCTCTGTTGCCTGCGTCCGCCCAACTCTATTATGTCCATCGCCAAATGATATGGATTGGGTTGGGATTGGTGACGATGACCATCGTAGCATGGTATCCCTATGAGCGATTTCGGCAACTGAGTCCCTACCTATACTGGATTGCCGTGGCATTGTTGGCATTTGTACTGATTAAAGGCCACTCTGCTTTGGGAGCCCAACGCTGGATTCAAATTGGTCCCTTTCAATTACAGCCTTCCGAATTTGCCAAAGTCGCTGTAGTGGTAGCGTTTGCTACACACTTAGACAAGAAGCCGCAGTTAAAGCGGTGGCGCGATTTAGTGTCCCCTGGCTTGCTTTTGTTGTTGCCGATGTTGCTGATTCTTAAACAGCCAGACTTAGGCACAGCCTTGGTCTTTGTGGCGATTGCGGCGGGAATGCTGCTGATGGCAGGCGCATCATGGTGGAAACTGCTAATTATCTTCCCAGGCGGACTGCTCGCGGTGATTTTGTGGATTTATATCCATTACCGTTTTCATGTGTGGATCCCGATGCACCAATATCAGTTAGACCGACTGATTATCTTTCTTAATCCTAACAAAGATCCTTTAGGAGCGGGTTTCAATGTGATTCAGTCGCGGATTGCTGTAGGAAGTGGTGGACTCTTGGGCACGGGGATATTTACCGCGCATTCGAATCAACTAAGCTTTCTACCGGAATCTTATACGGACTTTATCTTTGCGGTGATTGCTGAAGAAGTTGGATTTGTTGGCTCTATGGCGCTGCTCGCCGTGTATTTGTTGTTGTTAGCCCGGGGATTGTTTATTGCGGTGCATGCCAAGGACCGTTATGGAATGCTTTTGGCGTCCGGAGTCGTATCCATGTTTGCTTTTCACGTGATTGAAAGCGCGGGAATGGTATCGGGGATTATGCCGGTCGCGGGGGTGCCTTTACCGTTTATGAGTTATGGAGGCTCTGCGCTGCTTGCGGACTCGGTAGGGGTTGGCATCTTGCTTAATGTCTATCTTCGCCGCAGGCCGTTGTCCTATGCCAATACAGCCAATGCCAGCACCCGCGTGGTGATGGGGAAAAGTTCTTAGAGCCGGGGTGAAGAGGCCCTTTATTTGAGGGGAGAGAAAAATACCGCGATGACGGCCACGACATGGGTTGTTGTGTTGCTCGCCGTTGACGGAGCCGTGTTATTGGCCGTATTTGCGTTGTTATCACGGATTGAACAGCGGCTGACGCAACTCGAGAACAAATTCAAACGCCCCACTGGGCGTAAACGGAAAGAGGCTTCTCCGCACAAAGAAAAATAACGCGGGAAGCCTCTCGTGTATAATCTTGCGCGGTATTCTAATCCTTACAGGCCGTTTCCCAATCGGCCTGTTTTCCTCCTAAAAATCCAATCGCGGTTCCATAAATTGGGGCCATCCACCAATATCCCGTGACCGACGGAAATCCTAAAATGATGATTGTCACGATCATTAGGGAGTACCGGACCCAGCTTTTAGCTAGATAACGGGGCATCTGCCAAACCACAAAGGCTTTCTTCTGGAGGTAGGAACCGACAAATACGAAGGCTAAAGCCAGCGCTAATGCTTCCCACGGTGCCACTTTCATTAGTCTATAGCGGTGCGGAAAGCGCCGCTTCCTCCTTTCTGTGCGAAGAGATGCCGCCCATGGCCATAGCTGCTTCGACCCGTGCTTCCTCGTCAACCTAGCTTTATATTCCCATGCTCCGCCCTTTCGGGCTGGGGAAAGTTGACTGGCATCGTCTTCTGTGACCCCTTGATCATAGCACCCGTGTGAGAACTTGATCAAATCCGTTTAGGCGCGGTCTGAACGGGACTAGCCTGCCATAAGATGGATAGGGGAGTGTGCGAAAAGGAGAGATCGCCATGGAAGAGAGAGCCTTGATGGTGAAACGGCGTTCGACCTGGTGGGGCCGCTGGGTGATCGCGGGTCTTTTAGTTTCAGGCGTTTATGCGACTCACGTGCTGCCTCAAAGGGTCCGGGACCATGTGCTTACAGTGGAACGACAATGGGTTACGTCGACGTGGCATATACCGAAAAACGTGGGATTGCGGTTGCCAATTCCCAGCACACGACATACCGTGAGACCTTTGACGCACCAGGTCTGGGCTCATCCGGTGTCCCACGCGCATCTGGTTGAGTCTTTTGGATGGCATCACCAACAGTTTGACGCTCAAGTGACATTGCAAACTACTCCAGGACAAGTTGTGCAGGGATTTGCACGAGCCACCGTGATTCACACGGCCCCTTCTTTGGAGCTCAGCGTGGGCAAGATACTTGTGGTGTTGCAAGGTGTCCAGCACATGGCGGTACATCGAGGACAAAAGGTGAGCTTGGGAACCGTATTAGGGCGGGTAGGCAGACATTTAGCCATTGCTGTTCAGATTGATGGATTGCCGGTCAATCCCTTGCTACCACAATACTTTGGAACCACGTGGGCTCGCCCCTAAGGAGGTGGGCCCCGATGTGGCGAAAAATCTCCATTAATCCCTGGTTTATCGGTCTGGTTGTTCTCTACCTGATTGGAGGCCAAGGCATTCGCATGGCCTTGGCATTTTTTGTTATTACGCTGCATGAACTAACTCACGCCATTGTTGCGGAGAGCTATGGGTGTACGGTGGAACGTATTGAACTTTGGCCATTTGGTGGTATTGCGCGCATTTCCGGCATCGCGCAGCAAGAACCGTACGTAGAAGCGATGATCGCTGTCGTAGGACCCTTGCAGAATTTTTTTCTGGCATCAGCGGCATGGGGGCTCGCACGGTGGCTTCCGGTTAGCCCATCGTGGCTGCATCTGTTTATCGAAATGAATTTAGGCTTGGGGTTTCTCAATTTACTTCCCGCCGCACCCCTCGACGGAGGCCATTTAGCCAGGTTGTATTTGGCCAGGCGAATGGGTTATGAACAGGCCGAACGGATCGTGGTCGAAGCGGGATTATGGCTTGCGCGCTTTTTGTTTGTGGTGACAATTTTCTCGTTTCTTACGCCCAAACCGCTTTTGAGTTTAGGGATCTTCGCGGTGTTTATCTATTGGGGAGCCCAGCATTCTCCTCGTCCGGCGGCTTATTTAATTGTGCGGGATTTAGCGATTAGGCCGTCTTGGCTCAAAAAAAGGCCGGTGTGGGCCTTGGATGATTTTGCTGTACACTGTGAGACTTCACTGGGAGAGGTACTCCGGGTGATGCGGCCCATGAAGTATCATCGCGTCGTCGTGTTGTCACCAGATCTCAAGAAAATGGGCATCCTATATGAGGAAGATCTCTTAAAGGGTCTTGAAGAATGGGGGCCGTCCATTGCCTTACAGGAATTACTGACGATGCGTTGATCGTGATTCCTGTCGTGGTATGATAGAAGAGAGGCGATACTATCCAGGACAGTCAAAATTTTGCCCAAAAGTTTGAGCGTATTTTTCACTGTTTCAGAAAGGGGTCCATTCATGACACGGCGCAAGCGTCGCCGTTGGGGGATTCTTCCTGCAGAATCTGCTGGAGCGGCTAATACGGAACCTGGCGCCGAATCCCCAGGGGCCGCCTCCATAGAACATGAGAGCGCCCCTCTGGTGCCGGAACCAAAATTGTTTAAGGAATTACTGGTGAATTATGAGCCACATGAAAGTCGACTGGCAATTTTAGAGGCGGGGCAACTCGTCGAATTTTATATCGAGCGGGATGATGAAGAACAGTCAGCGGGGAATATTTACAAAGGTCGCGTCGAAAATGTGCTGCCGGGTATGCGGGCGGCTTTTGTCAACCTCGGCCTTGAAAAAAACGGATTTTTGTATGTGGATGATGCCCATGCGGAAGAACGTGATCACCGCAAATCGCGTCCTATCCAAGAAGTGCTGAAGGTCGGTCAAGAAGTCGTTGTGCAAGTCGTTAAAGAATCTATAGGAAATAAAGGGGCGCGCGTAACAACTAACATTAGTTTACCGGGACGTTATTTAGTCTTTACGCCCTATTCAGAGACTGTAGGGGTTTCGCGGCGCATCGACTCTGAACGCGAACGGGAACGCCTGCGGGCGATTGCCGAAAAGATCCGACCCAAAGGCATGGGACTGATTGTGCGGACGGTGGCTGAAGGGGCTTCTCAGAAGGCGTTGATTCGCGATTTAGCGTATTTGCGGCGCATGTGGGCTCGGATACGGCACAAAGCCCGCACGACCAAAGCGCCTGCTTTATTACACCGGGAGGCAAGCCTTATTGCTCGTACCATCCGGGACCATCTCGATGAGTCGGTGGATCGGTTTGTCATTGATGATGAACAAGCCTATTACCGTGCTCGGGAAATAGCAGAAACCATCTCGCCGGGCTTGAAAAACCGGATTGAACTCGATAATGGAGGGGTTCCACTATTTGAATTGCGCGGGGTGGAAGCGGAACTTGACCGGGCTGTCAAGAGGCGGGTATGGTTGAAATGTGGCGGATATTTAGTCATTGATGAAACGGAAGCATTGACAGTCATTGATGTCAATACGGGAAAGAACGTTGGTTCGACTGACTTATCCGACACCGTGCTGGCGACAAACCGGGAAGCCGCTGTGGAAATTGCCCGGCAATTGCGTCTGCGCGATATCAGTGGAATTATTGTTATTGATTTCATTGATATGGAAAATGAAGAAGACCAAGTCGAAGTGCTGAAAACCTTTCAGCGAGCTTTACGCCATGACCGCACCCGCGTCACGGTCTTAGGGCTTACGCGCCTTGGGTTGTTGGAAATGACGCGCAAGAAAGTGCGCGAGTCGTTGTTAAACCAACTGACACGCGTTTGTCCCCAATGTGACGGCCGAGGACAAGTGTTGTCGGAAGAAGTGATTGCTCGGCGCTTGCGACAGCGTATTGTGGAGCGGTTAAAGGAAAGTGGCGCGGAAGCGATATTGGTCGAAGCGAACCCTGCTATTGCGAGTCATTTAATTGGGCCGGGCGGCACCAACTTAAAAGAGTTGGAGCGCACCACAGGTCGTGCTATTTTTGTTCGAGGCTCGCATGATTGTGATGTCGATGATGTCAAGTTTCCAAAGATTGGGACGCGACAGGAAGTGGAGAGTGCGGCGTTGCCGGTTCACGAAGGTCAGCGTCTCGAACTGGTGGTGCAAGAGCGCCATGCCAGCAATGCACGCGATGGAATTTCCCGTCTCGATGGGTATGTTGTGGATATTGAGGCTGCGGGAACGCGGGTAGGAGAAACGGTTTCGGTCGAAATCCTGCGTGCGCTGCGAACATTTGCCACTGCTAAGATTCTTGATGATGAAGACAACACATTGCCGGCGGTAAAAGAACCTGCCTTACCAATGCCTCGAGCGGAGGTTTGACGGTCATTGCGATTCGTGGTAACATACATTGGATTAATGCCACGGTGATTCATGGAATAGGGGGATTTTTGTGTACGCGGTCATTGAGACAGGAGGCAAGCAGTACCGAGTGTCGCCTGGACAGGAATTGCTGATAGAGAAACTGCCGGTGGATGAGGGCAATGAATACACATTCGATCGGTTATTAATGGTTGTTGACGACAATGGCCAACCGATTGTGGGTGAGCCTTACGTTAATGGAGCAACGGCGGTGGGGACAGTAGTGCGTCAAGAGCGTGGGGAAAAGATTCTTGTCTTTAAATATAAAGCCAAGAGCAATTATCGCCGACGCCAGGGCCATCGTCAGTATTTGACGCGTGTGCGGATTGATCGTATTGACGCCACCGTTTAATCGGCTCGATGATAAAAATTGTCGTAGAGCGTGACTCCCAAGGTTCAGTGCATCGTCTGCGGGTCACAGGGCATGCGGGCCAAGCCCCATACGGCAAGGATATTGTCTGTGCCGCAGCCTCTGCGCTCTCTGAGACGCTTATCATGGGGTTGACGCGCGTTGAGCGTACCCCCATAGAATATCGTTTGGATGATGGAGTTCTCGACCTTCACATTACTGACAAGCTTTCAGAGAGTTCGCGGTCCATATTGGAAACCTTTTGTCTGGGATTTAAGGATTTAGCCGATACCGCGCCGGATTTCGTACGGTATCGCGAAATGACCTAATTGGATTCTGAAGAGGAGGGAATAACATGCGTTTACAACTCTTTGCACACAAAAAAGGGGGCGGAAGTTCCCGTAACGGGCGGGATTCCAAGCCGAAAATGCTTGGTGTCAAGCGCCATCAAGGACAATTAGTCACGGCCGGTAGCATTATCGTTCGCCAACGGGGAACCAAATTTCGTCCGGGGCTCAATGTTGGAATGGGCCGAGATTACACCTTATTCGCCAAGATTGATGGCACTGTAGCATTCGTGAACCGCGGGCACGATCGGCGTGAAATCCGGGTTCTGCCCGTTAATGAAGCGTAATGCGCTAACCAAGCGTGCCAGTCGGCTCTCTGCGGTGGTGTTGCGGTTGGCCATATTTATCGCGCTAGGAGTGGGAAGCTATTTAAGCCCTCACTTTTGGCGCGTTGTCTTTTTGCTGCTCTTTGCAGCTTACACAGCCAGCACAGTCCGGGTGGCCGACCAAGCACAAGCCGTGGAAATGATTCGCCGCTACCGGCACCGCTATGCGAATCATTTGCAAATCATCAGTGGTTGGCTCGAACTGGAAAAAGTGTCTCGGGCCGAACGCTATCTGGCGGATCATGCGATGTCTAGCGTCCAACCGGGCGTGTTTCAAGGGTTGCCCTTACGGTGGGTATACAAGATGATGGCTCTGGAAGCGTTAGCAGAAGCGTCGGGGGCTGAAATTCGGTGGGTCCAGGCGCACAAAAGCGGGGGATCCTACTGGATGTTATGGAAGTTGAGCGCCGTATTGCGCTCGATTATCCCCTATGCACAAGGCGTCATCACCGTGACGTTCTTTCGCCGAGGGTTTCATGTGGAGACAGAAGGTATGAAGCATCTTCCACAAAAACATATTAGGGGTGTGTTTTGGCGGCATCATGACAATCGTCTGGATGTGATGTGGGGTGTTAGGAAATAGGGAGGCTAGGGTGTGTTTGTTGATGAAGTCCGTATTTATGTGGAGGCAGGCAGCGGCGGGAATGGGGCAGTAGCCTTTCGTCGTGAAAAGTTTGTGCCGACGGGCGGACCCGAAGGGGGCGATGGTGGGCGCGGGGGTGATATTATCTTTGAGGTAGATCCCGGTCTCAATACCCTCATGGATTTCCGCCATCAAAAACATTATCGTGCCCAAAATGGCCAAAACGGGGCGGCAAAAAATATGTATGGCCGCGATGCCGAGGATGTCATTGTGCGCGTGCCTCCGGGGACTTTGGTGAAAAAGGAAACCGGAGAACTCATCGCCGATTTAACCGAGCCGGGCTCCCGGACGGTTATTGCCCGCGGTGGTCGGGGTGGAAAAGGCAATAGTCATTTTGCATCATCGAGGCATCGTGTGCCTCGGATCGCCGAAAAGGGGCAACCTGGCGAAGCATTCTGGGTGACGCTGGAATTGAACTTATTAGCCGATGTCGGCCTCGTTGGTTTTCCTAACGCGGGCAAATCGACGCTGATCTCCAAAATATCGGCATCGCGCCCTAAAATTGCCGATTATCCTTTTACGACATTAGTCCCTAATTTAGGGGTTGTGAGCGACTATGGGGACCCATTTGTGGTGGCTGATGTGCCAGGATTGATTGAGGGCGCCCATACCGGTTTAGGATTGGGTGACACGTTTTTACGCCATCTCAATCGGACCCGTGTGTTGGTCCATTTGGTGGACGTAAGCCCCCAAATGGATAGGAACGCAGCTAATGATTACCGCATCATCGCGCATGAATTGCAAGCCTTTTCCCCGGAACTTGCCGCCCGCCCTGTCATTATCGCTGCTAATAAAATGGATATGGAGGGCAGTGAAGAGGGCCTGCGGGCATTACAAGAGGCGGTCTCGCCCCATGTGGTTTGGCCTATTTCGGCACTTTCCGGAGCAGGGATCGACGCGTTGATGTGGGAGGTACGGCGCGTCTTAGATATAACCCCCAAGCCGGAAGTGCAAACAGTGGAACCGGCTTTGAAGCCGGTTGTACATGGCTTTTCATTGGAGTTTGACGACAAAGAGGGCGTTCGCGTGGTGGGAGACATAGAGGAACGCGCGAGTATGACCCTGTGGGGCAACCCTCACGCGGAGGAGTACTTTTTAGAATACCTGCGCCGCAGGGGACTCGAGGGGATGCTACGACGCGCTCATGTCGCAGATAACACGCCTGTGCGAATCGGCGAGGGCACATTTTACTGGCGAGAAGGGGAACTTGTTTTAGAATGAGAGGATTCCTTGGAGGAAATTTTCCGACATCCTTAAAATATGGCAGGAAAAAATTAAGTGATCGCGAATTAACTATAAATGGGTAAAGAGACGGGAGCCATTGGGCTCATGGGAGGAACATTCAACCCGATCCATTACGGACACCTGGTGACCGCCGAAGCGGCTCGGGATGCTTTTCATTTGGATCGGGTGATTTTTATCCCCTCTGGCCAACCTCCGCATAAGCCGCCAGAGGTGCTAGCCAGTGCGGAGCACCGATACTTGATGACCTTTCTCGCGATCGCGCCTAATATGCACTTCGAGCTCTCCCGGGTCGAAATCGATCGCCAGGGGCCGTCGTATACGAGCGACACTCTTGCCTATTTCCACCGGATGGACTCGACCGTCGATTGGTACTTCATCAGCGGAGCCGATGCGATATTAGAAATCGCATCGTGGCATTATCCGGAGGATATTTTTCGTTATGCGCATCTCATTGCTGCTAGTCGGCCAGGGTATTCTCTCTCCCGGATCCATGCAGTGGCGGCAGAGCTGGGGGCTGAGAAAGTCGATCGCATTCACCAATTGGAGGTGCCCGCTTTAGCCATCTCGTCGAGCCAAGTGCGTGAGCGTTTGCGATTGGGGCTTTCGATTAAGTATCTGGTTCCTGAAGCAGTGGAGCACTATATTGAAAAAAATCAGTTGTATCAACATGCTCCATAGCCATGGACGCTCGCATGTTTTCGTGCCCAAGCGTTCATAATAGCTCGTGATTTGTGGCGTCCCGGGCGTTGACTACGGGCTTACAAGCGTAATAGATCGGCTCTGCATGGTCTCGGGAGCACGTTTGTGGAATGACAGGGAGGATGCAAATAATGGCGAGAACGCTGTACATCGGCAATTTGCCGTGGTCGACGACCGAAGAAGAACTGGCTCAGGCTTTTGCTGCTCATGCTCATGTCATTAGTGCCCGCATCATTATGGACCGGGAAACGGGACGGTCGCGGGGCTTTGGCTTCGTCGAAGTGGCGGATGAAGATGTCGATCGGGCGGTTGAGGCAATGAATGGAACACAACTCAGCGGCCGTGATATTATTGTTAACGAGGCGCGTCCCCGTCAAAATCGTTATTAAAAAAGGAGACAAAGCTGGAGGGGAACCTTCAGCTTTGCTTTTGCGAAGATACATCGTGAGCAGGTGACCTATGTCGACGTATCACGACCGTTTTGCCCAACTGACTCGGCACCGCCAAGAGCATAGCTTGCGGGTGGCGGCGCTCATGGAAGATTTGGCAAGCACCGGAGGATTTCCTCGAGACCAAGCTTTTTTGGCCGGTTATGCTCATGATTTAGCCCGTGAGCTGTCCCGTGCGGCATTGCTTGAGGAAGCATTGCGATTGGGCGTGACTATTGGGCCAGCTGAGCAGCAAGAGCCTGTGCTGCTCCACGGCCCCATTGCCGCCGCGTGGCTGCAAGCCGAAGGCATTGGAACGCCCTCGGTGTGGGAGGCGATACGCTATCATACTACTGCAGCCCCTGGGCAAGATCTTTTAGGGCAGGCGTTGTTTGTCGCGGATGGTGTGGAGCCCGGGCGTCATTATCCAGCTCGTGCATCCATTGAAGAGACGGTGCGGCGATCCATTCCGCTGGGATATCAAGCGATGTTAGAGGAAACGCTGGGCTACCTAAAAGCACGGGGTCTCACACCGCACCCTTTGATGGTCCAGGCCGTGAAGAGTTTCTCGGATTCGCATGATTAGCCGGGAGAAGTTCCATATTGTAAGGGAGGAATGCGTTATCCCCGAATCATCACGGGAGTGGGCGGCATTGGCCGCTCACGTAGCAGAGGAAAAGAAGGGCGAACACGTCGTCGTTCTGGATATGCGTGAAGTGACCCTCGTGGCCGATTATTTTGTGATTGTATCTGGTCACACCACAATTCAAGTGGCGGCCTTAGCGGAACATATTGAAGACGCCATGAAAGCGGCAGGCGTTTCACTGCTGCACAAAGTGGGAGGGGACAAGTCCCACTGGATTCTCTTAGATTATGGTGCAGTGGTGGTTCATATCTTTACAGAAGAAGAGCGGCGTTACTACGATTTAGAACGGCTGTGGGGCGATGCCGACATCGTGACTTTTTCCTAACACCCATGGATAAGGGGCACACGGAGCGGGAATACCTGACATGATGAACGTCAGGGGGTTTTAGGGTGCTTGTTGTCAACTATTATCAAACGCTCATCGATGTTGCGCTGTTTCTATTTTTTGTCATTGGAGCCAAGGTTATTGCGTTGTTTACCATTCGCGTGAAGAAACCCGCGGTGCCGTATGTCCGCCATCTGTTGTGGCAAGGGTATGCGGTGTGGTGGCTGGTATCGGGCATCGTGCAGATTCCGCCCTGGGTCGTGACCCATTCCCCAGCACATCTGGGGCAGGTGCTCTACCGCCACGATCCGCCACGTGTGGTCGCCTTTTATCATTTTTTTCTGGCATGGTGGACTGCTAAACCGATTACGTGGAATATCTTGGTCATCTTAGTGCAGATATTGGTGGGCTTGATGTTAATCACCGAAGAAGAGGATTTGGCCGGGCGCATCACGCTAGTGGTGGCCGGCATTTGGTCTTTTTTAGTCTGGCTTATCCCCGAAGCCTTAGGCCATCTGTTAGGTGTGCCTTTCAGTGCCGTACCAGGGGCACCAGGCGCTGGATTGATCGCCGCGGGCATTGCAGCCATCCTTCTCGTGCCTCCCAGACACTGGCATGTGGAGAAGACGCCTCGCGGGATACGACAGATCATCGCGGTCTACTGCGCTCTTGCTGCTCTGGTGCAAATGAACCCGTGGTCGGGTTTGTGGGGACCCGATATCCGAAAAATATTTGCGTATTCCCCTGTGTCCGGGGTGCAAAAAGTCATTGGCATGGCTGCTCAGATCGCGCATAATAGCCCGGAAGTCTATAATTTAGGGCTGTCTATATATTTTTTGATACTTGCCGTTGCGCTATGGCGCAATGGCAATCGCTGGCTGTTTATTGGGTTGGCTTCCGTCTTATGGCTGTGGATTTGGCTCACAGGGCAGGGGTTGGGCCTTGTTCCCGAAATCGGAGACAATCTTAATACAGCGCCGCTCGTCTTGTGGTTAATTGCTATTACAGTGGGGCGGCCTATGGGTATGACCAAGAACCGGGGGCGTTTAGGATAGATCGTGAAATATTGAACAAAGTTGATCGCTGTGGTGTGTGGGTGGTGACGGCGTGAAATTAGCGCGTAAAGTGTTTGGCCGTCCTTTAAAAGACCGTGAAGAGGAAGCCATTCGGGTAGGGGTTATTGCGGGCCTCGCCGTGATGGCGCCCGATGCCCTCTCTTCGGTAGCGTATGGCACTCAAGAAATATTAATCGAACTCGATAGGGCCGGTCTTAAGGCATTATGGTACGTATTGCCTATCTCGGGCGTAATTGCTCTATTGCTAACGTTTTTAGTGATTAGCTATCGTCAAATCATTCGAGCCTATCCGGAGGGCGGCGGTGCCTACGTCATTGGGCGTGATACCTTGGGGCCCACCGCCAGTCTTTTAGCGGGAGCGGCGTTGCTTATCGATTACACCTTGACAGTGGCAGTGAGTGTGACCGCTGGCGTGGCGGCGGTCGTGGCGGCCTTTCCATCGTTGGCGCCGTGGACGGTGACGCTATCAGTCCTCATTGTGGCCGTATTGGGGCTCGTGAATTTGCGCGGATTACGCGAATCCGCCCAGTTGTTTGCCCTGCCGACATATCTCTTCATTGTGATGGTTCTAGTGATGGCGGCTGTGGGCTTGGTAGAGCCCGTAGCGCATGCTCCGACGTGGCATAGTTACGTGACGCCTCCTTTAGGGACCGTGAGCTTATTTGTCATTCTCCGAGCCTTTAGCTCCGGCTCTTCTGCGCTAACTGGGGTTGAGGCCATTTCCAATGGAGTTCCGGTGTTCCGCAATCCATCGCCCGGTCGCGCACGAACGACGTTGTTATTGCTGGGCCTTTTCTTAGGGAGCATGTTCTTAGGTACCTCCATTATCGCCTATCGGTATCATATTGTACCGGCAGCCAATAATACGGTATTGCAGCAATTAGCCGCCGATATTTTTGGACGCGGTGTATATTTCTATGGCCTTTCGTTTGTCACGATGGCGATTTTGGCGATTGCGGCCAATACTAGTTTTGCGGGTTTTCCGTTGCTTTCTAGCATTATGGCGCGGGATCAGTGGATGCCTCGTATGTTCTTAAGCCGAGGAGACCGGTTAGTCTATCAAAACGGCATTATTATCTTAGGCTTGACAGCCATTTTTCTCATTGTCATCTTTCAAGGCAATACCACCAACCTGATTCCGCTTTATGCCATTGGCGTCTATATGAGCTTCACGATTGCTATGCTGAGTTTAGCTGTGAAGACCTGGCGCAACCGGAAGCAAATCTCCCCTGTTAAAAGTTGGTTAATCATCGCCATGGGCAGTGTTGGGGCCACCTTAACCGCTATTGTTGTACTCGTTTCCCTCGTGACCAAATTTACTGAAGGGGCTTGGATTGTGGCGGTCGTGCTGCCTTTGTTGATCGTCGGCATGCGCCGCATTCGGCGGCATTACCGTGCGGTCGCGGATGAGCTGCGCGTCACCGATTTGTCGATCAAACCGGTTCCGATGCGTGTCGTCGCCGTAGTTCCCATTAACAGCATCAATCGGCTATCGATTGACACGCTGTCGTATGCGTTGAGTTTAGCCGATGAGGTCATTGCGCTTCATGTGGTGCGCAGCATTGAGCCGGGTCAGCAATTTGCTGAGCGTTGGCAAAAGTGGGATCCGGATCCGCGCATTAAGCTTGCTGTCGTACCGACACAGTATCGATCCGTGGTGCGTCCGATTGTGCGCTATGTGGATCTCGTCGCGCATCAGAATACGAGTGAGAGAACCTTGATCATCCTACCGGAACTCGTAGTGAGCCACGTTTGGGAGCATTTTTTGCACAATCAACTGGCATTGACCCTTGAAACCTCTTTTATTTTCCGCAAGGACATTTCGGTGTTGATTATGCCCTATCGCTTGAAAAGCTAGGCGCCGCCTTTAAAAGCGGTGCCTGGTCCATCGTGAAAGAGGCAGACATGGTTAGGCCCTTGTTGTTTGGCTTGGTAAACGGCCTCATCGGCTTCTTTAAATAGCTTGCGCGGCTCTTTGTGGCCCTCGGAGTCAATGGCGATCCCAAGACTAATGCCGACAGACAACGATATATTGTTCCAATTCACCGGCTCTTGGATGTGGTGCACGATGCAATCCGTGAGCCGGTCGATAGTGGGCGGCGTCAGCGCTGCTTCAATCAAAATGACAAACTCGTCCCCACCGTAGCGGTAGACTCTATCTTCACCACGCAAGCAGTTTTTCAGCCTTTGTGCAATGACTTGCAAGACATAGTCTCCAGCACTATGGCCATAGGTGTCGTTAACGTGTTTGAATTTGTCGAGATCACCGACGAATAAGGTTAGCGGTACGGGATGTGTTTTCTGTTTCACCCCAATTTGGTCAAACGCGGCTTCTAAGTGGGCGCGGTTTGGGATGAGGGTAAGGGCGTCGTGAGTGGCTTGGTATGCCAGCTGCTTTTTAACGGCGCGTTCTTCCTCTTCAGCCCGCAGGAATTTTAGCTTGGCTGTTAAGTTATAGGCGAGAGATTGGAGTAGTGTCACAATCTCATGGGAAAACAAATTGGTGGTGCCATGGACAACCAACAATCCGTGGTTTTCGCGGTCCTCAATGGGAAAAGCTGCTACCGCATTAATCCCATCTTGGGACAAAAAGCGCATGACGCGCGGTCCCGGATAGCGATCGTGGGCGGTGAGGTCATTGACAATGATGGCCTTTTTAAAGCGCAACACGTCGCTGACGACGGTCGGTTGCGGGAACGACGGGTCATCTAGAGCCATTCGAAGGATATCTTGGTCAAAATAAGCGGCCAACTGCGCATCATCAAAGACCCGCGTTTTCACACTTAATCGGTGACCTTGCGCGAAAGCAATCCAGCAGCCGAGTGCTGGCGTATGAGCCATAACTAATTGGGCAATGGCGTCATAAAGCGCAGGGGCGGCATCGGTGTACAAGAGCCGTTCATTGGCGTGAGCCAGGGCTTGGTAAAACTGATGAAGGCGTTTAAGGGCTTGCTCGTTGAAGGCATTGGTTAAGATCTGTCCCGTCAATTCGGCTAAGCGAATGCCTAACTGCACTAATTCTTCATCAAAAATATTGGGCTCTTGATGATGCACGGTCAAAACCGCGTACGGTGTCTTGCTGCGGTAGATGACAAAGTCCGCTTTGGAGGATCTGGCGCTATTATCGGCGCTGGCAGTCTCGTGGTATTCGTTATCGACTTGATAGTGTCCACTGTCCCATGCTAACTGCGCCGATGCCGTAGGATGGGCCGGCAATCGGCCGCTATGGTATGGAAACGTGAGGTGTCCATGCGGGTCTTGGATGCCTATGCTGACGCCGACGAAGACGCCATTCTCAGTGAGTAGTGTGCAAATTTGTTGCAAAATGGTGGCATCGTCAAGCGTGCGCAAGGCCATTTCCCCAATGGCGCCTAGGACGTGATGCAGTGTCAAAACCAGGGTGTTTTTTCGTTGTATGTCATGCTCCAGGGCGCGCAGGTCAAAACGCTCCAAGGCATCTTGCAAGGCTCGTCCAATTTGGTTGGCCAATGGCAAGATATGGCGGTCAAACGCATGGGGTCTGTCGCTAATCAGGCTCAGCACACCCCACACCCCGTGGTGACGCTCGATGGGAATGGAAATGCCAGAGGCCCAGTGATAGGTTTCGATGAAAGAGGCATAGCCGAGATGGGTCAAGGCGGTAGCCAAGTCATTCTCATAGACAGCCTCTCGGGTGCGTACCGCACGTACGGCCAAAGACTGGAAGGCAGCCTCGTTGGTGTTGGTTGGAAACGGTAAGGTGTGCAAGGTCTTGGAACCCGGGCCTTGTGTTACCAGGACGCGTATATGGTCGGGGTCGACGACGCCAATCCAGGCGGCATGAAATCCTTGAGTGCAAAGCGCTGAAACGAGAGACTGCAAACAGTCAGGTTCGGTAGTAGCGGTACTCGTGATGCGATTGACCTCAGAGAGCACGGTATAGAGTTGAAGGGTAAACACATAGCGTTCTCGAGCGTGGTTTAGGCGACTGATAATAGACAAAATGGCCGAATCTGAGATGACAACAAGCCCGGCAAATGCGATAAGGCCGATGAGCATAGTGTGGAGCCAGTCGGCAAAAACCGCCTTTAAGGGGATGCCTTCCACCACATATAAAGGGTAATTGGCCAGTTTGGCGGCGGCCCACAAATCACGGGGAGATCCGGGAACTTTGGCGAGAGGGCCTTCGCCCATAGCGGCTGTAAGGGCGGGGGTCTGATGCAGTTTCCGGATTAACCACGGTTGCCAAGCCGAGCCTTGGTTCGGTGAAAGCGATGATTGAGCTTGGATCAGGCCGTTGTGGCGCACGAGTTGCACCATCAATTCAGCATATGGGGAAGCCGTTAAGTTCTTTATGAGCACAGGCAGAAAGGCAGACCGGGCGATAATGAGGTATTGACGAGTCCCGGGAATGCTCATGCCGGCCAACACCCAAGGCTGATGGTCTTGACGTAAATTGGGGAAAGGCCGAGATAAAAAGAAAGACCCCGTAGAAAAAGCCGATTGCCGGATGGCCCAAGAGCCTAGATGAGCACTGTTCCCAAGCGGCCACTGGACTGGTACGCCCGATTGTAGAAGGGGAACCCCGTTGGCATTCACAATCGCTGCTGTTGCCGCATTTTCTGCACCGAGTTCATTTACCAAAAGGGTCAGAACTTGCCGCTTAGCTGAAGATGAGGGGTCTGTGGTCAATGCTTGGCGTGCGCGCCGCAAAAATTCCTCGTCAGCAGATAGCTTGCTGTCAAGGAGCACGGCTGATCCCGATGCTTGAGCTTCGAGATTGCGCTCAGTCGTCGCAACGTTTGTATTCCAATAGACATGGGACAAGTACACGAACAGAACAACAGCCAGACTGTTGAGTACGAGTAATATCCAAACATAGCTTCGTGATAAACGGACCTTATAAGAGGGGGTCCTATGAAAGTGGTGAATGCCCATGGGGGCTCCTCTCGGGTCGAGTGCAAGAACAGACCGACAGCGGCGGCTATGTAGCCAGGCGAAGGGACCACTCACCTGAGCATCCGCACGAGGAGGACAGCAGCAAGACCCATAGTGTCGTATATATCGGTACTATAGCAAAATAGACAGGCGTAGGCCTTCTTTCAAGGACGAATTATGTCAGAAATGATGAGCCAACGAGGAAGGAAAGGAACTAATCCCGTGGTCTCAAATCTGTCCTGTTCACCAGCCGACACAGGCGGTGGGTCAATGTTGGGACCCATGACACAGAGACGCGGTTGGTCGGAACCGCGTCTGGTGCTAGATACGGTGCAGTCATAAATTAAGGAATTGAGAGGACTAGCTCTAGAAATCTCTTGACGCCGGGGTTATGGCGAGCTACGCGTTCAATCACCTATCAGGACCTGTCATGCGACATCAACAAGGATTGGCAATTCACCTTGCAAGATCGCTTAGTCCCGATGCTGTAACACAAAACGAAAGACGGTTTTATTGTTGCCAGTCAATCCTGATATTCGAATCATTTGCTTGAGGATATGATGAGGCTTGATATCCCATAACTTGCCAAAGCATTCATCCGCAAAGGCGCTTGTCATCACATCAATTCCCCGAAAATCTAGGTGAATGGTTTGCTGCTGCTCTACAGAGTCCACCAATAACTGTCGAAGCTTTCTTCCTTGCTCACGGCTTCCTAATAAGTCAGTGGACATCCATTCTTTAACATTAAGAGAAAATACTTGACCACCCGAGGCTATGGCTACAGCCATTCGTTCACCTCCCATGCGTAACAGCGCTGCTAGCCATGAATCCGAATGACGTAGACCTTGAACTAGAACATCTTCTGTCAATTGAGCCGGAAGATTAATCATAGTACACCTCAATCCATCAGCACTACCCTAGAGGAATTCCTCATTATATGGTAAATTTCTTCCATTCTATCGTCTTTGCCTATTTGTTGTCGAGGTCGAGTGCGGTGGTGTGTTGGTTCTTTACACCCTGAACCGCGAACAAAAATAGCCTTGCCTACTGAGTTCGCCACGTCCATCCGCAAAGAAGAGAAATCAGACTTGCTGCAATGCGCAGCAAAAGTTGCCGAAATGGCGACTTCATGGACGGCCGAAAAACAAAAAGGGCGCAGTTCCGACGGAGCTGCGCCTTTCCCGGTGCGCCCAGCATATTTGCCATGACACACTGGGGCCAGAGCTGGTGCTATGCTACACCACCAATCCATACGATGGCGTGCGAGCAATGCTTTACCCCTTAAGTGTCCTAAGGGTGCATTGCGTATCAGGACCTGAAACCCGATGCGATTGTGTAAATCCACAGCGGAGAGGCGTCTTACTCGATGAAGACCTCACGGGCTTATGGATTATTTCCGTCCGGAGTAGGCATAGCTTGGGCATTGAGTTGCTGCAATGCTTCGAGAATGCCTTGCGGATCAGTGACCGGTGCAGCACAAGTTTGCCCTTGGCAGAGGTACAGAGCGGGCATGGGAATCTCAGGATAACCGCTTTGGGCAAATTCCTCGGTGCCCACTCTCCATGTGCGTACAATACGGTTGCGGTCAAACAGGCCATAAATAGCCTGCCGCAAGGCCGAGCCGGGCCTGTGATGTGATTCGGCCACCGTTGCAGTTAGCAAGGGGGCTTGAGCACGGTCAGCGACAATCGCCCATAGCGCCCCAAAGACGCCTTGTTCTTCTGCTACCGGCGCAAACATGGCAATAAGACTACGCCCACGTGTTGTCCACGCCTCATCATCTAAGATAGCGCCGAGCCGCAAGAAGGCTTTGGCCATCAGGGCGTTTTCATTCACCGGCTGCTGACGGTGTTGCAAACGCCCAGGAGCTGAGGGAGTGTCAGCCTGATCGTAATACGTGTTGGCATCCGATTTGAGCACGGTATCAGCGTACGCAATCAATGTGCGAGCCCGGTCAAGATATACGGTATCTCCTGTGAACTCATACCCATCGATACAGGCATTAAGAAAATGGGCAACATCGGTGAGAAGACCAGGCAGTTCCGCGCTAGCATTTTCGTAGTGGTGAAGTCCTGTCTCATCGTCCCACATTCTATCCCATAGCGCTTCTAACGCCGTCAGCGCAATGGGGGAGTAAACTGTGGGATTGATAAGGGCTGCCGCCAAAAGCTGCGCGGAAATCATTTGCGCATTCCAGTTCGTATGGACGACGGGATCGACAAAGGGCGCCTTGCGCTTGTCGCGTTCTTCTTGGGGCAGGCGATAGTACTCTTCGTCAGCATCTTGGGAGCCGCCCCAAAGGCCATTCATATTCAACAAAAATTTGTTGGCCCAACTGAGCACTTGGTCTGCAATTTGACGATAGGTCTCGTCCCCAAGCACTTGATACGCATGCATGTAAAGACGTGCTAGTTGCGCATTTTCTTCGAGCATTTTTTCGAAGTGAGGAATGGTCCATTCACGTGTTGTCGAGTAGCGGAAGAATCCGCCAGCGACGGCATCAAACAATGCTGAACCCGCCATGGCATCGAGGGTTCGCACCGCCATGCCTGCGGCCCACCCATCACCTGTCGCAGTAAAGAAGAGAAGGGCGAGATCCCAGACGTCTACTTGGGGGAATTTGGGTGCGACACCTAATCCACCATATGCCCGATCAAATTGCTGACGGATAGCGTCCATTATTTTGGTCACAGATTCCGGGTTCGGTGCCGTCGCTTGCACATTCAAATTAATCCCCGCAGGGGCTGCCAACTGATCGCGAATTTCGTTTTTATGTTCTTGCCAGTATTGCATCACTTGGTCCAAAAGGGGACCCATTTGTTCGGGGGCCACAAATGTGCCTCCTGTAATCACTTCCCCCGAGGGTGTGAGAAACGCGGTGGTGGGCCATCCGCCCATGTTATAGCGCTGATTAATGTCCGGCCTTTGATCATTATCAATGCGAACTGGTATAAAATCAGAATTAATGCGGGCGATAATCTGCGCATCCGAATAGGTCGTCTCGTCCATCGTGTGACACCAGTGGCACCACACGGCAGAAATTGACAGCAAAACCGGCTTGTCTTCGGATCGAGCTTTTTCAAACGTGGCAGGGGTCCATTCCTGCCAATGGATTTCGTGAGCCCGGTTGGGCCGTGGACTAAAACGGAAAGTGGGTTCGGCCATGATTTCCATCCTTTCTCGACATCAACAACTCATTGGGTATCATACCAATCTTTGCCCCGGATTGGCGAGACTATGCCTCTTAGGGAGGAGACGAGTTTGAATAATCAACCCGTGCTCGTGGTAACAGGACTGACGAGCAGCATTGGTCGTGAACTAGGAACCATGTTGGTCAATGATTGGCGAATTTTCGGGATTAGCCGCAATCCGCCGCAAGTTCCGGATCCCTATGAGTGGATTGTGGCAGATTTATCGGTGGCTGGCCAAGGTGCAGACCAACTGGTGCGAAGACTGGCGCGAGAAAACATGGCCCAAGTCCAAGGATTTGTGCATCTGGCCGGCGTGGTCTTTAGCGATGCGGCGGTGGCGACAACCGGGTATGAATGGGATTACACCTGCGCCGTTAACCTGCGGTCGGCTTTTGAGCTGGCCGTCGTCTTGAAACCGTTTCTGACAACTACGGCCAGCGTGGTTTTTGTATCGAGCGTGGATGCGGCCTTGTCGAGTGCGGCAGGGCCGGCTGCGGCCTATGGCGCTTCTAAAGCCGGCCTAAACGGGCTTGTACGGCATTTGGCTGCTGAATGGGGGCCGGACGGTATTCGCGTCAACAGTGTGATGTTGGGGGCCCTGCAAGAAGGTATGAGTGCTCAGAACCCCCAAGTGGCGTCCGAGCTGGCCCGGCGAATTGCTTTAGGGCGTCTCGGCACTGCGCGTGATGCTGCGCAAGCTATTCGTTTTTTGTTGGATTCAGAGGCGTCTTCGTATATTACCGGCACAGCCCTACAGGTGGATGGCGGTCTTAATATTCGGTACTAAAGAGGTGGCTTTAGTTGGTTCGGGTGGACAATGTTCGGGGACATCTTTTTGTGCCTCAGTGGGAACCGTGGATCGTCAGTGGTCTGGCGATGGTGACAGGGGTAGTCGGCGGGGTTGGCGCGATTATCTTTCGGTGGATGATCCACGTGGTGCATACGTTGCTGATAGGCGATACCCTGTCTGCTGGCCACCTCGGTTTGGTTGTGCTAGGCCCGGCCGTGGGTCTTGTGTTGGTGAGTTTAATTACTCACTACGGTGCGCCCGAAGTGAAGGGGCATGGCGTGCCACAGATTCTTGAAGCATTGGCGCTTCACGGCGGAAAAATCCGACCTCGCGTGGGACTGTTTGGTATTATTGCGCCGGCCGTGACGATTGGCAGTGGGGGTTCGGTAGGCCGTGAAGGGCCGATTGCGTTGATTGGAGCGGCGTTCGGATCCACGATGGCGCAGCTGTTAAAGTTATCGGAAAAGTACACGACCCTGCTATTGGCGGCGGGATCGGCCGCTGGTATTGGCGCGACATTTAATGCGCCGATTGCTGGGGGCTTCTTTGGCTTGGAAATCATTCTCGGCAGCTATCAAATGGGTGCGGTGGTGCCCATTTTTCTGGCATCCGTTACGGGTACCACAATATTCGACGCGATTATGGGTAGTCGGGCGGTACTTCAGACGCCTCCTTATCACGTGATTAATCATTTTGCTCTGTTGTTTATGATAGGATTGGGCTTGATTATGGCCTTGGTCGCCGTTCTCTATACGAAGGGGCTAACTTTTTCTGAAGATTTTTTTAACCACCTCCACATACCCTTTTGGTTAAAAGCAGTGGCTGGAGGATTAGCGGTCGGCATCATTGGGCTCTTTGTGCCCCAAATTTTAGGGGTAGGCTATCCGACAATGCACATGGCGCTGACGAATCAAATATTGTGGGGTGGCTTAATTGTATTGTTTGTGACGAAATTTGTGGCAACCCTCCTCACTATTGGAGCAGGCGGCTCCGGCGGCGTCTTTGCTCCGTCACTATTTTTGGGAGGCATGGTCGGAGGAGCGTTTGGCCACCTGCTATATGCGATCTCGCCGCAATTGGCGCCTCACCCCTCTATTTATGCGATTGCGGGCATGGCGGCATTGTTTGCCGCTGCCGCGCAAGCCCCTTTTGTGGCGATTACCATCTTGCTGGAAATTACTGGAGATTATCATTTGACGGCGCCGGTGATGGCTTGCGCAGTCATCAGTTTTTTGACTTACACGTACTTCACGCGAGATTCGATGTATACCGTCAAATTGCATCGGCGGGGCATTAAAATTCTTCGTGGGGATGATGTGAGGCCTATGGCGGTCATCTCGGTGCAAACGGCAATGGAACCGTTGGGCGACGTTGTGATTCGCCCTAGTGCCGAAATATCCGAAGCGTGGCAAAAAATGACGCGCCTTAACCGAGGGTTTCTTCCCGTTGTGACGCGACAAAGCGGGCTAGAAGGGATTGTGACCATGCGCGATATTGTGGCGGCTATCCAGAAACAACAACCTCATCTGACGGTTCAAGATATTGTGCAGCGCCTACCCAAGCCTATAGCCAGCAATGCTTCGCTCGATGAGGCCATTCGCTACTTGTCGCTATATAACGTGGCCGTCCTACCTGTCCAAGACAGCACGACGCACAAAATTTTAGGAACGATTACCCAAGCGAGCGTACTAAAGGCCTACAATGCTTCGGCTGTGCACGCTGTGGAAACTTCGCACCAGGTGGAGGCATTGAAGCAAGCCAACCCCGGCCTATTTGTGGAAATGGAGTTGCCGTCCTCGTCTCCCGCTGTTGGCAAATCTCTTCAAACCTTGAATCTCTCTCAAAATGCTTTGATTGTGTCAGTTTTCCGCCAACAAGGCGCCATGATCCCCCATGGATCTTTTGTTCTGCAAACAGGAGACAGGCTTTTGGTGTATGTCGCATCGTCCTTCGACCGCGAACGAATTATTGAGCAATTAAACGCCAAGGAAATCGTGTCCTATCAGGGCGCTTGATGGGTGTCTGGAGGCTCTAGGAGGCGTGCTCGAAGACGTAAGATTTCATAGTTGGCTTGGGCGAACGCCACAAGAATTTCAAACCGCCGAATTTGCGATGAGGAAAATCCTTTGGTATCGCTGCTCGTGATGACCATGAACAAAGGTGTGGGTTCACTCGCGAGGTGCAGGCGAAAGCCGACCAGACTATGGATGCCTAATTGCTCGAGCTGAGCCGGGATGTCCGGCCCGTGCATCGCCACCGGAGATGCGGACAGAAGCGTTGGAGGAATCCAATGAGGCGCAATCGGAAGACCAAAGCAAGCTAACGGATGAGGAGCCGTAGCATTTTCTGCGATCCAGCCGCCGTTGGCTCGCAGATGCGTCAGCAAGACCCCTGCGATTTGTTGCCAAAGTTCTTGAATGGTGGTCGCTTGGGGCAAGGTTTTTATGGTGGTGAGCAGCCGATTTGTCTCTTGCTGGGCTTCGCTGACTTGCTGCTGCAACAAGTTGCGGTCTAATGCCGACGCCAAGGATACAACATAGCTGTCTAGCTCTGCCAGGTGGGGGGACAGCGTTCCTGGCGTGGCTGATCCAATCACCAGCACAAGATTGTGAGATGGTAGAGGAATGGCCGAACAGCAGGCAGGGTTTTTGAGGGCGTCTGGGCTCGAGTCGTCGCTGAGAACAAGCGGTTGGCGGATGCCGGTCTTAAGGGCCTGCTCGAGAGCCTTTTGGTATAAGGGGGTACTCAGATGCTTAGTAAAGGCGGTGTGGTAATCAGGCGACGGCGTTTGGATGGCTAAGGGCACAAAATGTCCCTGGTGCTGTTCTACAATGCTTACGAAGGGATAGGGGCCAAAATCGCTGACGGTGGCCACAAGCAGTTGAACGAGGTCGTCACGGGTATCTAAGGTGTTCATGGCAGCCAAGCCGCGGGCCATGATCTCTTGGCGACGTGCGTGAGCTTCGCTGGCTAGAGTGCTTAAGGAGCGTTCAATCAGCGCCGTCGCTAAAGAGCTTAAAGCCTGCAGGCGTCTAATGCGGCCGGGCGTGAATCCTCCGATTTGGCTGTGATAGACTTTCAAAATGCCGAGGAGTTCTCCTTGCGACATCAAAGGAAATCCTGCTGCGGATTTAATCCCACTATCGAGCATTTCATTCAGCCAAGGGTTAAGCATGGGCTCACTGGCAATGTTGGGGATAATGAGGGCTTGTTGATTGCGAACTATCAATCCCACAGGTCCTTGGCCATCTTGCGTGCTGGGATCCCACAGATCGGCAGCGGGCAGATCGAAGCGTTGGCCATCGGCGGTGACACAATGCAGCTGTTGTGCTTGTAAAATACCAATCCAACCTTCATGGCCGCCCGTAACGGCGAGGGCCGCAGCGACCGCCTTAGCGAGCAAGTGATCTAAATTGGCGGTGTCGGCCAAGGCAGAAATAGCTTCAAATAGCGGTTCTCCGAGTAAACTTTGATCCTCTAAGGATTCTTCACGTTCGGCATAACCAAGAGCCAAGGCGAACAGCGACGCTACTCCTTCCGCTAGTTGGATCACATCGGGACGAATTTGATCGGGCTCATAATATCCCAGGTGTAAAAGGCCCCAGCATCCGAGGTTGTCGCAAACAGGCACGGCGATCTGTGATTCCAAGGGGGAGTGTTGGGGGGAGGGTCCGAGTGCATGGCTTGCTGCACGCTGGAAGATCACGGGTTTACGTTTATGCAAAGCCGCCAATAGGCTAGGAGACTCCGAATTGATGAGGCGATTGTAATTCGTGACCTCTTGGGGGTTTAAAGGAAGTGTTGACTCGAAATAGTGAAGGCCTTCGCCGTCGGCGTTATAGAGAGCGGCCACATCGGCCCCTGTCAGGCGCTTGGACAAAGCCAAAAGATGAGTATAACGCCCTTCACCTTGTGCCATGCCACGAACCATGCGTCGAGCCGAACTCAGGAGACTGTCGAGCTGATCTTGAGCGGTGGGTCTGACGCGCTGCCGGCTGGCAAAATGGTGGGCCTCCAAAGCGGTGTGAAAAGCGGGGTGGGGGCGTCCAAGTAGATACCCTTGCCCATATTCCACACCGATTTCTTTTAGGGTATAGAGTTCGGCAAACGTTTCAATGCCTTCGGCGATAAGCGAGGTCGCGGCAGTCCGGGATGCGAACCGCGCTGTGCTTTCTAACAGCGCGAATTTTATGGAGTTGCGGTCCACATCACGGACTAAACTCAAGTCAATTTTTGCAAAATCAGGCTGAAGATCCACCAGACGATTCAATCCCGAATAGCCGGACCCGAGGTCATCGAGTGCAATGCGGACGCCCATTTCCCGGAACGGCTCCAAATATTCTTGGAGCTTGCGGTCACCGCCCGTGACGGTCTCGCGTTCGGAAATTTCCAGGACAATTTGCCGGGGTTCGATCACAGGATGCTGCTGGAGATGGCGCAAGAACGGCAACGGATGCTCGAGGCTATTGGGAAGAATGTTGATAAACAGGAGATGATCGGGACCAAAGCCTACCCTGGTCGCGGCCTGTAGTACAGCGCCAAAGGCTACCTCGTCAAACACTAGCAAGTGGCCGTGCTGTTCAGCCGAGGCGATAAGTGCTGAAACCTCGATTGGCTCGCCTCCGTCACTTTGGGGACGACTGAGTCCTTCAAATGCTAGGACTGCGCCAGTACGCAGAGAGACGATGGGCTGAAAGACCACCTTTATCTGGCGCCTTTGTGACCACTGGTCCCAAACCGTGTGATAGGGCGGCTCCATCTTCTGATTCA
This sequence comes from Sulfobacillus sp. hq2, assembly GCF_002903155.1. Classification (NCBI taxonomy): domain Bacteria; kingdom Bacillati; phylum Bacillota; class Clostridia; order Eubacteriales; family Clostridiales Family XVII. Incertae Sedis; genus Sulfobacillus; species Sulfobacillus sp. hq2. The sequence continues at coordinate 47,464 of NZ_NWUL01000018.1, read as the reverse complement.
AATGTTCATCCCTCCAGACAACCTCCAAGCGCTCATTGTCCATAAGTTTCGTGCCGTCGCCTGAAACTCCTGCTTTAAATGGCCAATAATTCCCTCTAGGGTTGTATGAGGGTTTGCGTTCGCAATCCATTCGCGGTAATATTGCTCTGAGAGAATATTGCGTACGCTCTATGAGAGAAGATCCCGGAAAGGTAGACAGGGTTCCAGAGAATCGGTGGTTGGTGTGAGCCGATCCCTCCTATTTTTCTTCTCGCTTCTGGAGAGCTCGGATTCAGCCCGTTACCGCTGGTCAAAGAGAGCACAATCGTTGTGCTAAGTTGGGTGGTACCGCGGGTTAACGCTCGTCCCTTACGTGAAATAAGGGGCGTTTTTTAATTGGAGGAGACACGAGATGATGAAGACCGACGAAACTCCGGCCGAAACCGTTTACAATCCCGATCGATACAGTGTCAGGTTGGTGGAAAGCAAATGGCAGAAGGCTTGGGAAGAGGCTCGTTTGTATGAAACGCAATTTTCGGACCGGCCGAAGTTCTATTGCTTAGAGCAATTTCCATATCCATCAGGCCATTTGCACATGGGGCACGTGCGGGTTTATACATTGGGAGATGTGATTGCACGTTTTCGGCGTATGGCGGGATATAACGTTTTACACCCCATGGGATGGGATGCATTTGGGATGCCAGCTGAAAATGCAGCGATTAAGAATGGCGTACCTCCTAGGGTTTCGACCTTGGCCAATATAGCCTATATGAAACAGCAGATGCAGCAAATGGGCTTGTCTTTCGATTGGTCGCGTGAAGTGACAACGTCGGAACCGGAATATTATCGGTTTACCCAAGAACTGTTTCTGTTGTTTTTTGAACGCCACCTCGCGTATCAAAAAGCGGGTGCGGTTAATTGGTGCCCGACTTGTGAAACCGTGTTAGCGAATGAACAGGTGGAAGATGGGCTCTGTTGGCGATGCGATTCGGTTGTCGTCAAACGGGATTTAACGCAGTGGTATTTTCGCATTACCGACTACGCGGAACGTTTGTTAGCCGATTTGGAAGGGCTGGACTGGCCGCAAGAAATTAAAGTCCAGCAATTTAACTGGATTGGCAAGAGCATTGGAGCGGAAGTGGTCTTTGACGTGGCGCAGTCATCTCACACCATTGCGGTGTTCACGACACGGCCAGACACGCTATTTGGGGCGACCTACATTGTGATTGCCCCAGAACATCCGCTTGTCGAAGCATTGATCGCGGACTATGCAGAAAAAGAACAGGTGCGGACGTTCATTGCGGAAGAGCGGATTCACAGCGATATTGAGCGCACGGCGGAGAACACCGAGAAACGGGGAATTTTTACTGGAGCTTATGCTATTCATCCCTTGACAGGGGAGCAAGTGCCCATTTGGATTGCCAACTATGTCTTGGGGGATTATGGCACGGGCGCTGTCATGGGAGTGCCAGCACATGACCAGCGGGACTTCTTGTTTGCGAAAAAATACGGATTGCCGATTAAAACCGTAATCACATCGGCCGGTAGAGACACTATGGCCGAAGAAGCGTATACAGGACCGGGGACCTTAGTAGATTCCGGGCCATTTACGGGGCTTGATAACCAGCAGGCTAAAGAACGCATTGCGGAGGAGCTCAACGCCCGGGGCAAAGGGGGCGTGCGGGTAAGTTACCGCATGCGCGACTGGTTAATCTCGCGCCAGCGCTATTGGGGGGCTCCTATTCCAATTATCCATTGCCCGACGTGCGGAGCAGTTCCTGTGCCCAAAGAAGACTTGCCGGTCTTGCTGCCCGAAAACGTGACGTTTACCGGAAAAGGTGCCTCGCCTCTGGCAGGTGCTGAAGACTGGGTCAACACGGTCTGTCCCATCTGCCACCAGCCTGCGCGGCGAGAAACGGATACGATGGATACCTTTGTGGACTCGTCATGGTATTACTACCGGTTTACCTCGCCGCAAGCCCAGGAGCCCTTTAGACCAGAAGATGCGGCGTACTGGATGCCGGTCGATGAGTACGTTGGTGGCAAAGAGCATGCCGTCTTGCATTTGTTGTACTCGCGGTTCTTCACCAAAGTCCTCTATGACGCAGGGCTAGTTCCCGTGTCGGAGCCGTTTTCCCGCCTTTTAGCCCAAGGCATGGTCGTCTATGACGGCGCCAAAATGTCGAAATCCAAGGGCAATACCCTGAGCCCCGAGAACATCATGCAAGAGTGGGGAACCGATGCCACGCGTGTGTTTATGCTCTTTGCGGCTCCGCCAGATAAGGACTTTGAATGGTCGCATCAAGGGGTGGAGGGTGCTTACCGCTTTTTGCAGCGGGTCTATCGCTTGGTGGTGCGCTCCAGGGTCCAACAACCCGTATCGCCGGATGTGGTGCAGCAGTCGGAGGAAAAGATTAATAAGGCCGTACACCGAGCCGTTAAGAAGATTACGGAGGATGTCCGCGACCGCCGTGCATTTAATACTGCCATTAGCACGCTGATGGAATTGACCAATACCCTATATCAGGATTTAGAGATGGTGCCGACTCAGGCCCAGATCGAGGCGCTCGATGTGCTTGTGCGGTTGTTGGCACCCTTCGCTCCTCATTTGGCCGAAGAGTTGTGGGAGTCCTTAGGGCATGAATCAAGCGTGCATTGGGCAGCGTGGCCGACGTATGAGGAGCGTTGGCTAAAGGATGATGTGGTCACGATTGCGTTGCAAATCAATGGCAAAGTCCGGAGTCGGATGACGGTGCCCACCGCAGCGGATGCCGATACGCTTTCACACCTGGCGCTGGAAGACGAAAAAATTCAAGAGCTCGTGGCGGGTCACAGCCTGGTGAAGGTCATTGCCATACCGGGGAGGCTTGTCAACGTGGTGATCCGGTGAGAACGGCCCTAGCGCTCATTATCGCCGCCACTTCGGCCATCGTCGGCGCGATAGTGGTGCGTGCCAGACGACCAACAGGGCCGGTACCGATGGGGTGGGTCATGATCGTGGCCGCTTTAGGGGCTCTTGTGGCGGAAGTATCCACGATATTGTGGGTAGGGCCACCACGCGGCGTATGGCAGCCAGCTATCGGTGGGGTGCTCATTGGAGTGATGGCCGGAATTTTTTCGGCACGGAATAAAAAGCCCCCGAAAGAATAGAAGGCCCACAGGGCCTTCTATTTTGTTGGTTGTGGATTAGTGAGCGTTAATGCTGATCCGTTTACGCCGTCCCGTGGCCTTATACACAGTGACCCGCAAGAGGCCATAGGTATAATCAGCTTGGGCGGTTTCGGGATCGACTTCTGTAGGAAATCCAATGACTGCGTGAAACTCTTCGCCTGCACGCTTGTCATTCTCGAGCGGCGAGGCGGGGAATGTCCCCTTAACGCTGATGGATTGGTCATCCACCTCAATATTGACATTATCGGGGTTTACACCGGGCAACTCAAACTCGGCCATGTAGCCATTTTCAATTTGATGCAAATGGGTTCGCGGCCGCGTGTTGTCCAAGTTCCAGTCGTCTCGCACTTGACTCCACATCCGTGACATATTTTCACGGAAATGATCCACATCAGTGGGATCCCAACGCATAAGCATAAGCGTCACCTCCGCGCATAGTATGTCCTCTGGCGTAAAATATCTTGCAGGCTTACCGTTTACATGAAATGGCAGAATTTTTATGGCTTGATATCGCGCGATCCTAACAGAATTCGTCAAAATCTTGCCCAAACGGGCAGGAGATTTGCCAAGAACTGTCGTATAACACCAATACCATAGAGATGCCTTTTGCATCGTGATTGCTTGACGACGGGAGATGCCTCAGCGTGCCGCATACTTTTCATATTTTGCCTCATATTCATCTGACCAATGATTTTATGGTGCGCAAGGAGGTTTTGGAAAATCTACCTGTGCCCTTGATTTTTGTCTCGACCACCAAAGAAATTATTTGGAAAAATCGCTTGGCGGACTGGCTAGATCTCAGTCAAGACACACGCAAGGGATTGTTAGCGCTAATTGGAAGAAGTCGTACAGCGAAGGCGTTTGCGTCGGTAAAACTCTTCTCGGGTGTGGAAGTGCTTTTGCAGAGTCAACCCGTTCACTCCCTGACAGGGTCGATCGAGGGCTATTTAGTGTGGGCCTCTGACAATTTATCCGGGTTGGCTGGAGATTTTTTAGAGACAGGCCTTGCTGTGGCCGAAAATGGTCATTTTATCTTAGTCAATGCGGTGGCTCGGAATGTTTTAGGTCTAGAGACGGCCAATGCCTATTGGAATGCCGTTGACTGGCTACCACCATGGCACGTGGCGATGCGGCGGGGACACCGGACGCTCTTCGCATTGGCGCGGGAGGGATTTGAGATTCGGGTCCATGCCCATTACCCTTGGGTCATGTTGGAAGCGATTCCCGTCCCCATCATTGATAACGATCGCATTTCGGTGCAATTTGCTTCTGCGATGATGCATGAGGTGCGTAATCCCTTGTCAGCGCTTAGCGGCTACATCGAGCTGGCTCAAATGCAGCTGCCACCGGGGCCAGTTCGCGACTATCTCGACCGCGCCATGGCGGAAGTGGACCGTTTGTCGCGGATGACGGCCGATTTTATGTCCTTGTCGCGCAGTACGGAGCTGCATAAGCAGTGGTGTCATGTCGCTTCGTTAGTCGAAAAGGCATGGACGATAGCCCAAGCGGGCGAGAAACGTGAACATACCGTGGAACTGCACGTGGATCTTAATGCACAAGACCGGGTGTTTGGGGACCCGGACCGTCTTGAGCAGATTTTGATTAACGCCCTGAAAAATGCGGTCGAGGCGTTTTCTGGGCCTGGGATCATTACCGTCTCCATGCACCGCGATGTGGACGGACAGCATCTGGTCATTGCCGATAATGGACCAGGGATGCCCGATGAGGTGATGGAGACCTTGTTTGTCAAGAGGCGTACGACGAAGGCGCATGGACACGGTTTGGGGCTTTTGATTATTAAGCAGTTGGCTGAAGGCCATGGTGGGGTGGTGCAGGTCACGACGGAAAAAGGGCAGGGAACGGCGATTACCGTAACCCTCCCTTATCCTAATGACGAAGCTATTTTAGACCCGGGGTAGTCGGATCTTCGCTGCTCACGCGCAGTTGATGCACGCGCTTTTTGCGAAAAAAAGCGACTGTGAGCACAAGCAACGGCGTCAGGGTGAGATAGAGCAGGCCGCCAGGGATTAAAAAGGTCTGCGTCATGTAATCACTCACCGCCGCATTGGGGACCAAAATGGCTAAAACCCAGATGACAAGGGCGCTAGGTAGCAATAAGTAGGGGTAAGCGCTGGTTGCATGGACAAAAAACAATGTGGCCAGGTCGTGGGCAGTACACCATAGCCGCACGGCCATAAATCCAAGCACGGCCACCGTCCAAAGCACAATTACCAGACTGCCCCACTTGTTAATAAAGAATCCCGAGATTTCAACCGTGCGCATGAGTGTGACGATGGGCCAGCGCAGCAGTGGAATATAGGCAGGCCCATACGTGGCCATGCACACCTCATACATAGCTGTGAGAATCAACATCATGACCACCAGCCCACCATACGCATACCGCTCCCCAGCTTGTCGCTCCTCTTGGCGCATGAAAGGGTAGAGCGTAATACTGACTTCAAAGCCAATGAAAATAAAATATTGGCGGTAGCTTCCTTGCAATAACGGCAATAATTGAATATTGCCGGGGGGGAGCAACAAGATGGGATGCCGGATTAATGTCCCGGCTAGGCCAATCGTGGCCATAGACAAAACGACCATGGGAATGTAGCCCGTTTGCAATACGCGTCCAAGGGCTGCGGCACCGAACCACGCCATATACACACTGGCAATCATTAAAGAAGATTTAATTGCCCAGGTGGGAATGCCCGGCAAAAAATCATTGTCCATTAACCAAGTAAATTGAACAACCATAACAATGGCCAATAACATGTGGTAGGCAATGGTAAAAAGTCCAACCAGAAAGCCTACGGGCTTCGATAAGATTTGTGATGAAAATTGGCCGAAGGTTTCATTGGGGACGAGGCGACTCATTTTGAAGCTCAGGGCCATGAGAATGAACGTGACCAGTCCATCTAACCATAATCCCCAAATGCCGTCGCGACCGGCCGAGGTTACAAGTTCACGCGGGAAATAAAAGACGCCCATGGCCATGTAACCTGCTGTCACCATGGTACCAAATTGCAATCCTGAAATCCGAGGCAACCGATTATTGGCGTTATGCATAAAGGCCTTCTTTCTCCTACTTGATATTGCCCAGCTTATACACATGCATGTTGACTTTGACGCTGACGGCCACCTTGGGGTACTCTTGGTGCCAATGGCGAAATTTCAGGAAGGTGTGGGGGTGTTGCCAGTTAAGCATCCGCCCGACACCCCATGGATCGACATCTTCTTTCTGTGTGTATTGAATCACCTGCAAGCAGCTTTGGGCCAATACTTTAGAGACCTTGTCAGCAATCGCGGCGTTCACGTTTGGACTTTGGGTAATCGTGGAGGTTCCCGATAATGTACTGGTGACGTTGACCAGAAAAGTGGCATGAACTTTCCCGTGAACGACGGCTGTGCGTAGATGGGCCTCCCCATGGATGGAGCGTAGACTAATGCGTCCTTGGGGTATAAAGATACTCACTTTATTGGCTAACCCTTCTAATAAACCAAAATCTTGGGTTTGTTGCGGTGATAAAGCCGTCACAAATTGAAAATGACGATATAAGGCAACACGATCTGTCACAATGGTATGGGTGTTAGGGTCCAAGCTGACATAGGGCAAATGGGGATCGATTCCCGGGGTGGCAGCGTCTGCGCCGAACTGCCACAATTTGACGCCTAAATTAATAGTTTGGCAATGCGCACAGTTGAACAGCGACGAGTAAAACAAGGTGGGAAATTGGGCCTGATCGGTTTCTGCTTGCATTACCTCCTTAAGAGGATCGGGCGACACGAAAATGTATGGCGTGAGGTCCATTTCACCGACTCGCGTGAGTTCCAACAGCGTTTCATGGAATATGGCGGGATTCAATTTCTGGGCTACTTCGACGAGTTGAATTTGTCCCAAATACAAATCGTGAGAGACTTGGCCTTGCCCTTGATTAAAGCATTGAGGGAGCGTTTGTCCCTCGCCAATGATGTCTGAAACCGGATGTTCTTTGGCGGAAATGCCTTTGTGAGCGGCATAGTCTAGCAACGCGGCCGGTGTGGGGAATTCGAAGATCATTTTCAGCGGGGCTTTGGGTGGACCGTTTTCCAAGCCCAGGGTGGAAACAAGGTCGCGTTCATCCACAGGCCGATTGGTCCAACAACCTGACAAACTTACTAACAATCCGAGAATGGCCATAACCCGTACGGTTACGCGCAAGATCTTATTCATCGTCTAACCTTTCTTGTTGCGTACTATAAAGTTGGGGACTTTTCATCGGATGGGGAATATGCTTGCGCCATTTGCGCAAATCGAGCGTACGCAAATACGTAGGCCGTTTAGCAAGCATTGATGGAGGAAATTTGATCCATGTGTCTTTCAGGTCGCGAATTCGAATTGGACCAAAGGGAGATAGATAGGGCACGCCGAAATTCTCGAGGCTGACGAGATGGGTAATAATAATAAGAAGGATGAGAACGATGCCATAAAGGCCGAATATATAGGATGCAAAGACCAAAACCCAAAACAAAATGCGCCAAGGGGTCGCCATTTCATAAACGGGGGAGGTAAAAAGCCCTAGTGCGGTCAGGGTGATAATAACAATCATTAAATTGTCGACGATTCCGGCGTTAACAATTGCCGTCCCTACGACAATGGCCCCGACCGTGCCCAAGGTGGTTGACATCCCTTTGGGCAGGCGGATGGCAGCCTCGCGCAGCACTTCAATAATGACCCACATGATGAGGACTTCCAATAATGGCGGAAAAGGAATATCTTCACGCGAACCGGCAATGGTCATAATCAGTTTCAGCGGCAGCAAGTTGGGGTCTACCGACACAAATGCGACATAGAGTGGGGGGAGAAGAAGGCCGACGAACAATCCGAACAACCGTACAAGCCGTTCCATGCTAGCGGTCCAAAAACTGACGGTGTAATCGTCGGTGGTTTGATAAAAATCCATAAAAGTTGATGGCACGGCTAAAGCAAATGGCGTATTGTCCACCAAAATCGAGACTTTGCCTTGCAGCAGGTCACGGACAATGATATCCACTCGTTCCGTCGAGCGGACTTGCGGGAAGAGCGACATTGGGTGGGTGGATAGAAATGACCCTAACGTGCTCGAATATTGCAAGGAATCGACTTTAGCTGCGCGCAGACGCCGTTTTACGGCCATGACCAGTTCTGGATTTGTGAGGCCTTCAATATGGGCAATAATCACCATGGTGTGCGTCAGTCTGCCAATCGTAAGCTTGTCAAAATGCAGTTTGGGACTCTTAATACGACGACGAATGAGATTCATTTGAGTCAAGACAACCTCATTAAACGATTCTTGGGGACCCTTTACGGCGCGCTCGGTTTCGGGTCGCTCAATGCCGCGCGCAGGATACTTAACGGTATCCAGCACCAGGACGGATGCGGCGCCTTGAATAAAGACTAAGGTATTGCCGCCCATCACTTTCGGCAGCAGCTTAGACCATTTGTTTTCAGCTGTCGCATGGCCGACCGCAACAATGGAGTCATGGACGAACTGATGAATCGCCGACCCGGACATGTTGAGCGATTCCGCATCTTCATACCGCTGCATTAAGGCAATGGTATCTTGATCGATCATCTGATTATCCGCCAACCCATCATTAAAGACCAACACGGCCGGAATCTGCTGGGTGCGTCCGAGTACAAAACGCCGAATATTGATGTCCGGGGACTGGCCAACGGTATTTTTTAAGTAGTTATAGGCATCTTCTACGCTGCCATTATAAATATCCACCGATTGCGTCGCTCCATGGCTTTGCCTGACGGTGTGAACCAAGGTCTCCAGCTGCTTGCTAAAGGTTTTGGTCTCCGTAATGAGATCCTGGACCAAGCCGATATCGACTCCGGAGATTCCTTCTAGGCTCTCTTGGGCGGTCTTCATGGTCTCCATCAGCGTTTCGGCAGGAAACGGCTTACGGGGGGCTCCCCCTAGATGGTTTTTCACCACAGGTTTCTGGTTGGGGGATGTCTTAGGACCTGGGCGGGAATGGCGAGTCGAAAAGGGCCACATGGCAGAGATCCTCCTAAAGAAATTTCCTGGTGTTTTCCTGTGCTGCGCTTCTCTGGTACAATGTGGCCACTATTGAGAGCCTTTATGCAAGGAAGAAGGTCAAGACGGTGGACATCCTTGAAGGACTGGCCCTCGTTGAACATGGGAGCATGGGCCAAAGCTATTATCTGACAGGAGACTTAGAATTTTGGGCAAAGCGGTGGCTCGATAAGGCGCGCCAGTGGTTTTTGGGTGAGGCTTATGCGGAGGGCTATGTGGTGCTGGAGGGGGTGACCCAATGGACAGAAGTGGATTTGGCCCTTCGCACGAACGGGTTTTTCAGTACGCGCCGCATGGTCGTCGTCAGGGACGGGACTTGGGCGAAGCGCGATGCCCAACTGGAAGCGTATCGGCGTTCGGCCGATCCGGATGTGTTGCTAGTGATCTGGGATAAGAAGCCATCGGTGCAGACAGCGAAGATATTTGGCCCGCAAGCAACGATTGAATTGAAACCCTTGGCTCCGGCAGTTTTTCGTCGCTTTGTCGCGCAAGAAGCCAAGAAGCGCCATCTACGTGTGACTTCGGATGCTATGGATTTGCTAGCAGAGATGCTAACACGCGGTGCTCAACAGGTGATCTATGAACTCGATAAGATGGCGCTCTATGATCCATCGCGAACATGGGACGAAGGGGCTATTACCGCATTTGTCCCACCGTTGCCCCATGACACCCAATTATGGCGTCTGACGGACCCGCTGGTACAGCGTCAAACCGGGTTGATTATCAAGCAGGCTCAGGAGTTGTTGAAAGAGGGCAAGGCGCCTTTGTTGCTCTTTATTGTGGCAGTGCGCCAATTGATTCAACTCAACCACGTGCTGAGCGCCAAGCAAAAGGGGCAGGGGGTCGGGGAATTTGCTCGCCAAGAAGGGCTTAAGGAATTTCCGGCCAAAAAATTGTGGCAATATAGCCAGTACTGGACGCGCCAAGAGATTGAAAAGTTTTTAGAACGGGCCGCGTTTATTGACCGCGCGTTGAAATCGGGTTATGGTGACGCGGAATCGTGGCTATTAAGCTATCTGGCTTTGCTGGCACGGTGAAAAACAAGACCTTCTGGCGAGGGAAGAAAAAAACCCCGAACCGACGGGGTTTTTCCCATATTAGGCGGATGCCTGACGAACCTTATTCAATCGATGTGCCAGCCGTGATTTCTTGCGTGCGGCTGTGTTGCGATGAATCGCACCCTTTTGGGCCGCTCGGTCCAATCGGCCATAGCAGAAACGCAATGCCAACTGGGCCGCTTCTAAATCATTGCGATTTAAAGCATCCTCAAATCGACGCACCGCCGTTCGAACCATCGTCTTTCGGATCTTGTTGCGGAGCGTGCGCACCTGGGTTTGCTTAATGCGCTTTTTCGCAGACTTAATATTAGCCACGCCTATACCTCCTGACGTTTGATTATAGCATGGCCTTGACATGGGGTAAAGCGAGCATGGCAGGTCGAGCGCGAAAACTTTTTCACGCGGATTTCCCAGCAATTTTTCCCAAAGCTGGTCTATTTCTCCATGATTTACCATACATATCATCATCGCAAAGGAGGGAAAGTATGCCGCGGCCATCTCGCCGGCGACGTCCGGCCATTATCTGGTTCAAATGGTCCAAACCTTCGAGAAAGCCTGGGAGAGCCGCTCGCTGGAAAAGGCGTCTGCCTTTGGCTGGCGCGCCCCCTCAAGAGAACTTTCGTCCCTTTCTTCCTAAACAGTTTCCTTGGACGAGCTTGTCTCTTTACGGGATGGTGTTGGTGATGGCGGCGTTGATTTTTATCAAAGTCCCAGCCCGCACGGGCGCGGCGGTTCCGGTCACGGGTCCTATTGGAACACCGCGCCAAACGTCATGGTTGGACCGGACGCTGCATGCATGGCAGGGCAGTTCTTCCTCATTTCTCACATGGATTGAGGACGGAATACCTTTGTCGCGCTTGTCGCAGGCTTCGCCCCGTTCCACCGTGTGGCACGTGCGTTCGGTGATTATGACGGCATTGGCAGATATTTCGGGGGTGCGCCTCACGAGTTTGACGGGCATTTTACGAATGGAAATTCCCGCGTTGGCCACCGTATCTCTTCCAAACTTACCGTCGCGGACTGCGACTGGCGTTCCCCGGCTCAAAGAGCAAGATGCTGTTGAACCCGGATTGCCGGGTGATCACCAAAGGGTGTGGGCAGAATTGGGAAAACAGCCCATCGTGGGCATTTATCAAACGCACAGTCACGAATCGTTCTGGCCGTCCTTGCCAAAAAATGCGCCCACGGCTTATTCCACTGACTGGTCTAAAACCGTGGTGCAAGTCGGTTGGTGGCTGGCACAGGATTTGCATAGTCAAGGGGTCGCGGTGGTACAGTCTCGGGTAGACAACATGTCTCAAGGGTTACTGCCAAGCTATAATGAGTCATATCACACAGCGAAGCGGTTGCTTCGCTGGTATCCTACGGTTCACATTCTTGTCGATATTCATCGTAGTGAAAAACCCTTGGCAGAAACAACGGCGAAGATCCATGGGGTGTCAACAGCACGCATTTTATTGATTGTCGGGAGCAATAAATTATTGCCGAATCCCTATTGGCATCAAAATCTTGAATTGGCCATCCATGTTGCCCATCATTTGGCGGCGATAGCGCCGGGAATTTTAGAGGGGGATGGCATCGATATGGTACCTTACCGCTACAATCAGCAGTTGGCACCTGGAGATTTACTGATTGAAGTGGGTGGGCAATACAATACCTTGGCGCAAGAACGATATGCGGTTAATGATTTGGCACGCGCGCTGGCGCTGGTGGTCCGGGACAAACAATATCCGTGATCACGAAGACAGGATTCGGCAAGGGCTAAGTGGGGGATGGTACAATAAGGGTATCTTAAGGATGGGGAAGGACGGAATTTATGCAGAAGATGCCAGTGGTATTGGACGTCGATACGGGGATTGACGACGCATTAGCGTTGTTATACGCGCTGGCCTCAGACCGCTTGGATGTTCGGGGGATTACTACGTGCTTTGGTAATGGCGATGTTGAGACCACAACGCGAAATACTTTGGCGGTTGTGAGCCTAGCCGAACGGGGAGCGCCGGTGTATCAAGGAGCTGCCCACCCCTTAGTCGGTCAGTGGGAGCCGTCGGCGGAAGCGTTTCATGGTACGGATGGGCTCGGAGGCTATGCCTTCACACCACAAGGCATCGCAGTGCAAGCCCAGAGCGCAGTCCAGTATCTCGGTGAGGTCACCCAAGAACTTAGCGGAGAGATTGTTCTCATCGCTACGGCGCGACTGACGAACATTGCGGCCGCTTTAACGGCGCATCCCGAGATGGTCAGGCGTGTGAAACGGTTGGTGATTATGGGCGGAGCGGCTTTTGTAGGGGGGAATGTCACCCCGGTGGCGGAAGCGAACATTTGGGGAGATCCGGAAGCCGCTTGGATTGTCTTTCACTCTGGCATGCCTATCACGATGGTGGGCTTGGACGTGACGATGCAAGTGCGGATTAGTGACGCGATGCTAGAGACGCTCGACCCGCGTCGTCCGTATGCTGCCATGCTGAAAGGGGCTGTCGACTTTTATTTGGGCGCCTATAATCCTGGCCGTCTTATAGGAGACCGGACAGCGCCACTGCACGACCCGTTAGCGGTGGCACTCGCAGAAGAGCCCGACTTGTGCGACACTATTCCTTACGCGGTGGATATTGAGCGGTATGGAACGTTGACACGGGGAATGACAGTTGTAGACCGACGAGAATGGTTGCCATTGCGCCCGAACATTGACGTGGCCGTTGGGGTCGATCGCGTTCGCTTCATGACAACCTTCGCGCGACGCTTGGGATTTGACGACACGATTATCGAAGGTTAGGAGTGAGGGCTTTCTTAAAAAAGTGATCGGCGGTACGCTTCACGGGATAACGGGCAACCGACCGCATAGGTTTGTGATGCGGGTTTGTACTATTTAGCGCGTAGGCCCTCAACTAAAATGGGAGAATGCGCTCCGGATGACTATAAACGCTGAGTTCGTGGTTTCTAGCAAAGCCGACCGCCGTAATCCCCAGCGTTTCCGCTAGTTCAATGCCGAGATTGGTTGGCGCGGCATTGGAAATGATTAAGGGAATGCCCATGCGTCCTGCTTTAAGAATAACTTCGGACGACAGGCGGCCTGAAAACACGATAGCCTTGTCCGAAAGGTGAATTTGTTGGCGTAGACAATACCCATAGAGTTTATCCAGGGCATTATGACGTCCAGCATCGGTGCGAATCGTCAACAGTGTTGCGCCGTAGGCCAATCCGGCGGCGTGCAATCCTCCTGAATGCTGTTGGTGTGTCCACTGGCTAAATTCTTCAAATAATGTGGTCATCGCCTCGGCAGTAAGCGGATGCGACAAGGGCTCGACCACTAAGGGACTGATATTAGCATCCTCAATGAAATAAAACCCTGGACGTCCTCGCCCACAGCAACTGCTGAGATAGCGCGTTCCGGTTTGCGTGATACGGGTGGGGTCGAGACCCGGGACTCTCACCCAAATTTGTTGGGTACCCGGATGATGTTGGAAGACCGTGATGGCGTCAGCCCGGGAAATAAAATTTTCTGAGGCAAGAAAACCCGTCACAAGCTCTTCTAAATCGGTAGGTGTCACTACCATTGTGACAAACTCATGTCCATTGACAAAGAGAGTTAAAGCCTCTTCCCTGACGACTTCAACCTCTTCGGCCCACCATTGGCCCCCTTGGTAATGGTGGCGGCGAACGTGGGTGATGGATTGGCGCAATGATTGTGGTATTGGCATGATGATGAGACCCCTCCTCTTCGTATTGTACCCTAGCGTGAAAGGTTCTCGTATGGCAAATCCCTGCGGAGGAGGTTGTGCGGTCGATAAAAAAGAGACCGGATTATACTCCGGTCTCAATGCCCAAGCGTTTAACCCACCTTTCAGTATCGAGAGATAAATCATGTAAAAAGTCTTCAGGTTTCCAATCCAGTACCATCATCGAATCGTACAGTCGATGGCCAATGGCCTCCATGGTTCGGAAGAGATCATCGCGCAGGGCAATGAGCTGTGCCTTATGTTCGGAGTCCATGGTTGGCAGAACTTTTTCCAGATACCGCTCGGAAAATGCTTGGTGGCGAGCCTCATCTTTAAGGGTTCGGCGCGATAGCCGTCCGACCACGGTATCAGGGTAACGCTGAAATAGGCCGCCATAAAAGTGTTTGGCAAATAGATCGCTAATTAATATGCCCCAGATCCACTCTGTGGAATCTTTATGACTCAGAAGCCGGGCATGATATCGAAACATCTCGGGAATGCGGTGGCGGCTTGCCGGCTCTTCCTGAAAGATGTGGTAGAGTTTGTGTAAGTTGCGAAAATGACGTCCCTCATCTAAGCCCATACTGCTGAGGTATAAGGCTTCCTCATGATGTCCATGGCTTAGCATATCCGGCAGTACCGCACTGACCCCGTACATCGCCGTTTGCTCTCCCAAATAGACAGGCGTCAGCACCTGGGCGATAGCGTGGCGCAGGTCAGGCGTAATGCGATCTAAATCCCCCCACTCAATAGCGTCGGGGGTCCATTGGCCCAGTGTCCCTTTATCAAATAATCGTAGCAATTGATCGTCGGTCAGTTCGGGATTAACTCGTATCACCTGCGTCAGCTCCTTTTCCACACCATTATGGCTAAAATTATCATTTTTGTCGCGGGTCAAATACGCCAGTCCCGGTAGTCTCTTGGGACAGGATCTCGCTGCGGTCCGCGCTGAGCGCGACCTGCTTCAGCAGGAGGTGGAGGAGCACCGCGATCAGGCGCGTCGCCAGCATGGCTGGACCCCCGAAGAAATCGCCACTCTACACCGGTTAGAGCAGCAGCATATGCCCCTGGGCAGCGCGCTCACGCAGGCCTTGCAGGCGTTAGCCGTCGATCCCCTCGTGCTGTCTCTGGCGCAGGTTCCGGACTCCGCTGCGGCTTTTGCCGCCCAATGGCGCGATGCGGACGGGGCGCCGCTTACGGCCCTCGCCGCCCAGGTGGATCGCGCGCGCGATTATGATGGCGTCGTGCAGCATTGGGAGCAACAAGTGACGCAAGCGCAAAAAGATCTGGCGCAGGTCAATACGTTCTTCGGACGGATTTTTCATGCGGATCGGCTGCGCGCGGCCCGCCAGCAGGTGGCCGACAAGGAAAAACACTTAGCGAGTTTCCGACAAGACGCAGAGGCCTATCATGCGCGCATCCAGCGCTATCAGCGGGCTTCTCAGACTGAGGACACCGCCTGGCAGGCTCTGCAACCGCACGTGGAACAGACGCGGACAGCGCTAGCCGAAGCGTGCACGATCGGCACCCTTGCGACCCTTGTCAGTCTCAATGCGGCCAATCGCCAGCACGCCGCCTGGGCCCAGACGACTTTTCGTCGTCAGCTGGTCGCGGAGGCCCGAACGTTGAGCTCCCGCATTCTTACGCAGCGTGTTGCCGATTGGCGCACACCAGATGTCTTCACGCGGTTTATGGAGCAGCTCAATCCGACTCTCCAAGACTTCCAGGCCGAACGCCGAGCGACTGCCCAACGCGACGCCACAATGCGTGCACGGCGAGCGCAAGACCGCAAGCCCTCGCATCCCCCTAAGAGCCAGGAGGACGAGCTCGAACTCTAGCCCGAGCCCAGACCTTTTTGGGGTCCGGCCAACAAAACGCAGATCTGGATCACGAAGGTCTCTTTACATGGTGAAGTTATGCGCCTTAGATTATCATACGAACCTTGTTGCCCTTTTCTGCTCCATTTGCTACACAGACCCCATAACCTGCTTTTTATTAATATAGATCGTCTTCAGTGTAGCAAAGCGGCGTCGCAAAAGACGCGACGATCCGCCCTTATGCGCCACACCGGTCGAAATGGTGCCAACTCCTGCAAGATCCGAATGAGCCCACTGCGACACACACATCCTTTCGGAATGCTTTGGGGGCAATTCACCGCAGATTCCGGGGAGGGGGGCCCATGATACCCAAAACCTCTTTAGCGGTACACCTCGCGGCGGTGGCCAATGGCCACCACCACCACGACATGGCGGTCATTCTCTAAGAGACAGATGATCCGGTACGTCCCCACCCGGTAGCGCCACAGTCCGGTTTTTTCCCCCTTGAGGGGTTTGCCTAAGGCCCGGGGCGAGTCGAGCCCGGCAACACGGGTGCGCAAGAATTGCACGAGGCGCCGCTGAATCGTGGGATCCAATGCCCGGAGATCGCGATGCGCTGCGGCATCAAACTCAACGGTCCAGGTGGAGTTCACGTTCTATGGCTTCCAATCCGATGCGTGGGTGATGTTCTTCAAGGCGGGCCATAGCCAGAAGATAGTCTTCCTCAGCTTCGAGGAAGTCGGCAATGGCTTTCTTGGCATAATAGCTTTTGGTCCGACCGGTTTTTCTGGCCAGTTCCTCCAATCGCGTTTCGATATCCGGGGGCAAACGGACGGCAAACATCGCACAGCACCTCCTTATCTTATGTCATACTAGTATAACGATAAATCGCGTCCGTGCACAGAGTCTCCTGACTTCTCTTAACGGATCCAAGAGGCGCACGGGGTCCGGGAAGGGGGCGTTATGTCAAGAAGACGGGACAGGGTTTGGCGCCTAGCGGTAACTTGTCCCCTCGGCCCGGCGTTATCTTCAGTATATGACAAAAAATGGCACACCCGCCGCAAGGCGGGGTCGCAAAGTCACGGGTCCTCTCCCTGCGGGAGGATAGCCGGACTCCCTGATCGGCGCCAGACTGCGCTTGCGGATGTCTTCCGTCGAACGTTTCCGGATTGAAGGAGGACGCGAGATGTCCGAAAACCCTTCCCTCATTGTCATTACGCCCGCGATTGCGATTGATCGCGACCAACAGATCGTGCTCCGCTATCATCGGACCGTGTTTCTACCAGCGCGCACCTGGCATCTGCTGGCCTACCTGGTAGACCATCCCCAGCGCCTGATTCCGGATGCGACCCTCCTCAGGGTGGGGTGGCCTCAAGAAGATTGGCATGCGCCTTCAGACCTTTATCGGCATATGCATCGAATTCGTGGGGCCATCGAACCCGATCCGCGTCACCCCCAGGTACTCCTGACCCGGCGGGATGTCGGATATGTCTTGTTATTACCCTCTGGCGTAGACGCGCAGCGACCCTCCTCTCATTGATCGGATTGTCTGTTCTATTCAGATAACAGCACCCAATGACAGATAAGGTGCAGATAAGGTGCAGGTTATTGCCAGGTTCGTGTCAGATTCGCGGTGTACGCTCAATCTATCGACATCCGAGAGGAATGTGGACACGCATGAAAGGCGTTGCGGAAATCATCGTGTTTCTGGGCGGTCTGTTCAGTGGAACCCTGATGTTGAGGCCAGGAGGATCCTCATGATGACCGTCGAAGAGCGGCAAGTGCGAGCGTGGATTCAGACGGTGTTGCGACGTGCGGCGGTGCGTTGGTTTATAGACCAACGCCACCAGCATGCTTCGGAGGTGGCATTGGAACCAAGAGAAAAGGAGGAAGTCTTATGGGAGCACGCGGATCCACATTCCACCGATTCCGACATCGCGGTGTCGATGTGGATGGCTCACTGTTTGCGGCAATTAACGCCGCGCGATCAAGCCATTCTTCAGGCGATCAATCACGGTTGGACGCAAAAGGAAACGGCTCAGGCTCTGCATTGCACCGATCGGACGGTGCGTCGGGCGATCCGGCGTATCCGGAGTCAGTGCCCCTATTCGTAGCCCTCTGTCAGGTTTGCGCGGGGAATGCGGACGCCTTCGAAGCGCTGCTGCCACAATTGACCCCTCAAATGAGCCGCTATCAATCGTGGACGAGAATGGCTGCGGACTCTGCCGATTTACACCAAGAACTCCGCGTGACCTTATGGTTCGCGCTGCAGACGCATCCCCCTCAGATTCTTCAACAAATTTGCGGTTTAGGAGGCGAGACCCATGATTTCTGAACAAGACCTTCGGCACGCGTGTCGGCAGGAACATAGAGCCATCCTCGTGTGTTGTGCGCAGTGGGATACCACCGGCGGGTGTTCATCAGCATTGGAGGAAGAACTTCAGCATCACCACATCGTTTTATCGGTGCTCCGCGATTATCTTATGCAGCAATATCATGAGGATCTGCATCAATGAAAAAATTTATTGCGCCCACCCTGTCCGCTTTTTCCGCAGATTTGTCTCTTACCTTAGTAGACCGGTAAGGTCAAATACTACAACAGGAAAGGGTGTTTTATAATGTCCACTGTGTTTGCATGTGCGTACACCGAATACGATCAGGCCGATACGTTAGCTAGCTACTATGCTCAAGGGCCAGCATGGCAATTAATGGCGGATTATCTTGTCGGAGCAGCAGCGGTTTTAAATGTTCGGTCACCGATTCCTCTTGCAATAGGCAATCTTGAAGATGGAGGTCCGGGGAATAATTGGTTGCAGATGGAACCAACCTCAATCTCGGAGTTTCAGACAAAATTCTGGGCCCAGAATAATGCTACAGGCCAACCGACTCCTTCAAGTACACAAATCCAAGCCATCGACCCTATCAACGCTGCGGCAGGTGTTTGGTGGTATCAACAAGGTGACGATTGTAATGTTACCGATTGGCAGGGACTTTTAAGCCGAAGTTCCTGGTATAATGGCAACTGCATAAACGAGCAATCGGCCTGTGCGTGTCCCACGGCAACAGCCTACGGTTGGACTAGTCTCTTTCTAGCGTACGGCAATGCCTACGATACGATCGATTCGATGAATTATCAAGGAGCCTATTATGTGACGGGCCCGACAGGTCTTCAGTACCGTTATTTGAGTGCGTCGTGTGGGTCTGGCACCAATATAACCGTGCCAACGTTTGCGACGACTCGCATTCTTCGGTCGACTCCCTATGGGCTCAATAGCACCGGTCGGCAAATCGTTCTCTTGGCTTATGATACCATTGACACGATTAGTTCGCTTCAAATCGATATCAACCAGTATGATGCTGGATACTACCAGCCTCTTGTGACGTCCGATGCGGATTTCGCTGCCCGCTCCACACAAGATTCGAGTATTTGCGTGATTGCTGTGGGTGGCCCGCGTAACGGCCATCAACAATGCATGTAGTAGTTTAGGCCTTTCGTGCGAATCGTTCAGCAGCTTTTCGGAATGGGATTCAACGCCTGCTTACGGCTACATTAACGCAGACGGTGCAACAGCTGCAGATAGTTACTCTCTTGGGAATACGGCCGCAGATCAAGCCAGTGCTGCTGGCTGGTAAACGCACATCACCAGAAAGGCCGCTCGATATAACTAGGCGGCCTTTCTGTGTGTCTTGGGATGTCATCGCATTACAAAAACTGTTCATCCCTGCCAAGACACTGCCATGTGCGCTGTATCGATAGGATTAGCCAGCGATGGGATGCTATCCGACAAGTGCACTGTGATTTCGGGTCCCTTTGGGGACCAGTCCATTCGGGTCAGTGGTTTTTGGTGCAAGTTAATAACCACTCCGACGCCTGGACCGGGCGGCAGCAGAGCTTGGTGGAAATAGGATACGAGGCGTTCGGCAATCATTTGATCGGCTGATTCACTACCTTGGCCCACCTCCCAGATCCATTGTCCCTCATGCCATACGATCAAATGCCGGACCGTGTTTGATTCCCCGTTGATTACACCCGAATGGAATTCGCCGTACGCGTAATAGTTTCCAATGATACCGTGCCCCAGATTGACAGCGGTTTCCGATCCGTGCGGAGCAGACCAGAATCCATTCACGCCTTCAAGAGATGTCAGGGGATGTGACTGTGAGGATCCACCTGCGTCGATTGTCCATCCTGCAATCGCGGCCGATGCAGTTTTATCTTGATTTAAGGACGGACTGTTGACGACGGCCAAGGCAGTAGTCGTATTCCACAGTCCTACGGAATATTGGCGACCAACAGTGCTGGTCGCCATCGGTGATAAGACGCCCGATGGAATCCATCGGGGGCCCTCCAGTGGTAAGCTTATATCCCCGATGCCGACGTCATGATGCGAAATCCACGTGAGCGCCGTTCGGACAACCGGCGGCCATTGACTCGCGTCACGCGGCAACGCAATCGTTGTCGACACGGGACTCGACTCTGGCTCACTGGGAGATATTGAGACGTTCGTGGAGGGTTGGACGATGGCCGATGAGCTAGGAGGATTTGAAGACGTATTTGATGCCGGTGGCGGGTTCGACGATGGGCTTGAAGAGGTGGGTACACCACTAGTATGGACGGTACCGGATACATTGTAATTTCCGTTGCCGGTCGGCGTAGCGGAAAGATGCCCGCTGACACCACAGCCTGCGAGCAGTGTGCCGCCCAAGAGGACGAGTGATCCTAACGCGAGATGTTTTATCATGATGGGTTTCCTCCAGTTGCTCTCACAATCTTGTCATAAACATAACGCACGTGCATTGATGCACGTTACAGAACACGGGCGTCCAAGATTTGGGCGGCGATCCCCACAATCCATCGATATTAACGTCGCCACGGCCACCACGGTCCTCTTGGCGACAATGATGATAGAACCGCCTCCGCCATGGCGACGGTGGTCTCCCGGTAGAGAGGAAAATGGCAGCGATCCCGCGGGATCTGATCGACGCGGTGCCCACCGCTGAACCGCACACAAGCGCCTTGTGTGCGGTTCAGAATGCCGTCCTATCAACACTTTTAGCCACGACACCTGATTTTCGTATTGTGAACCGCACAAAACATGATTAAGAGGACTACGGTGTAGCATTGACGAAGGGTGGACCCATCAGGGAAATGAAACACATTCATGCGTGCGGTAGCCAGAATAGATGAATTAAATACCATATTAACCCAATTCTACCGGGGGAAATCCGCGTTTTGTTGGCGGGACCCCTGCACTAAAAAAGTCACCGGCGTGATCTGAAAAATTCTCAAATCGCCGGGAACACACCGCAAGGCACTCCGATTCATTTCCGTCACGAATCTTCGCAGGGTGCCGTATGTTCGTCTCCCGATCGGCCTAATTTGGCTCGGTGATTGGGTATTATCATGCTGATCGTCGCTTATTGCCCTTTTCTGCTCCCATACTACACAGACCCCAAACTCTTCACATCCGTACTAACGAGTTCTACCGATCGTCTGAGTCAATTGTGCAGGGCCCCTGTTCGGACTAGATTGAACGAGGGCCCTCTGCTGGCACGACGGTGCTCACTACACAATCTTTATGGCGTTATAGATTGGGCTTGCGAAACAAAACCACCGCGGAGTTTCCGAATGCTTCGGTATTGCTGGATTCGGTGTCGACCATGTCAAATCCGTGGCTACAGATTTCATCGATGAGAACCTCGGGTGCTTGATCCAAATGCGGAAGAACTTCTAAGGGAATGTCGACCTCCTGACCATCGACCCGAACGCGGCGAGGAATGACCTGACCCGGAATCAAGTCCTTGGCTACCGCATCATAATCCGGAATGGAATAGAACCCTTTCCCCCAGTCGGATTTGCAGTGATCAACCAAAAAATATCCACCGGGTTTAAGGATTTCAAACACCCGTTGAATATGGCGCGATCGCTGCTTAGTGTCCGTTAACATGTGAAGGCATCCCATATTAAGGGCCACGTCATAACTAGAATCCGCAATGGGGCGCAGGTAGATGACGTCGCTTTCGATAAACCGCACCGTCTGTAATCTGAGTTGGTGTGCCAACTCACGCGCACGTCCCAAAGCTACGCTCGATATGTCGACGCCTGTAACCTCCAGTCCCTGTTGCGCAAGGTAAAGGCTATCTCGTCCTTCGCCGCATCCTAGGTCCACGATACGCCCTTTGGCCAGCTCAAAATGCTTTTGCAGCATGTTTACTAGCGATGCATTGGGTTGATCGGATTCCCACAACTGCGCGCCAGCGTCATAAACCCGTCGGTACCGCTGATCATAGCCAAAATAATAGTCATCCAGGCTGTCGGCTGCCTCTTGGAACGCCTTTTGCTCGATTTGTTCACCGGGTTGCCACGACATATAAATGACGACGTCAGCGTCACCCTTCGCGGCACGTATCAAGAGGCGAATGCCCGCCTTTTTGTAGTACGGTTCCCCAGCTCCTAAGAGAAAAGGCTCCATCATTTCAGAGCGCGTAGTGTCGACTTCGCCCAAATCGATTTTATTGGTCTCCACACACAAGATAGCCTCGATCTGGTGTGGCAGCACAATAATCCCAGATTTTTTGGTTAAACGCCATCGAGCGGTCTTAAAACTGACCGTATTGATGGCAAGCCTCTGACTCGTATCACTTTCTGCCAGTTGTTTGAATAGATCGCTCAACGTGTTTACATTATCCATTTTCTCTCACTCCTAGACGCATCTGGGATAACAGCTGATTACGCAATGGGGTTTCATATTTCAAGCTTCGACCGAGATCGATTAGGGAGTCGAGCGTCGGAGGACCGTTGGGCAATCGCGTGATGGCTACGGCGACGGTCAATTCCAAGATGTCTCGCTGGGCGTTACTCCCACCAAATGGCGTCCCTTGCATGGCGTGCCATAAATCCTCCAAACCCCACTGACATTCCCCTGCCTCAAAAAATGCGAATCCGCGTAAGGCATGGCGCAGTGTTTCCTGGGATCCGGGCTCACTTCGCGTAATGGAATGTTGTGCGAGAGCGGCGGCCTTGTCTCCATACCCATTAGCGAGCAGGACGATCAGGGCATGCAGGTCATTGAACCAATAAAATTCCTCGAGCCCGTAGTGCTTCCACGACTGGTACAATTCCATCCAGCGTGACGAGTCGTCGTACCCCAAGAGATGCAAACGCCACAACAATGACGCCGCATCGAGATCCTCGAGGGAATTGGGATCGCTTTTGCGACGGAGTTCCTGGTCATAGATCTCGTACACCTGGGCAATGTCCATCAGATAGAGTCGGAAAATGGCGTAGTGCCACCAAATGTGAATCCGCATAGAGGAGTTGTCGCACCATTCACTCCGATGTGCCTCCATCCATCGACTGCCCTCATAAAATTGCCCAGTTTCGTAGTAATAGTGGCAGACGACATGAATGGCAT
Organism: Sulfobacillus sp. hq2; assembly: GCF_002903155.1. Classification (NCBI taxonomy): domain Bacteria; kingdom Bacillati; phylum Bacillota; class Clostridia; order Eubacteriales; family Clostridiales Family XVII. Incertae Sedis; genus Sulfobacillus; species Sulfobacillus sp. hq2. The sequence goes on along the minus strand of NZ_NWUL01000018.1, from coordinate 24,246 downwards.
AAACATTGCGGGCATTGAGGGTCAACGCGAGATTTGCGGATGTCAAAGCCTGCTCGAAGTTTCCATTCTCCTCGAGCGAGAAGGCATCAATTGCTTTAAAGTACGTCAGTAATGGCGTTTGTGCATTCCATGCATCACGGACCAACTGCATCGTTGTAAGCATCTGCGAAATCCAGCCCATGTAGAACTCGAGCATATGACAGGCCCATACGGCTAAAATGTCTTGTGGATAGCGATTCAGCACTTGTCGTAAGTTACGATGCGACTCTTCAAAGCGTCGATTCGTCCAGTGTTCCAAGGCCCTCAGCAGCAACTGATCGCGCTCCGACTGCTCCGCAAATTCCTTCATAGACCGAAGCCATTCCCGTGCGCGTAGAATTTTGGCTTGCTCCATGGTCGTGACCAAATCGACGCACAAAATCTCAAGACTGGCTAATGACGGACGCTCTGAATTCAACACATCTTCCGGAACGTACTCCATTCCTAACAACCCGACCAGTGCCTGTTCCAATACTGGCAAGTCGTTCCGGTCCCAAACGGTTTGCGGCACTCACTCCTCGCACATCATCAACAATCATAGCTATTCATTCCTCCATTGACGGCTGCATACGCACACCGCCGTTCACCGAAATACTGCCCAAAAGCGACAAGGCCATCAGAAGCGCTAAAATAAACGGCGGCATCCACGTATCGGCGATATGTATGCGTGCTAATGCCAATGTGCCAATGAGAATGGGCAACGCGAGACTGTTAGCCCGTGAGACCATCACCCCCACATTTGCAGTGCCATATCGATGTGCCAGAATCGCTCGTGCAAGGATGCGCAAACCGCCAAAGCCAAATCCCAGCAATAACAGACCGAAGAGGCGCTCATCAATTTGTGCCGTGATGTACCACAAGAGGAAACTCAAGACGATGGAGACACCAATGAAGGCTATCGCGAGAAAACTAATCGCTCTGGACCAAAGCGAAAAGACAAATCCCGATAGCGCCATGCCGATACTCAGAGCAGCATCCAACAGCGCCACATCGAGCATCGACCCCTGATGCAATCGCACCTGCACAGGCAACATGAAATTGAAACTACCCAACGTAGGCCAAATTAGGGCCAAGGCCAGAAAGAGAAATCCGCCGCCTCGGGATGCCGGTGCTTTCAGTGGGGTCCCTGGCGATTCCGCTATGGGTCGGCCGATGACGACCAGTGTGAGAGCACTGAAGCCGGCAGCGACAACAAGGTAAAAGCTGCGGTATCCTAGGGCGTGGATAATAAAGGGAGCACAAATAGGGCCTACCATTAAGGCAACCTGATTGATGGTTACCGAGTAGGAACTGAACTTCGGGATGAGATCATTGGCATAGCCTTTGGCAATCCCAGCGAACCACATCTCCCAGCTGGTTTCCAATATGAAGAAGAATGTCCAAATGATGAAGTTAACCGCTACAACGAGGGTCTCGTCGGAGTGGACCCAGAACAGCGCCACGCAACTGGCCACCACGCCGACCAAACCCACGGCCGAGATACGGGAACCATCGTATTTTTTAAGAACATTGCGGGTCATCATGGGTACAAAAATTGCAGGGACAAAGGACAGGACGCTGGCAAGTGCTAAGGCTCGATAGTGGTCGCTTGCACTACTAGACAGTCCCCAGTTAACGGACAAGAGCACCGCTCCGGATAGGAAGCGGTAAATTCCAGAGAGTGCTAGGTAAAGATACATCTCACAAACTCTTCGTGACAAAAATCTCTTGAGACAACGCCTCCGTTAACCGTGTCGGCTCATCCGGTTTAGATGTGAAAAGGTGCGGCCATGTGTATTCCACGACCCCTTCTCGGGCACGCCAGGCGATGGGTGGTTCAGAGACTTTGCCCACGCTGGCTTGTATCGCCAAGGACCTCACGCAGTCATGCAGTTTCGTTGGCAGACGTATGTCGGTGATGATGCCTGGAGGTGCTTTGAGAAAGGCAATGGCGGCGGTCCGTTGCGGAGTGATGTTCCGAACTATATCAAAAGGAGACTCCCCTAGGTAGGCTTTGACATGAGCGGCATATGGATTGAAATCATAGGCCCGCTCAATCTGGTCCATAATGCCATCGCCGCCAGGACGAGCACCGACCTCAATCACCCACCCTTGCCCATCCAAGATTTTGATCTCGGCATGGGCCATGCCCAACGAAAGCTTGAGTGCCTTACACGCGTGAATGGCCATGTCCAACAGCGGGCGATCATGTATGCGATGACTCGGTACCAAGTGGGCCATTTCAGCAAACCACGGTTCCGGCGACAAATACTTCTCGGTTACTGTAATGACTTGATATTGACCATCAAAACACAAGACCTCAACCGACACTTCATCACGCGACGCAATGAACTTTTCGACTAAGAATTTGTTGCCGGCAATGCCGAACTGCTGACGGTATTCGTCCATCATCTCCATGGAATCCCGGAGTCGCGCCCGCGCCTCCTCCACGGTTTTGGCCAAATACACCCCCCCGCTGCCGCCAAAGTCATACGGTTTGATGACGACTGGCAACCCCACCGTTTCGATGGCCTCCATAAGGTCAGCCTCGGTTTCGATGAGAACGAAAGGAGCGGTTGGTACCCCATATTTTGCAAAGACTTCTTTCATGAGATATTTATTGCGGGACCGCAGGATGGTAGTCGCGTCCATGGACGGCAATCCCAGCGCCCGATTTACGGTATGCGCGGCTGCCAACGTCCAATCGTTTAGCGGAATGACGGCTTTGGGGGTCCAGCCTTGGAGCTCATGCGCATGAATGCTCTTTAAAAGGGTGTCTGCGTCTTGAGGATCAACATTTATTGTGCCGTCGAAGTATCGGTTCAGGCTATATGCGACGCCTTGGTCGGCCGTCCAGATGGGTAAGTTCGTCACTTGTTTAGCTCCAGACAACGAGCGTTCGCGCAAATACTGATTAGCGCCTAGTAACAATACATACTGTTGCACCACATAACCCCTCCATAAGGTCCGCTTAAGTACTAATACGAGCTATCTGCGTCAACGATAGCATTCATCCCAATGTGGGTACGCCGTCAAGCATACCAGGATCGGTAACGAGATGGGACAATTGGTGAAGTGAGGGATATGTAAGATTGTATATATCTATCAAGCATCCTGCCGTAACACGCCTAACAGGAGAGCGCTTGACTATGGTACAATCTGAACCATCCCGCGAGCGCAATATAATAGAACTGCACATGTATTGATTCTGGCGGATTATAGTAAAATTTTAACATAGGTAGATTTTTTATGTCTGGTACTTTAAGACGTTTTTCAAAAGTCTTTTCGTGCTAGAGTCTTGCGTATGGTAAAAATCCAAGAAAAAATTTCCGTCACCGTCCGCAGCGTACACGGCGCCGCAATCTTCTGCTGCATCCGCCGCTATATGTCCATCCTCAAAAAACCATGGTCAAGGGTTTTCGCATAGATTCAGAAGGCCTTTTAGGGGTGTCATTTGATTTTCGACCTTGCGCAATCGCTAACCCGGAAACTTCTGCTAGAGTATGGCCACAGTTCGTGATTTTTCCTCCATGCTTCTCGTGTCTAGTTGACGTATACGTAAATATGACACCTCATGGTGGGCTTTGTGGCATTTATAAATGGCCGAGCAAAATGGGGCCATTCACACCCTTATTCTAGGTTTTCGTAATGACGCGTATTATCCTAAGCTGGCTCCTACATTGAGCGAATATTGCATGACTTAATGTCGGGATGGTAGAATTTACCTTGGAGGTGGAGTTTAATGAGAGCACATGACTTGCACATGGTGGCTGCTATTGACGAACAAAACCGGATGGTCATGATTACTGGAGGCATCGATGTAAACGATATCACCATCGTAATGCGAACGGAGTTACCATCAGCCGGAACGTGGACGATTATGAAAGCCGAAACGAACTTAACTGATAAGACATGGTATGGCTGGCAAGTAACGTTGGGGTCGGATATTACCGTTCCTATGGCGGGGAACAAGCCCCAACTGTTGACCTCCCGAAACTTCGAGCATGCCCGTTACGTTCCCGAAACTAACACGGTGGGTTTTTATGGCGGTGAAATCCGCCCGGGAGAACCCATCTTAAAGTTCTACACAATCGAAACGCGCGTTCCACGGATTGTCATGGGCCATAACCGTATCATCGACGAGGCTGATGCTGAGCTAATGGCGGAAGGTCAGCTTTTGGGTGTCGGATTGCCTAAACTGGAGATCGCGGTGCCCACAAAGAAGATCGCCATACCGGACGTATATAGAATTTCGAAAGTTGGGTAGGCGATAAGAAGTCAACGGCAAGACCCGCGCTAGTTGCGGGTCTTGCCGTTTTGGAGGTCAAACCATTTGAAGAGGCCATTAGTGGCATTATTCTCCAGCCAAGTGCTATCGATCGTAGGGGGGCGTTTCATCGAATTAGGCATCCCGTGGTTGTTGCTAGCCACCAATCATGGTACGGCTTCCACGACCATCATGGCCATTATTCCGTTGGTCACGGCGGTTACGGCGCTACCACTCGGTCGATGGGTTCGGACAAAGCGACTGGCCCAAATGCCTGCCCAAGCAGAGTTGATTCAGGGTGGTATCTTTTTTGCTTTCGTCATTCTGATGGTGACAGGCGTTTTGCGACGCTTTGTCGTGCCTGGGTTAGTCATTGCTTTAATCCTCATTGGCATGTTTAGCACGGTGACGCGAATTACGTTAACTCCACAAGTGCGAAGCATTTTTGGGCGCGACAGCATGATTCGCGTGTCTAACTATTTGGAGGGTGCAGATGCCATAGGAACTGTCATCGGACCAGTCTTGGCTGGCGTGATTTTCAGTGTATGGGGCGGCATGGGAATTTTTGGGGCGTTAACATTGTTGTTTGTTGGATCCAGTCTTGGTCTGGCGATCCTCGGTCGTCATGATGCTACTGCGAGTGTGCAAACGCCAGCGAGACTCAACCACGTGTTTGATGGGTTACGCGTGCTCATTACGCCTCCCCTCTTGACGTTGTCAGTCGTCGACTGGGTCGCAAACTTCGTTTCAATCGCTGTCGTCTTTGATCTCGTTTTAATTGTCGCGCGTCACCTACATCTTCCTGATAGTTCCGCCGGATTGGTGTTTACACTCTCCGGCATTGGTAACTTCGTGGCCGTCGTAATCCTTGATCGCATACAAAATAGCCGACGGTTCCATCCCGTCAAGACTTTAGGTATAGCTTTAGGAGTCTCCGTGCTTGGATCAGTGGTGCTATTAACGTCGGGCACATACTACGGATTGACCGTCGGATATGTGGTGTTAGACGGTGGAATGGCAGCCATTTTTGTGATGAATGGTGCGATTCGAAATATGGTTACGCCCGAAGATAAGCTTGTCGCCATGCGGGCGGGGATAACGTTTTCTAACCAAATGGTCCGCGCGATTGGGTCTATGGTCCCTGGGGTGCTTTTTGCATGGTGGAATGGGCGTATTCTACTAGGAATAGTTGCGTTATGTGGTGTGGCACTTCTAGCCCTCGTGTGGTTTGGGCGCTCTGCACTAAGTGAAAATATCATCCGCGAAGGAGCAACACAGCAATGATAAGATACAACAAACGTTGTGATAGTGTGTGGCCCATCGAACTGGGCTTGGATGTTTTTACAGAAGCTATTAAATTACCCGAACAAAAATACATTCCTCTTCGACATGCGCCAAGCGTGGTAGACACACGTGTCGCGATCGTTGGGGCGGGTCCGACCGGAATATCATTGGCGGCCCGCCTTTGGCACATGGGATTGGGCGACAGCTTTGTTCTTCTTGATGAAAGAACGACGTTTGCCGAGTCGTTTGTAAGTCGGCTAATTGCTGTGGGACAACATGTCATGCGAAGCCCCTATCATCATCATCTCGCACCAGACGGAGATATTACCTTGGCGGCTTTCGGCCGACTACATTGGAGTGAGCTAGCCGCTTCCGAGCGACGCCAACTAGATCTTGCCCGGTTATCTGAGCGCTCTCTACCGTCCGCAAGGCTGTTCGTAGACCATATGTACCATATTATCTCGGCTCATCATTTAGCTCGGTCAGCCTTTCAGTTTCGGGTAACCGATGTCCATCGGGACGGTCAATACTGGATGTTGTGTGACGATCAGAATCGGGTTGTGCGCGCCGAGAGTGTTGTTTTTGCTATGGGGCAAATCAGCTCCATGACTTCATGGACTGGCACCCTTATTGATCCGCTTTCTCCCAACACGTCCTCTGGTAACCACGGGAATCTTGTGGGCGTCGTCGGGGCGGGGAACACCGCAGGGCACGTCATCCTCAATGAAGTCCGCGCGGGCTACAGAGTTCTGTGGTTCGTTCGTGAAGACGAACGGTATTCATGTACAGACGTGCCTCATAGGTTTTTCCGCGATGAAGGCATTGCAGACTACCTACGGCAACCGTTGTCATTGCGTCGTAAAGTGTTACAAGAAGCTTTCTTGGGCAGCTGTATGCCTGAGCATTATCGATTGTTCAAGGCATTCAAAGCTCACAACTTGGTGACGGTTGTGAATAAACCCGTGGTTAATGTGGCTCAAGCGAGAGATCTTCAGAAGGTCATTTGCTCAGACAGCCGAGTGTATCTTTGTTCCCACGTGTACAATGCGACCGGACTGAAACCGTCCCCGTTGCCTCGAATAATGCCCGATATTGCAACCGCGGGCGGGTATCCCGTTCTTCACGACACAACTCTCGAATCGGTAACGGCACCGAATATCTTTTTTGCAGGTATCCATAGCGCATTGTCCCTAGGACCGGCTAGTAAACTAATCGACGGGACGCGCTTAGCTGCGGAACGCATCCTGCCAGCTATCCGTTCGCGACTTTTGACCGACAGTATTGCGACAAGCTCACACAACTACAAGTTCGCGATTTTTGGCCGAATGCATGCCATCGGAGGAATGGATGTCAAAACAGGGGAGGATCTAGATGAAACAATCGCAGCTACCCGTTCATGAACTCGTCGAGCCTACGATGACCTTGTTGGAATTTGAATCGCCCATTCTGCTAGCGGGTGTGGGGATTTGCTGGACCTCCAGATCGTTGGAGGCCATAATGACGTTATCGGAAGCGGGTTTTCATAGTCGTTCCATTATAGCTGTTGCCCAGCAAATCGGCCAAGAACTCGTAGACCGGTGGCAGAGCTTAATAGTTGATCAGCATTTAATTGATCAAGGAGATCCTCGAAATACCGTCTCTCGTGTTCTTGTCGCTCTGGCAAAAATTCCCGAAGTGCATGGAAACGGTCCGCTAACGGCGCTCCTCGCTGCCTGCATCGCTCGTCAGCTAATTTAGGATAAGACATCCACTTTTATGAGTCATCGCCTGACATTCTAGTAAAAGCGTAATTACCAGAATGTGGCTTATGGCGGAAAATTAGCGAATCGTTGCCATACCCCAGTGCGGAGCTTACTGTCTCATATGGGTACACCCAACTGAGACTTGTTGCCAGGCACGGGTTGTCGCCGTTTCCAGCGTATCGTATGCTTGTCTCATTAATTATACCGGAAAAGGGAGCGAAACCCCCATGATCTATGGCTATGCCCGGGTCAGTTCGACCACCCAAAGTCTCGAGACGCAGGTCGCGCAATTGACGGCGTATGGCTGCCAGAAAATTTTTCAAGAAAAGCTGTCCGGGCGCTCGCTGAAACATCGCGCCCAATTTACGGCGCTCCTCGATGAGGTCACGACCGGGGACACCGTGGCGGTCACCAAACTCGACCGCTTTGCCCGGAGTACGCAAGATGCCCTCAATACCATGGCCACGTTGACCGAGCGGGGGGTGGCCCTCGTCGTCCTCAATATGGGAGGCGATGTGGTCGATACGTCGACCGCGATCGGCAAGCTCCTGATCACGGTGTTGGCCGGCATTGCCGAATTTGAGGCGGACCTCATCAAGGAGCGTCAAATCGAAGGCATTGCCGCAGCCAAAGCCCGGGGCGTCTACAAGGGGCGTCCCCGGACCTACACCATGCTTCATAAGGGCCTGGCGCATGCGTTGGACCTCTTCGATGCCAGAGACACTAATCACCTCACCGTCAATGACATTTGTGCGATGACGCAGGTCAGCCGGGCCACCTTGTATCGGTTGGCGCGAAAGACCGGCACCCAATCGTAGCGCAAGCGCGCCGGTCGACGGAACGAGTCCCCGTGACTCGCCCGATCATCAATGGTCCTCCAATCCGCTTGCACCCCCGGTTGTTCTCATGGGAATCTTGCCCCTGCGGGTGACGCGCCGCACGGTGTGATGGCACCGCCAATGGACGCCCGTTAATGACCCGCGCCGTATGGAATGTCGACGGGATAGGTGGCGGTCGGTAGCCCCAGAATGTGGGACGGGGCCGTGAGTCCGGAATACCCTTTGAGGGCGACGACTGCCCGAGTGCTCACGATCGGGTGTCCGGTGACCAAATTCAACGCCATGTATGCTCCCGCGGACGGCGTACCGAGAACCACGTCAGTCCCGGTAAAATTCAACACATCAAACACGGGGGCGGGCCCCGGGCCAAAATAAACTGGATGGCCATTGTAGCTTACACCCACAAAGAGACCAACGGGGGAGTCTTGGTAGAAATCCAACACAAAGGGATGGCTGTCCAATATGCCCGTGAAGCCTTCCACCCGGTGATAGGTCTGGCTCGAAAACGTGTGAGGTGACGGGGCAGAACTCGCGACAAACCCATTCGGCAGGGCTTGAGGAGTTTGTTGCCCGGTATAACGCTGAACCTGTTGCCCGGCGAAGGGCGGGGGACTCGTTGCTGTTTGCGATGAAGAGGACGCATGCACCACCACGTGGGTTTGCCAACCGACCATCCCATTGCCCACCGAAACAAGATAAGTCCCCGGTTGCGACCATTGGGCGGTGATTTGATACTGCCCTGAGACGTTGGTGTAGATCGTTTCCCCTGTAGGGTCATGGGGCAACCCCAGGATGGTCATTTTGGCATGCGGAGCGCCTTGACCGTTCGTCAAATAGACCGTGTCCGAAATCGTGGTGGGTTGTTGAGGCGTGATGGGATTCGGTTGCGCCGTCACGGTCAGCTTAGCGATTTGCGCCGGCGCGGGGGATGCGGTGGTCGTGGAAGGGCGAGTCGATGCCGCTGCGTGAGAAGAAGGCGCGGTGGTCGAGCTGGGGGGTGTGCTGGAAGATGAGGGCGATGATGTTACGCCGCTCGTGTGCACGGTGCCGGACACCGTATAGTTTCCGTGACCAGTTGGAGTGGCTGTCAGGTGGCCGGTGACTCCGCAACCGGCTAACGTCAGGGATCCCATGATGATGCCCGATAGAATGAGTGAATGTCGAATGTTCACGGTATCGTCCTCCTTGAATTGAATAACGAGAGAGTTTTTGAACGGTTTCTACGCCAAACGTTGTTGTTCCTCTCGTACGACTACGGCTTATAGGAACGCATCGAGTGGGCAATCGACAACGCTGTTTCCAGACGCTGCTGCACATCCGAGTAGGTCGTGACTTGATAGACGGTCGTTTCGCGATTCCAGGTGATGATCACCTCCGTGGCGATTCGCAGGCTCCCTTGAGCCGTGACACTGGCTGTACTGTTCACGACGAGATAGCCGCTCGTAGCCGGTTGGGGTAATGACAGGGACGTGAGATCATGGGTCAGTTGTCGCGCCTGTTGGCGTGCAAGCGTAGCCGACGGGGCATTGACGACCACCTGCCAGGGGCCTGCTATCCAGCGCAGACTGGTCGCCGCGAGCGAAGCAGCTGAAGTGTGACTGCTGGACTCTTTCCCGATGATCCCAGGGGCAATCGACACGAGGGTTGTCGGACCGGGAGCGACCGAGTACCCTGATTCGATTGTGAGTCCTTCGCGAAGACCCTGAGTGCCTTCGCGGGCATAATTCGTGCCCGCATACGCAGCGAGGCGGCGGGATGTGGGGCTAGTGATGTGCGGATTATTGATCGGTCAGGCCTGATTGGTTTTCCAGAGCTCCACTTGATACGTCGGTAAGGCGCTGCCCCCGAACACGTGGGCGGTGGCCGATAGGATGGTCATCGGTTGCTTCGCATACGGAATCGCTTGTGGGGCTTGGAGGGGCACCCCAGACTGAGATCCCAGCGCCTTCATGGCCGCCACAATCACAGGGCTGGCTTTGGCCGCCAAAAATTGCGGGCCGGGCGTCACCGTGGTCACGGCGCCGGATCGGCGCTGAGCCGACTGCCATGTGGACGTTCCGACCCCGATCCCCATCGCCAAGACCAGGATTCCTGCGGCCACCCACGGCCATGGGTAGGCCCTCCCCGTCCGCTGATGCTGGCGGCGAGAAAACTCTTGGTGCCACCGCTGGTGGTCAAACTGAAAATCGGCGTCAATGGCCGGCCACTCGAGACGCCCGAACCATTCCCGTAAGGCGTCATCTGGCGGGTCGGAGACCTTCTTCTTATTCCACCGGGTCATCGTGATTCTCCTTCCATACGTGTGCAAATCGGTGACGGGCGCGATGCAATCGCGTGCGGACAGTCTCGGATAGCCCGACCCTCGCGGCGATTTCCGCGACCGATAAGGATTGATAATAAAACAGCCACAAGCACTCCTGATCCGCGGGCGCCAAATGCCTCAGCGCATCTTCCACCGCGAGGCGTTGCACCACTTGCTGTTCCATCAGAGGATCGCTGGATTTCACCTCCTCAACACGCAGATTATTGGGTGAGTCGCGGTTCTTGCGACGCGCATCAATGATGAGGTGCCGCGCTGTCGTAAAGAGCCAACCGCCATGAACAACCTGGCGAGGATGGCGTTCGTGCCACTGATATAGCCGCCAAAAGATTTCTTGGGCAATGTCCTGCGCCAACTGTCGATCGTGCGTATGCGAAAGCACAAACCGGGCGATGGTGTCCCCCCAGTCCGCGCCGCCGATCGCTGACCGGGTCCTTTACTGCGCATTCATCAGGTAAAACGGAAGGAACGGCACCGACGTTGCAGCGGATACGCAGGAAAATTTTGCGTACCTTTCAATCGGATGCGATCACGTGACAGAGGCTACCCGATGAAGGGCAGCCTCTGTCAGGACTTCCGCAGTTAAGCGAGCCACCACCGATCGCTGTCGACAGCCAGGATAATCGACGTGATAGCGAAACGAGGGCGCCTCCAACCGATCGGGGCCAGGTTCTAAATCTAATCATAGGATTCCGAAAAATAGTGTAGTTGTAAAAAAGGATCTGAAGCCCTCGTCCAGAAATAGCCTATATGAGAGAATATTCTCTCTGTGACTGGAAGGGGGAATTTATGATGCACTTACTCGCAAAACAGCTTAACTCCACGATAAAAACCGCCATCGTTAGAGTCGCAATGGCTGGAGTGTTGTTAGCATCCTTTAGCTTAATGACACCCAACATTGCAAACGCATATAGCGCTCCCTCCACGGCGGGAAATTCCTTTTACGTCACATCGGCGTGGCTCAACGTTCAATCGAACGGCCATACTTTTGCTTATAACGAAGGTGCAAGCGGCGAGCCTAATGCTAGCGTTGTCGCAATTCTCGATTTTGGACGGCAAGAGTCGACGAGTTCGGGGTGGCAAGTGTTGTTAACTGATGGTACGGAGGAGACACAGTCATGGGTTCAAACTGTGGCGGAAGATTTCGCCTCCGGGTGGCAGAGCGACCACTCTACGACACTGACCGAGGCCATTGGCACAAACAATTCCGATTACGCATGGAGTAACGGTTCGAGCCTATGGGCCACTGCGGGAACCGACTGGGCCAATCTGGTCGATGCGGTAGCAAATCAGTCCTACCAGTACATCGCCGTTTACGGAGCCAATGACATCGAATCGTGGGCTGGGTCGTTTTCTAATGGCTGGGTAGCTACGGGAACCGACTCCACGGATTGGTGCCAAGCATATAACAACGTGAGTGGGTCCCAAACTACTATTGATTATGGAAGCGAAGCCTATGTCGAAGATCCTTCTGTATGGACACAACAGCAGGTTTATGATTGTGCATACGGTTATCTGGACGATATCGTACTGCCGGAAATTTACTACAGTGGCGAAGCGACCGATTGGCAGGGACTATATAACGATTACTCATCGCTCTTCTTCAATGGTATCACATCCGAAAACGGAGCCGGTGGTACGTTAAGTTGGCAAAGTGGATGGGCAGACTTAAACAATGCAACCGGAGGCAGCGATGTATATTCGTGGGCAACGAACATTTAGGAAGATGAAACTTAGACAGAAAGGATGAAACCCATGCGATATCTCTACACGAGCCTAATTGCCGGCGGAATTGTACTTCTTGGAGCAAGTGCGATAACCAGTCATAATGCCGCGCAAGCAAGTACGGTGCAAAATTTCCAAAGCCAAAAACAACAGCGCATTGCCAAGGAACTGGCGCAAGCCGCACAGAATAAAAGCAAGGCCAGGGATCACGGCGGGGTGACGCACTTTTCACCGCCCGTTCCGCATCAGATCGCTGAACCCGGCATACCGATCGGGCCTATACCGATGACGCAGTCCTCCGCATGGACCGCCGGGTGGTACCCAAACACGATGAACGAGGTTCTAGTCCTTGGCGGCTATAAGCGGTCCAATCCTGAACAGGGCATGATTGACGTGCAAGTACTAGACCAAAACAATGCGCCGTGGAGTGGTGAATTTCTGGCGCCGGGGCAAACCGGCGCGATTACTATCACGAATGTCCAGGGGACCATCGTCAAGTGGACGTCGTCAAGCGGGGCATCTGGATCGTTTAATTTAGCTAGCGACAAGTGGGGGCAAAGTTAATAGTGCCTCATGTCGAGCTCTTCTCCGTCAGTGGGAAGAGCTCGGTTTAGGTTTACAAAGGATTTTCACGGAATGAGCAGCCGTTTCCTGATTCCAAACCATAGAGGTAACCTCTAGACAGCCACGAACGTTACATCGATAGGGTGGTTCTTTTGAAATGCAAAGGGGTGATCTGTCTTGGTCAAAATTCCACTGGCCTTATCCGCAACTGTGGTTGCGGCCACGAGCTGTCTGCTCGTGGGATGCGGGACAGGGTCTACACTACGATCAGTCGGTCAGCCTTCGAACGCTAGTAGCCCGGCGGCGCTCCGTCGATCATCCACGCCATCGGCGAGTATCCCGGCTACTCAGCCCACGCATTCGGTGAGTCCACGCACGTTTTCGGAACCGATTCATCCCGTGAGTGCTAAGGAGGTGGTCGGTAACGACATGTTTAATGGCGCACAAAGCATTTGGCGGGATGGCAACTGGAACGATCCGAAAACCTCCCTTAGCGGGCCGCGGTATGTTATCTCGTTCGCCGGAACGGGTAATAGCCGTCAAATCCCGTTGATTGAAGTATATAACGAAGATCGGACACCGTATGTTAACGGCGTCGAATGGGTCGATTATGTGTGTCCACAGCAACTTGGCATCCTTCGGATTACGAGCATTTCAAAGAACGGTGCGATCGTATATTTTGTTTCAGAAGAAGGCGTCCATGGCAGCCTCAATTTAGATACACGCATATGGAAATTCACCTCCTGTGAAAAATAAATGGCACTGCCAACATCTAGTGGTGAGCGGCTTTCCCTCCCCAACATACCGTCAGAGACCGTGACCCACCGGCTTCCATTTTTCATTCATGGGGGTGCCCCGAATCCGGGGCATGGACGTCTCTTAAAGGGGTCTGTGTAGTAACGGAACGAAAACTCGGCGTCGACGGTCAGCCGTCTGCCCCGCCTCTCACACAATCACCTGTCAGTGGTCAACTCAGCATTCTTATTCCTGTTTTTGGTTCCAATGCTACACAAACTAGACCGGGGCAAATTCGCGTTTTGTTGGCGGGTCTCCTTATTTATTTAGTGGGATATCAGCTTCATGGTTACTGGGCGCAGGGGCTCTAATTGACATCTCGGGGTTTTAGTCAAACTTACCCATGTTGTGCCAATATCACGGGAAGGCTCGTTGACGCATCACGAAATCTCTCCGTCTCCAACCATCCATCTCTATTGCACTTTTCGTTCCATTCACAAACCCCGCATTCAAATGCAGAAGAAGTTTTCTCTTATTGCCATTTTCGTTCCATTGCTACAGAAACCCCAACAGCATTGATTGGATTGGTACCCTAGATGAATCTGAATCACCGACTTTTGGTTGTGTTGACTGGGAATAGGATTTAATGGCCCAACGGAGAGGTGAAGCGTTAGCGCTGATAAGTCCGGATAACAGTTACACGTGCCTTTTTTCAAATGCCACCTCAAACTAAGACCTTGGCGAAGGGTAAATCCTCCGTTACTCATGGCGCATTTGCCCCTTTCTATTGGATTAATTCACGGTGCCAACTCTACTCTTTACGGGTATCCGGGATTTATGATGGATCAATTGCTTTCTATCTTGAACAACGATAGGACGTTTCGTGTTGATGGAACGTTATTTCTCAATGCACAATGTCCGCTGCAAATCGGTTGATGGGGGAGAAAACTAATGTACGAGCCCTCCGGCCCTTCGTCATATCTAATCAATTGAAAATACGGAACTATAGGGACAGTGCCGGAGCAGATGCACTCCCTGTGGACGACCAATGCGGAGGTCTCAAGATGCATACGGCAAAAGACCTATCAAACAATTTCCACAAGCAATTCGGCACTATCCGAACATTGACATCTACGTCGTTTAAGTGTCTTCGTATTGAACTTGTTAGTATAAGTAGCTCGTATTTAAAGCGCGGAATCGACGGATGCTGGCATTTAACTTTTTCACAGACCGCGGCTTCGCACGGGAAGCAATGTCGATCGCTTTAATAACCAGGGCGACCCGGAGGGTATCGTCCTCTAGCCCAGAAAGCGCATTCAGTACTTCGTCGAAGCGTTGAACCGCAGTGTCTGCGTCGTCGACAGATAGGGCCATCTCGGCATGCAAAATCCGAGAGGTAAACCATCCACGGCACCAATGATCGCCCAGCAAATCATAGGCCCGGTGAAGATATTGACGGCTGTCCTCCACGCGCCCTTGTTTCCAGGCTATTTCTGCCTGGGTGCCGGCCAATTCCCCCCATTGGTAAGCCTCACCCACTCCGTACCATTGCGGAGCTTCTTGGAGCCATCGCGCGGCTGCTTCCCAGTCTTCCATCATCGCGGCGGTATAGAGGCAATTGTTGAGAGCGGCGATGACGTGGTCCGTCTGGTCGACGCAGCCTCCATAAAATGTGTAGGCGGACTCAAAATACCCCATAGCTTCCGAATATTGCCCTCGGGCCAATGCCACGTTGCCTAATCCCATACTAAGGTGGGCGCGCAAATCCACTTGGGAAATTTTTGACTGCCAGGTTTGCCAATGGTGAGCGGCTTCCTCGTACCGGCCTAAGTTCCACAGGGCGACTCCGACATTATATGCCGAGCGTTCCCAAGACGGCCCAACAGCGGGTAGGGTGATCACTGCTTCCAGCATCGGTAATGCCTCCTGGGATTGATTCCGGAGCAATAACCAGCGGCCCACGGTGGCGCGCGCCTCAATTTCGATTTCAGTCCAATGGTGTTCGTGCGCGCGTTGGGAGAGGAGACGGCCGAGAAAGATGGCGCGTCGGTCATGACCGTGTCGCCAGTCCATCATGGCCAAGGCGAACAGCAGTTCAGCCGATACTTGCGGGTATCGAGACGACTGGCGTAGCAACCTGAGCCAGTTCCGTCGGACACAGCGATACGGCGGATCCGGCCGTGCCAGCAAGCGATTCCCCACCTCTAATGCCTGGCGAGGCTCCGTGGCTCGGTCCAAATAGAGTTCGTCCCACACCCCCGTGGGCAATTCCAGGCCTTGACTAATCGCGTCCAGGATCGAAACCGATGGGCACATACGATCGTGTTCAATTGCGTTAATGGTGGATGCCGAGACAAAACGGTGCACGGCAATCATTTTCCTATGGCGAGCTGTCCGCGCCGTGCGAATCGCCTCGCCTAGTGTCACTTCCTCCTCCACTTGGGACACCCCCTTCTTTCGGCGAGATATGCGGAAATGCATTTTTTGTATTTCTGCTGGTCTGACCTCGCTGGCACACTATACGGTTGCCCTCTTGCGGCAGCGGCCCCTTCCTCTTAATTTTATAACTGTCAAGCAATAGCGGCAATTGACACAAAGGTTCTCAAGGAGGAAGTCGAAAATGGCTATGCAATATATTCATCGCGTGGGACGACTCGTGGTGCTGACCCTCGCACTGCTGACGGTGTTGACGTTTGGTTTAACTCATAGACCCCTTGGGCATTTGGCGGCACCGTCTGCCGTGACCGTGGCAAGTAGCAGCACCACGGGGGCACCCGATACGGGGTCAGGCCCACCCATCGCGTAAGCGGTACCCAGGAGGAAGAGAACATGCCGCGTCATCCAATACGACTACCCGAACCGCATGCGATTAACTCTGTATCCCCACGTACGGCTATGGGCTTGCCCCCAGCCTACGTGTCCGGGCAATTGAACGACAACCTGCCACTAGCGGATAGCCGTGGGTTGTTAGGCGAGCCGGGCGACGCTTTGTCGCATCTTATCCACGAGGGATATCCCCCGCCCCTGCGATATCTGGCGGGAACAGTCCTAGCCTTAGCTGGGGATCCACGAATACAACCGCTCAATCCCAAGATGTTACCGGTGCCCGGCGGACTTTTACGTATGGGCACCGAGGCCTCCGAGGTCGATCGCGTATTGGCACGGTTCAACGACTTAAATTTGGCACGCCCATGGATTGAAAAAGAGGTCCCGACATGGACGGTGTCCATCCCCCCGTTTCGGTTGGGCCGATATCCGGTCACTAATCTGGAGTACGTAGCCTTTCTCCAAGATTGCCCCGAGGCTGCACTGCCGACCAGTTGGGCCTTTGGACAAATGCCCCCCGAACGCGCCAATCATCCGGTGTATTCGGTTCCTCTCCATGCCGCTCAACAATATGTGTCCTGGTTGTCTCAGAAGACTGGGCGACCCTTCCGACTGCCGACCGAAGCCGAGTGGGAATGGGCGGCCTCCGGGGGCGATAATCGGGAGTACCCGTGGGGGAGCACGTGGACGGACGACTGCGCCAATACGGTGGAATCCCATTGCTGGATGACCACGCCCGTCGGCATGTTTCCCAAGGGCGCAGGACCCTTTGGGCATCTGGATTTGGCCGGCAATGTGGAGGAGCTCGTCGACACGTACTATGGCCCGTATCCAGGGGGGCGTTGGATCGATGACGACCTCGCGGCATCGGGACCTTATCCCATAACCCGCGGGGGGAGCTTTACCCGCTTTCGGGATCTGGGGCGGTGCAAACGTCGTCATGGTTACCTGGATCATCCGCTCTACGCCATTGGGTTTCGGATTGCTGAGGACATGACCGACTGAAAGATTGGAGGAGGATGCACCATGGAACGTTTGCTTAAGAGCGTCCGCATTCATCGCGGACCCGTCACAACCGCGATGCCAGTCCCCCATAGTTCTCTCATTGTGACGGCGGGATATGATGGGGCCGTTGGGCTGTTTTCTCCCAACGCGATCGAATTGCTGGGATATCACGATCACTTGGTCAACCGCGTGGTCACGGACCCGACCGGGACATGGGCTGGGTCTTGTTCGTCGGATTACACGATCAAGATTTGGAATATCCCCGAGCGTCGATTGGTCCAGACCTTGCGGGGGCATAGCGATGATGTGGAAGACTTCGTCTTTATTGACTCAGAATGGGCCGTGTCGGCCTCGCGAGATCGGCGCCTGTTGATGTGGAACTGGCCGTCTGGTCGTATCGAACGGATCCTCTTAGGGCACCAACGTGACGTATTAGCGGTCGCGGCTGATAACCAACACATCTACTCGACCGGTGATGATCGGACGTTGCGCGTTTGGGATCGCAATACCGGCACACTTCTCACGCAATGGGGACCCTTTGAAGCGGAGACGGATACCTGCGCGCTGGATGTCCCTCGCAACCGCATTGTGTTAGGGTGTGATGATGGTTATATTCGGATATTTAGTCTCAATACGGGCGCGTCGTTGGCATCCTGGTCGGCCCATCAGTCTGGGATCAAACGCGTCGCCGTCAATTCGGACGGGCGCCTTCTGTCGGCGGGTTATGACCAACGCGTGATCGTTTGGAACATGGATAGCCATGCTCCCCAGGTTGTCCTTGATCCGCATTCGGCGTGTTGGGAACGATCGCTGAATTGGACTTCCGATGGCTCCGGAGTGGTTGCTGGTACGTTCGATGGTACCGTCATTCAATGGGATGCCCAAAGTGGCGCGCAGATGGCGGAACTCGGCGCACAGCCTGCCGGGCCGGATCACATCTGTTGGAACGAAGCCGCCGCGGCCGAAGATGGCACAATTGCCCTCGTAAGTGACGATGGGCGGGTTCGCGCGGGACACATTGACACGGACCCCGCTAGCTGGCTCACGATGGAACCGCCCAGTGGACGTGTTCTGATGAACGCCGTGGCCTACGATCCTCACCACGCGCGCATTCTCGCTGGAGCTCATAACCACGTTCTGCACCAATTAGGCGTATCCCTGACGGGGCTTCGCTTTGAAGCATCCTACAGCCTTGGCCTCGGCCCGATTAACACGATTCGCTTTACGCCCCATGGTGAAGAGGCATGGATTGGTACCTATAGCGGCACGCTCGTGCGCTGGTCTCCGGATACGCATGCCGTTATCGGAGCATATGCCCTCCATGACGGGGCCATCAAAGCACTCCGGCTATTAGCGGACCGCCATGAGGGGGTGAGTTGCTCAGCCGCAGGGGAGGTGCTTGCGTGGGATTGGTCAGGACGCCGTGCCCGGCATTTCGGCGGGCACACGGCGATCGTCAACGATCTGGACGTGTCCTCGGATGGGCGCTGGCTCGTCACCGTCGGACGCGACTTCATCTTGCGACTCTACGAATATCAAACCAGCCGACTCATGACGGCTGTGGATTTAGGGAGGCGTTCACCCAAATCGGTTCTATTGATCAACGAACACGAAGCGTTGGTGGGCGATTATTGGGGATATTTACTGCACGTCAATCTGGATAGTGGCCAGATCGCGTCACGGCGTATTGCCACCAATGGCTTAAGTAGCTTATCCCACGTCCAAACTCGCGTTTTAGCGACATCGTATGACGGCAGCTTAGTGGTGACCGATACCGCCGTCCTATCCGTCCGTTCCCTGGCCCCATCAGGACAGCGCTTCGCGGAGTGGGCCACTGAGGAGGTTTCCTGATGATCAACATCCATCAGAACATCCCGGAGTATTTGAAGCAACGGACGAAACTGCTCGCGCGTGCCGAAGGGATTCCACCCCTATCGATATTTGGACCGGTCAGGCTCCCTCTCGCCACGCCGAAGGGCACGACTCAGGCACAGTGGTACGTCTGGCAGTCATCCCTGGAAGACTTAGAAAATCCCCTGAATATGCCTCCGGGTGGCTCCGCATTCGTCATCGGCGATCTCCAGCGAAAAAGCGCCCTTCCCCTAGTCCGCATGCACAGCGTCTGTGTCACGGGCGATGTGTTTCATAGTGAACGGTGTGATTGTGGGGACCAACTGAATCGGGCCATGCAGCAAATTGTCCAACATGGCACCGGTGTTCTCCTCTACCTGGGCGACCAGGAAGGGAGGGGGATTGGCTTATACCGCAAAGCCATGGCCTATGCGCTACAACAGGAATTCGGCCTCGATACCCTCGACGCCAACTTGGCCTTAGGTCAACCAGCCGACGCCCGGTCCTATCGCGACGCCGCAGTTGTTTTGCGGTTTCTTTGTGATCGACCGATTATTTTACTGACGAACAATCCCCTGAAACCAGAATCTTTGGAGGCCGAAGGCATTTCCATTCGCAGTGTTCGCCCCCTTTGGGCTTCGATTACCCCGCACAATCGTGCCTATCTTAACACCAAGGTTCAACGTTTCGGACATACGCCCGAGGAGGAGATCATGTGACGTGGGAAGAAAACGGCGCTTTTACCTGGTCGGAAGCACAACTTAAGGAGCTACCTCAATACATGACCACCACGGTTGCTCTCATCACCAGCGGGGCATCCAACGATTACAATGTGATGGCGGCCGAATGGACTTACATGGTCGCGCGTCGACCACCTTATGTCATGGTATGCATCCAAGATGGGAATGTCTCAGGCGATTTGATTGCTCAGCAGTTGGAATTTGGTGCTACGTTCCTTACAGATAAACAGAGTGTTCTCGCCGACGTTGCCGGACATTTTAGTAAGTCCGATATGACCAAACTCTCGGCGTCGATTTTTGAAACCATTCCCAGCCAGAAAATTGTGCCGCCAGTCATCCGAGGGGGATTAGCGACCTTCGAGTGCCGCGTGGAGCGCATTATTCGCTTGCCCGGCTATCGCCTTTTTCTCTCACGCGTACTCGCCGCCCGGACGGATCCAGCCGCCCAAGCACATCCGCTGGTTAAGCACGGAGGAATGTATCGAATGGGAGAGCCAATTAACGATAGTCCACTTGCTTTGGCTGCTGACTTTGTGGAGACAGATCAGGGAGACTATATGCTACGAATTGCCGGCCGTATCCCCCATCGATCAATCGGTGCCACAAGCGGCGTTAACATTTGGGTCGAGGATCAATGTGGCCGGAGTGAAGGGCCTTATTGGGCCCAGGTCGATGACCGCGGATATTTTTATGAAATGTTTGAGGCAACCCCCGTCTCCAAGGTTCGCGCTCGGGCTGAAATTGACGGGCATACAGCCTGGGCCACGTTATCCTAGCCGCGATAATCTACTCGGCGGTCGCGCCACTATCGGGCGGGCGACGCTTCTATGTGGCAGAAAGGTGGGAAGCCGTCTCCGTTTTTATATTCTGGGTGACCGCAAACGGGGTCAGGGGTACACGCGTGGGGGGTTGGAAAACGGCTAGGAAGCTCTATTCTGAATTTAGGCTCTTCCTACGGAGTCCAAGGGGGGTGACAAACATGCAAAAGCCTGTGCGGCGTTTTTCGGTTGCCAACCGCTAATAAAAAGCAGAACGGGAGGACGATCGCCGAATAGCGATCGTCCTGTCCGTCCTAAAGCAGATTTAGACAAAGGAGCGGGGTTCGTGGAATCCATTTGGCGGTCTCGGCGTTTCATATGGTTTGCGACCGGCAACACAGGCAACAACATCGGGGATGCTTTGTATGCCGTTGTGTTACCGCTTTTTGTCTATCACGTAACGCACGAACTCGCCGCCATGAGCGTTATGACCATGTTGGCGATGCTTCCGCTCATTTTTGCACCGGTCACCGGAATCTCCGTTGATCGGTGGGGGCCCGGACGTTTGATCGTCCCCGCATTAGGGGTTCAGATCGTTACGGGTAGCCTAATGGCCGTCTTAGCCATGGAACACTCCTTGCCCGTCGGAGCCCTGTACGCTTTGGGTGGTATTCTCGAAGTCGCGGGGGGTATCTACCGTGGTAGTTGGATGGCCTCCTTGCCGCAAGTTTTCCCGGGCCGTGCGCCCCAAGCGCGGGCCGCTTTAGGAATTCTTTACGTGACGACGACGCTTATCGGACCGTTTGTGGCAGGTCTTTTATTGCCACGAATAGGCTATGTACCACTCCTTTGGGTCAACGTGGCCTCATTTGTTTTGCCGCTATTGGTCATGATTACGGGTGTTTCCTACCCAAGTCCGGTATCCAATACACCAAGCCGTTCGCTCTTAGAAGATTTGATTCAAGGATGGCAGGCCCTTAAGGGACTACCGTTACTGCTCGAATCAGTATTAACGGAGGCCGCACAAAACTTAGTCGTTTCGTCGGGACTGACCACGGTCTTGATGTATTACCTTCGCCAAGACTTTCGCATTTCTGCAGCGGTGGTTAGTTGGATCGTGATGGCGGATGG
Source organism: Sulfobacillus sp. hq2 (assembly GCF_002903155.1). Lineage (NCBI taxonomy): Bacteria > Bacillati > Bacillota > Clostridia > Eubacteriales > Clostridiales Family XVII. Incertae Sedis > Sulfobacillus > Sulfobacillus sp. hq2. Next base: position 2,441 of record NZ_NWUL01000018.1, on the reverse strand, counting down.
AGCCGGCGCGTTGGTCGCGTCTATTCTGGTGCCACGCTGGGGGCAGCGGGGTATCCGCTGGATCTTACCATTCGGGAGCGTGTTGTCAGCGGGCGTGTTGTTTGGGCTACTCGTGCCGCATTGGTGGATTGTCCCCGTCATTCTGTTCCTACTGCCTCTTGGGGTTACTGGGATCACGACCGCAATTGAAATGGCGGTCTATCACCAAATTGCCCCTGAGGTCCTCGGGCGTGTCAATGGAATTGCCCGCTTAATTCAAGGGCTTCCTGCTCTTCTGTGTCCCCTAGTGCTTGCTGCCCTCTCTCATGCATTCACAATAAAGGGCATGTTTGTCATCGTCGCAGTGTTCATGACGATCGTAGCGCTCGCAACACTCCGTGTAACCCGCAAGGCGCATTCCAAGGGAACCAGTCCTGCTGTCAACCATGACTAGATTGCCATTACATTTTGGAGGTGGAATTCATGAATCTCGCTAATCGCGCAACGCGCATTCTATACGTCTCAGAACTCAATCTTTTGCTAGCCGTCGACACTGCCGGTGTCTTGCATCTCCTCTATCCAAATCTACGGGTCGTCCGTTCTTCCCCACAGCTACGCGAACAATGGCCCATTAATGCTTTGACGGTAGCCGCACCCTATATCTTCACCCGCAATCGTGTCGGAACGATTGCTCGTTGGGGTCTTGAAACGCTCGCACCCATTGATGTGTATCCCGCAACGAGTCTCGCTGATCCAGACTATCTTATGGAGGGTGAAGAGCCGTCTCCGACACCTGCCCGGGGTATAGCGGCGTTTGAAGGTCGACTCTATGTTAATAGCGGATACGGGCAACTGGCCGTATTTGACTGCGACCCATTCCGCCTGCGTACCATGCAACCAGGTTTGGCCGATGGATTTATCGAATGGATTTGCACTGACGCCCCTGGGCTGCAAGTGATGTCCGATAAACATGGGCGGTTACACATGGGCAATCTGACTAGTGGCCAATTCCCCATAACGGTCTCCATTGATGATTCGAATTTACACCGAGTGCGCTACGACCCGGAATACGATGCCTTCTGGGTTACCCAAGACGCGGGAGATGATGCGGCTGCCTTTGTGCAAAATGGTTTGGTGCGCGTCACACGCTCTGGAGAAGTTGTCGCTAAACATCCATTCACAAATGACGATGTCGAGTTTCTAGAACTAGATTCCAATCGTTCCTTGGTGTTAAGTGGCGGATTCGATGGACGACTGTACATCTTCACTAACACCAACGAAGGGGCTGAACTCACAAATCTCATTGGGGGGTTCTCACACCAACTTATCGACTGCGCCTATGTAGATCCTGAGCAAACCTACGTATTGACCCAAGATGGCGAGATTACGGAGGTGTCCCTGTCCGCTGGCCGTGCCAAAAAGGTTCATGCCTTTGATCGGCGCTGTGTCTGGGACATTCAGCCGACGAGCGATCCCTCTATCTTTTACTGTGCCACGGATTCCGGTGTGGCAGCACTACATTTGCACGAAGGGCTGTTAGACACCATCGACGCAGACATTCTTTGGCACCATCGCACGACAATGGGGTTCATTCGGCGCGTAGTACCACTTAAAAACGGGGACTACATTGGGCTCAGTCGCCAGCAATACGTGTTTCGAGCCACCTCATCAGGAGGATTAGTCTGGACCCGATCATTGGCATCGCTTGGGCATACCATATCGGTGGACCAACAATCCCAGAACGTGCTTGTCGCGACGGATTCGGGGGCTCTCGCGTTGGACCTATCGACTGGCGCGGTGATGCGGCAATGGTCGGTCGACGGGGTGCCGGTTTGGGCCTCCGCTTACGCAGAAACAGGAGATGCTATTCTCGCAACGCGTGCCGGACATGTGGTCGAATTCTCCCGTGAAACCGGCCTTGAGTCCCGCCGCATGAAGACAGATCCCAATCCGAAGCGCATGTGGGTCGCCGATAAGAGTCTCTGGATTACGGGTGGGTTTGGCATTAAAGAATACGATTTCTCAACCTTTGAACTGCGACATCGGTGGGTTGACCTTATCGAAAATACGGCAGAAAACGCCGTCGCACTCAATGGGTTTGTTCATGTCGTGAGTTACGGATATCAGTTAGCATCGTACGAATACGAGGACGAGGAGCTTACGGGTCTTGAAGAGCCCTTACTCGACTTTACTAAAGGGATTGCCCATTTCCAGAAGAATGAAAAATCCTGGATTCTTGTGGGAGGGCGAGGAGGATTCGTTAGCATCTACGGCCTAAGTCACGGAAGGCCTCAAAAGGTTCGAGAAATTTATATCTGATTTGATGGTACTACGAACAAGGGGGCAGCTTATGCCTCACCGGCTCAGGCTGATTAGAGGACTTTCGTGACTTCCCGAAGGGCCTGGCAAGCTTTCGTGGGGAGGACGGCGTCCCAATCCTGTTGGTCGGTGGGCGGGGCGGA
>NZ_NWUL01000017.1:0-80756 GCF_002903155.1 Sulfobacillus sp. hq2 | reverse complement strand
CTAAGAAGCGGTGGCATGATGACACAGGAAGGTGGCTCCGTTTGATCCATTGACTAACGATGATCAGACTTGGATAAGTCCATCAGAACGGTATATGCCCCATAAATCATCAAACCGAGCAGTGGAAAGGCGATAATGCGACCGTGCAGCGTAATGAATAAGATGAGAGCAACCAGCCTACGGAACCCCACACTTGCAGAGGCTTGCGGCCCCAGCGGTCGATGGGCCCAATAGCCAAGGCTTTGCCTGGCAGCGAAAACACGGCAAACATGACCAAACCAAACGTGCCGGTGGTCAGCCCAATACCTTTAGCGAGCAGCGAGGGGCCAAACAAGTTCCCCGCATAGCCTACGATGTCAAAAAGAAACCACAGCACCGAAGCGATGATGAATTCACGGGCATGCGTCGCGAAGTAATAGCCAAAACCTTTTTGGTCCCGCAACATGGACTCTTCCCATGCGGTGTGGTTGTGGGTGGATTGATCAACGCTAGCAATGACAGATTCGGCAGCGGCATTGTCGCCCGCGATTCGGACGAGATAGCGGGCTGTTACGGGAACGCGCCGACGCAGGTACTTCACGGACAGAGAGGGCAAAGCCCCGGTGCCTAACGCAATGCGCCAAACAAGAGGGTGCGGAACACCGGCCATATAGATGAGTGAGGCTAAAATGGCGCCTAATCCCCACATGAGTCCAAATCCTGTGGCCACCGTTTTACCGCGGTCTTTGGCATTGGAATGTTCGACCATAATGAGGGGCGAGAGAATGTAATCGGCTCCAGCTCCGATTCCCAGTATAATACGGGCGACGATCAGCCATCCAATATTCGGAACGAAGGCTTGCATTAATCCGCCTACCGTCATCAACAGCATGTCGATGCCGTTGAATGTCTTGCGGCCTTTATTGGCCAGTACGCTAAAAATTAAGGCACCGATGGCGGCCCCTGCCAACGCCGATGTGACTAACAGAGAAGATTCCCAGCCAATCAAGTGCTTGATCCGAATGATGCGAGCACTAAGGGGAGAACAATGCCGATGGAAGAGAGGTCATAACCATCAGTAAAAACCCCCATGCCGGTGGTCAACATGGATCGCCAGTGAAACGCTTTGAAGCGCGACTGGTCAAGGGGCTTAAACGGAGTATCATCCGTATTTTTCATAAGGTGTCATCGAGCTTCGAATGGGATATGGGCTCGCTTTTAACGTTGATGGTGAGGGTGTATATAAGCCGTCGTCTGATGGTTGGCAGTGTTCTCCATTTAAAGCTAACGAGCGATGATGATCGCGGCGCGATGATCGGGTTAACAAGCTATGAAGAGTCGGTTAACAAAGGTAGCCTTCTATGGGGACGCGATGAACAACTCTATCGGCACGGTTCGATGGAAGGATTGACGGCTAAATACTATACATCGTATAGTAAAAGAAACCAGTCAATTGGTTTATGAGAGCAAGGGGAAAGGTGGAGTCGCTTACATGAGTAATGCCGTGATTACGGCCACTGAGCAGAGCTTCGATGCGTTAACAGCCAATGCCACTAAGCCGTTAGTGGTAGATTTTTGGGCGCCATGGTGCCAACCGTGTTTACGCGTAAGTCCTGTGCTTGATGCATTAGCGGAAGAGCGTCCGGATGCGGTACAGGTGGCTAAAGTCAATGTGGATGAGAATCCCGGGCTGGCTCGCCGGTTCAATGTGCAAGGCATTCCCACCATTTTACGATTTGATGGTGGTAAAGAGACCAGACGTGTGGTCGGAGCGTTGCCGAAGGCGACGTTACTGGCGCAACTGGGATTGAATGCGTAAACCTCTGCTTAGAACCACCGAGCCGACTAGGACACAGACGGCTCGGTTTTTCAATTCACTCCCAAATTTCATCACCGGGCCAAGGCTGATTTCCACTCCAATGTGACCAGTGTTCTTGCATCAAAGCCCAAGCACGCGCGAGCTCATCCGCGGTCCATTTGCCTCCTTGCACAACCTGTTCAGCAGTTTGCTCGTAATTTTCGTGAAGGTTCCACAAAGCGCGCTGCTGGGCGCTCAAAACGTTGTCAAAGAACGTTTGCCAGGTAGGGTGTAGCCAGGTATCAACCGATGAGGGAATCCATAAGGTGCGGCGGGCACGGGTCATGGCAAGATACAACAATTGTACCTCGTAGGCCGCGCGCGGAGCGCTTAACGCATGCTGACGCGTTTGACGCCGCGTTTTGTATGCGAGGCTCAATTGTGGCAGCGGAATAAAGTCGTCCAGGATTTGTACCATGTCCCACTCGCGCCCGCGAGCATTTTCCGCCGTGGTTAGAACGACGGTCGTCGGTTCGATGGTGTCGACAATCTGATTTTGGACTTGCTGCATGATAACGGGCAGGCGCCTGCCGTGTTTCTTAATAAGGGAAGCTAAGGTTATGGCCTCCGAATTTTTGGCTACAGTCATTTTTTGCAGCCATTCATGATAGTTGGTCCAGCGTTCGCCATGCCATGTCCAACTAAATCCACGTTCCCGGGCCCATAGCCGGTAAGCGCTGTTGACGTCTTGCCATAAGCCGCTGGCATCCCAATAGAAATAGAGAAACGTACTGTGATACGCCATGCTGATATCAATCATTTTCTCGAGGAGGCTCATATTATAGCGGGCAATCAGCGTTAAAGGCCGCCTTCCCACTATGCTATCTTGGACTTTGACTTCACAAGCGCCTAGACCTTTGAGCGTGGGGCGATTTGTGCGCCAGTTCATAATACGTGTGGCGCGTTCGGCAGCGCCATCCGCCAAGCGGAAGGAAGCGTCCAGAGTAAAGACGTGGTCCACGGGGAGGTCAAGCAGAAGGTTTGGCTCTGTAGGGTCTTTAGATTCGATACCCGTCGGGTCTGCTGCTAAGATTTCGCGCGCCGTTTGCATGGCCAGCCACTGCTTAAAGATAACCCCCGCATTTTCCGCTTCGTCCACAATAATGAAGGGGATATCATGTACGGGATGCTGACGTACAAAGCGTTTGAGCAACATCTCGGAAAGATACGGCAAGGCTTGAGTTTCACAGGCGTCCCATAGAGCTTGTCCATCGGAGATGAGCGCGGTTAAGCGCTCATGGACGCTTGGGCCATCGAAGGCATGGGCTTTGGTTTGAGCCCACGTACTCCACGGCTCGTCCCCCGGGACGAGACAGTACTCCCGAATCCATTGCTGGACATCGTCGGCATATAAGGTGCCGAATTGGTCAATCTGTGGGGCAATCACTTGACGGAGTTGCGGCAAGCTCCAGGAAGACACCTCGTCGGAGCCAGGAAAACTGTCATGGGCGAGGTCTGCAAAGGTTTTGACTGCAATGGGGGCTGGCAGGTGGTCTTGAACCAACGCTTTGGTTTGGTGGGTGGAGACCAGAAAGAGGACGGGAGCTGCGCGTCCCAAACGCCTGGCGAATTCTTCGAGCACGGTGGTTTTACCGGTCCCAGCTGGAGCAATGAGCGCAATGCGCTGCCAGTTGGTGTGCTCAAGCACGTTAAGAAACGCTTCTTGATCGGCTGTCCATGTCATCATGGTGCCTGGAGCTTCTGCGCTTGTGTACTGGTTGTCGCTTGTCGTTGAGACCACTCCCCTTTTCTAATCCGTGTGCGTCGTGTTCACGCCTTAGCCGTGTCCGGTTACCCAGACGTGTGTATGTGGTGCGGTTTTCTACAAATGGCGCGAGGCATAAGGACGGGTGCAAAGGGTTCGTTTGTGTCGGGCGGAAAACGCTGTAAAAAATGAAAAGCCCACCATTCTATGGTCCCATTATACCTTATTATGCATGGAGCCATGGATAATCTCTATTCAAGACGCGCTGGTGGTAGGTTTGCGTGTGACCGTTTGGTATTATCTTAATAAGTTGAACGCATTACTCGTCATTGATGGATATAGGTGCTTCTAAGACGTCCGATGCCCATAAACCGTAAGGCCTTTCAGCCGTAGAGTGGGGGACCATTAGACCTTCGACCTAGCGACCGATGTCTGGAGATCTCAGGCCTTGTGACCCACTTCACAAAGTTGGCATGATAGTATGCTTGTTTTGTAATCATTATGGTTTTGCCAAAAGAAAGGATGTGGCTGTGATGACGAATCCCATGAAGAATCCTGCCAAAGAGCCTGCGACCCACATTATTTCGCCACAACATCCAGGACTCGACTGGCTGCGGTTATCGATGGTATTTTTCGCGCTGGTGGACGTTGCCGCGCACTTGTTTGCCAGCCCTGGCTCTACCCCTATTGTCTCGTACTGGATTGATATTGAAACGGCAACTTACGGGTTGATTGCAGTGGTGTATCTACTTGGGCTGCGCCGGTACTATCTATTGCCGATTCTCTTTACGGCGTACAACATGACCATGTACTTTGTCTCAGGATTGGTGGCATTGCCGTTTGGCATTAACAAGGCGCCCTTAGTTGGCCATCTTCAATTCGCGCAGTATTCGTTTGGTCGGGGTTTTTCTCTCATCGCGTGGCTATACCTCTTAATAATGGGCATTGTCATGTTAAAGAAGGATCCCGGGTCGAAAATTAATGATTTGCTCGACTAAGAATTCTTGCGCAAGGTGTCCTAGGCCTTAGAGAGGACCGCTCTAAGACCTTTTTTCTTTATAGGGCGTGCTGGACCTAATATGGATTACGAGCCATGCTGTGTCGTCGTGCATTGAGGTTTTCCACTTGCATCATATCAGCGGCATACTGGCGTGGGCGACCGCGGCAAGTCTCAGATATGTAGCGTCATTTGCTGTAGCATTCGGGCCCCTAGACGCGCCGATTACACAGGAGCCGTGCCCGTCCGCGTCTGTAGAAGGCGGTTTTAATGTTGTTGCCCAACAAAAGTCACATGAAGGCCTGCGAGCCGTGTACTAAACTGTGCGCAGCAGGCCTCTATAAGAGATAGGCGAGGCCATAGAAAAGCCCCTTATGAATCAATCATCCGCTGCCGTTTGCTCATCGCATGATAGCCCGTTGTGGTCTATGGAAGTTTCCCGTTGACGTGACATCCCAGACCCATGCGTCTGCCTTACTTCCATCTGCCGCATAGTTCGGCCTTCAACTTATTTCTGGTGATTGGTTTTCTAAGCGCACTAACCTACGAATGGCCAACCACGGTGTTGTGTCGTCTATGGTAGACTGGAAACCGGAACGCAAGGAGGAGCACTTCGACCACGGGTGGCTAGTGACCAGAAAGGGACAGGTGGAAGCCTTGGACCACGTGCGCATGTGGACCATTGACGGATTGCCGATCGAGGAAAAAGCCCAACAGCAAATTGTCACGATGGCCCAGTTGCCAATTTTAGCCGGGCCTATAGCGATTATGCCCGATGTGCATTGGGGAAAGGGAGCCACCGTTGGCAGTGTGGTACCGACGCGAGGCGCTATTATTCCAGCTGCAGTGGGCGTGGACATTGGTTGTGGGATGGCTGCTATCCGGACTAACATTACGGTTGACCAATTGCCGGATACTCTGGCTTCGATGCGTTCTGCCATTGAAGCGGCCATCCCTGTCGGGTTTGCTTCGCATAAAAATGACCGTGTGTTAGACGACGTCTTGTCTCTGGATACCCATCAGACCTTTGAACAGCGTCTTCGGACTTTACGGGAACGGTATCATGGCTTGTTGCTTTCGCAAAAATTTTCCAAGAAAGTCCAATACGAGACACAAGGCGTCTTGTGGAAACAAATTGGCACATTGGGCGGCGGTAATCACTTTATCGAAGTGCAAATGGATCAAGAGGGAACGGTGTGGCTGATGCTGCATTCGGGATCTCGCCACGTCGGTAAAGTATTAGCGGAAGTGGCAATCCAGTTGGCGCGTCAAGAATCCGAAGGACGCGGCGATACGTTACCCGACCCAGACCTTGCCTGGCTGGTTGCTGGATCAGAGTCATTTGCACAGTACATTACGGCGTTGGCATGGGCTCAAGATTACGCCCGGACGAATCGGGATATGATGTTGAGTTTGTTGTGGAACGCGGTGGCGCCTTTTCTTCCGCAGCACGCAGAGGTCGTGCAGAGCATCAATTGTCACCACAATTATGTTGAAGAAATGACGATTGATGGATCGGTAGCTTATGTGACGCGCAAAGGTGCCGTATCGGCGAGACGTGGCGAATGGGGAATTATTCCTGGGAGTATGGGCACTCACAGTTACATTGTGCGCGGCAAGGGCAATCCTGATTCTTACTTTTCGTGCTCGCACGGCGCAGGCCGCCAGATGTCGCGAGGCGAAGCCAAGCGCCGCTTTACGACAGCCGATCTCGAAAGTCAAACAGCAGGGGTAGAGAGTCGTAAAGATGCCGCTATTGTTGATGAAATTCCGGCAGCGTATAAAGATATTGATGCCGTGATGGCCGCCCAACATGATCTCGTAGAGCCTGTTTATCAGCTGAAACAGCTCTTATGTGTTAAAGGCTAAAGACCTAGGGGCAAAAAACAGGAGCCAAATGGAATAGCGGTTTGAAACAGGGAGATCCTAGACCACGGCGAGATCCACGGATGGATGAAGGTTTGAGGGTAGATGTCCTTAAGAACATTCGTACTGACAACAACACACATGCGGTTGGGGTCCCCGTTGTAATGGCCTGAAGGGATGGTCGTGCGCAAGTATAACGGTGCATGTTAGAAACCCCGTGACACAACCAGCCTTTGATCCTCTTCAGGCTAGCACCGTAATTCTTTCTCCTTATTTTTCAGCGTAAAAACCGTTGAAGCTATCGAAAAACATATTGCGAAAGCATGGCGGGCTGGACATTACAAGGTACGAGCTTTGCTAGCAATGACCTCACAGTCCCTTTTGTGTCATATCCTTTGGAAGAACGAGTGGGTGGCTGTGTGTGTTACTGACCATTATGAACTCAAAGTCATAGGTCGCCTATTTGCTTGTTGGCGATAATAATTCGTGTCAGCATAACCTCAAAATGGTCGGACTCTCGACTTCATGAATAATACATAAGGTGCGTTGGGGTGTCAACGTCTTCTCGTATGAGAAAGGGATAAAGGAGGATGCGATGGAGTCGCAGGTTGCTGCGGAAGATACGCTGGAAGGCACAATTGAACGTGTGACGTATCATAGCCCCGAGACGGGATTTTGCGTCTTGCAGGTCAAAATTCCAGAACTGAAGGACTTGGTGCCCGTAACCGGACAAGCATCGGCGGTCACGCCGGGAGAAAGCGTGATGGCGAGAGGTTACTGGGTGGTCGACCGCGAATACGGACGTCAGTTTCGTGCGCGTCTTCTCCACATTATTCCCCCGCAAACCGTTTTAGGGATCCAAAAATATTTAGCCTCAGGCATGGTCAAAGGCATTGGCGCGGTGTATGCACAAAGGCTGGTTGAGGCATTCGGCACGCAAGTGTTTACGGTCATCGAACAAACGCCCGATCGGCTACGAGAGGTTCCGGGAATTGGTCCAAAGCGCGTAGCAAGGATTTGCCAGGCGTGGTCAGATCAAAAAGTTATTCGCCAGATTATGGTGTTCTTGCATGGGCACGGCGTGTCGACGGCTCAGGCGGTGAGAATTTTTAAAACTTATGGAGATGACGCAATAGCCACGGTCCAAGAAAATCCATACCGCCTGGCCCGAGATATCCGAGGAATCGGATTTAAAAGCGCCGACCGCATTGCAGAACACTTAGGTATTGCGAAAACGGCAGCGATTCGGGTGCAAGCGGGAGTCAGTTTTGCCTTGTTGGAAGCTACGCAAGAGGGGCACTGTGGCTTGCCTACCGAGGACTTGATGACGCAAGCCGCGACGCTGCTCGATGTACCTCCGGACTTGGTGGAGGAAGCCATTGCGCATGAAACGTCAAGGGGAACGGTGGTCATTGCCCCCACTCAAGGTCGGCAGGTGGTGTTTTTAGCCTCTTTAGCCTATGCGGAGCGCGCCATTGCCCAGCGTTTGCACACTCTCAGTCACGGGTCTCCGCCGTGGGCTGGCATTGACGCAGAGAAAGCTACCTGGTGGGCAGAGGAACGCTTAGGGATTGCATTGGCAGAGAGTCAAAAAGAAGCGGTGCGTCAAGCCCTATCAACCAAGGTCTTGGTGATTACCGGAGGACCCGGGGTGGGCAAAACCACCTTGGTCAATGCCATTTTAACCATCTTACGCGCGAAAGGCGTTCAACCCCTTTTGTGCGCTCCGACCGGGCGCGCTGCCAAACGTTTGAGCGAAACCACAGGAATTGCGGCGCAGACCATTCACCGGCTCTTGCAGTTTAATCCCCATGAAGGCCGCTTTACCCGCAATGAAGAAACGCCGCTGGAGGGCGATGTCATTGTCGTCGATGAGTGTTCGATGATTGATGTGACCCTGATGCATCATTTATTGAAAGCGATTCCCCAAGACGCTAGCGTGTTGCTGGTGGGAGACGTGGACCAAATTCCCTCGGTAGGGCCTGGCCAAGTCTTTCGTGACATCTTGACCTCTCAGGCTGTGCCTGCGGTCCGGCTTCACGAAGTGTTTCGACAAGCAGCGTCGAGCCGCATTGTCATGAATGCGCACCGCATTAATCAGGGGCAAATGCCTTTAGGCCATGCCTCCCCCGAACTGTTGCAAGATTTCTATGTCGTACCCGCACACGAACCGGCTGAGGTAGCAGAGAAAATTGTGCGCTTGGTGGCAGAACGCATTCCCGCGCAATTTCATCTCGACCCTATTAGAGATGTGCAAGTGCTTTGTCCCATGAACCGTGGGGATACGGGTGCACGTCAGCTTAATATGCTTTTGCAACAGCGTCTTAATCCCCCCACCGAGCAAAGTGTGATGCGCTTTGGATGGCGCTACGGGGTAGGCGATAAGGTCATGCAGCTGGTCAACAATTATGAGCGCGAAGTCTTTAACGGGGATATCGGGTGGATTAGTGCCATGCATCTCGAAGATCAGACCATGACAATTCGGATTGATGACCGTGATGTGCTTTATGGGTTTGATGATCTCGATGAAATCGTGCCAGCCTATGCCATCACGATTCACAAGGCCCAAGGCTCGGAATACCCAGCGGTCGTGATTCCTATCACCACCCAGCACTATCTGATGCTGCGTCGCAACTTGCTGTATACGGCCGTGACTCGCGGCAAAAAGCTCGTGGTGATTGTGGGACAACCCAAAGCCATCGCCATGGCTATCCACGCCAAGCCGTCGGACCGGCGGTGGTCAAAACTGCATGATTGGCTCGTCGAGCAAACGAAAGAGATCTGAGAAATAACGAGAGGGCTGACGGTGAGACTGGGCAAACGCTGGCAATTTGGCTGTCCAGCACTTGTTCACTCACGCTCCCCTAAAAAGCGCTTAAAAGGGGCCGTTTACCGCACATGACAGATAACCAAATAGCTATATAAAACTGATATGGAAACATGAATCACACATTCCAGTGAAAGAAGATGAGCTCGGTGGCAGGAAAAATTGCGATTGTTATTGTATCAGGGTGGGATCAAAAGGCGAAAGTGATGTCGGGTCTTCATGTGGCCAAACGGATTCATGAAGCCAAGGACGCCAACGGAATTGATGCCGTGGAAGTCTTCTTGTTTACCGGTGGCGTCAAACTTCTCGAGAATGCGGAAGAAGAGGTCGTGGCTATGCTGGTTGAATTGCGGGAGCAAGGGATTTTGATGGGGGCCTGTTCGAACCAGGCCGAGGCATGGCAGGTCGAGAACACGGCACAAGAATTTGGCGTGCAGTTAGAATTTGCCCGTGATGCGTTTTCGCGTTACGCACGGGAAGGGTTCACGGTCATGACATTTTAGATCCTAGTGCGGCTCTATTAGGATAGTGGGTAATGATATCGAAGCCAGATGATTTGTGGTACTGCCACTAGCAGCTCAACAAACGGAGTTGCCCACCTTTTGGGTGCGTGATACCGTGTCAAGTCACGGGCGCTATGCAGACCGGGCCAAGAAGATTACAGGGATCGATTTGGTGCGCTTTCATGGCCATGCTTGTGATGGGCTCTTTCGGGGCATGTATGCCTTATCAGTGGCCTTTCCTGCTTTGTTTCCTGATGGCGTGATTGACCGCACCGATATGCGGGTGATGTCACGGAACAGTCCTTGCTTGGGCGATGTGGCGGCTTATCTGACGGGCGGCCGAATTCGGTTTGGAACCCAAGATGTCGATAATTCGTTAGGCGTTTGGTTTTTGCTGCAACGCATGAGTACAGGGCAAACGGTGAAGGTGCACGAAGAGCCAGGGTTCTTCCCGACCGAGATTGGGCAAGGAGAAGCACAATTGGCGCATTTGAACGGGGACGATTTAAGTCGCGCTGTCACGGCGTTGCAAGACCGACAGAACCAATGGGTGGAGCACGTCTTGTTGCCATCATCGCCATCAGATCATTATTTTGTGGAGCCCCTTGATTTTACCGGGCCAGACGTTCCGTTTGAGCATATCGGCGTGAGGACGGATATTTTGTACAAAAACGTGCCGGAACACGCAGCCTTAGCACGGGGATATAAGGCACTGAGCCGTAAGGGGCCATGCGCAAGGCTTGTGGTTTGCGAAATGGGCCAACGATTGCTGGGCACCGCTTTTGCTTAAAAATAGCGCGTAAACAGAAGGCAACGCTTCCCGGTAGGATTGGTCAATGCCGGGAAAGTGCTGTCGTGTTCATGAGGGTCAGTGGACTAGGTCCAGGACACGGTGCCTGGACCTGGTCTTTTGGCGCGAGAGGACGGGGTCAGGGAGAACCAGAAGATCACGATGACGGTTTGACCGCCGTCATTTGCTGTGCAAGAGTCACCGCCTTAAAGCCATTGGCATAGATAAAATACCGCGTGCCGTGAAGGTCGTAACTGGCTTCGCTTGGCGCATCGGACCCAATGCTAAAGGTCGCCCGTCCGTGCGTACCGGGCAACTTGGCTCCAACTAACGACTTTGCGATGGACTTGGCGGATCCGGTGATGATGCTAGCAGATACCCCGGTGCCTAGAAAATTCATGGTCCATCCATCTTCATGCCAGGTAATGAGCGTGGGTATTAGTTCTGTGCCGGTATATTGAATCCCGGTGATGCCTGGTGCGAGCGGAATGCTGAGGCCTTGGGTGTGGGGAGGCGCCGGATAAAGCGGCATATCGTCTTGGCGGGCGTGAAAGGGTAGGTACCAGGGCATGGCGGTGATGGTTCCCAAAAGCTCGGCATTCCCTATCTCAATTTTAGGGGAATTAGCAGGTAATGCAGGGCCTGCGCCAATGGTGATTGAATAGCCCTGGTTTTTTTCGGAATACTTCACGTCTAAATCGCCATGATAAGAGCCTTGGAGAAGGTGGGAGGGCAGGTAAACCGGGACATCAGCGGTCTGCGCTAGACGTTTGCCAACCGTGTTGCGAACAGCCGCATAATTGGACAAGGCAGATGGCAACGCGGATAGGGGGATAGGGGTGGCACGGGCGTTGAGTCCGGCGGCTTCTGGAATGACGCGGGCCAGGTTTAGCCATGGGCTCATGCCGGGGAGATCTTTTTCGGGATAGACGGCCACAACACGGAAATTATGAGATGGCCAGTGGTTGACTTCTGTGGGCACCTTGAAGTGCCGGGGTTTTAGAAACAACACGCGCTCGGGGTAGGCGGAACTTGGCCACGGTACCGCAAATAACTGGCCGGCGGGCACTGTGAAGACTGACGAGGGATCTGTGCTGGCACTGATAGTGCGGGGAAGGACAGAAGATGAAGCCGGCTTGAGCCAATAGATGCTCGAGGTCATTTGATTCCATAAGGTGCCGGTTCCCGTGCCTAATTGGATCCCTGGATTTGTGAGGACCGCCACGGCTTGGAACCGCGAAGAAGGCCAATGATGGAGCGTGGTGGGAATATGGAAGGCTTTTGGCAAAAGAAAAATGGTGCCACCCGGATTTACATCATAGGCGTTGCTGGGACCTAGGATATAGAGGATATGCTGCTTGGCCCACGATTCAATTTGGGTCGGGGGCGCGTTCTGCACGGTGATGGTTGTTGTAGGCGAAGGGGTCACTGCCGGCGAGGCAGACGCTGTGCTTTGGGAAGATGGCGTTATCCCTGTGCTGGCCGGTGTTGTAGAAGCGCTAGAATGGGGGGGATGATAGGGCGCTGCGGTGTGCTGCAGTCCACAACCGCTTAACGTGAGTAGGATCGGTAGCGCGGGGAATAGACCCCAGGATGTTTTGTATGGCAAGGTGCTGGCCCCCCTGTACGGTGGTTTATTAATCAACATAACGTAAATGACCGCGAAAAAGTCACGGGCCTCTGGCCGTCCAACAGAAGGGGAAGGAATAGCCTAAACCTTGGTCGGGACATGGCATGGCGCCTGATAGCAGGGAAAGCCCAGTCGCTTTGCGCGTTGAAGACGTGTGGGCCTTGGGGAGGCTCCGTTTACGGATCCTCCCTTATTGATTAGACCGCGGGATATTCGGGCAATTGGTCAAGCTTGGCCAGTAAATCGGCTTTGTTAATCTTACCGGCGCTGGTTAGGGGCATGGTGGTAATATAGAAAATTCGTTCGGGAACCCATATCGGCGCGATACGCCCAGCCAGGGCTTGGTCGTGCAAATACGCGGTGACCATTTCGGGGTCTATGGCCTGCCGCGTTTGTACAACGGCTACGGGCTTGTCGCCCCACTGCGGGCTCATGACGGGTAAGACGGCGACTTGGTCAATGCCTTCGATTTCCGAAATAATGGTTTCCAAGTAGTGAGTTGGGATCCATTGGTTCTCCCATTTCACCGCCTCGGTGAGGCGGTCGATGACGGCAATTGTGCCATCAGGGAAAGGGGTCCCTAAATCTCCGGAAACAAAGTAGCCCTCGCGGTAATGTGAGAGCGTTGCTGCCTGATTATGCCAATACCCAGATGGTAGCCAGGGGCTTTTTACCCACAGTTCTCCCGTGCTTTTCCCGTCATGAGGGACATCGTGGCCAGCTTCATCACAGACGCGGATCTCGACCATCGGGAGGGGCAAAAGTCGGGTGGCGAGCACCGTGGCCTGCTCTACGGAGGACAATGCCGTATGGGGAGGTACGGCTGAGATGGCGGCTGCCAATTGATCGGCGCCGCCATAGACGACGGATAGGGCGACGTGACGTTCGTTCGCACGACGCACGAGGCCGGCTGTGATGGGCATCCCCCCTGTCAGCACTTTCAGCGGTTCCGTCGGAGGGTCTGTCAACACGTTGAGCAAGGCTTGCAGCTGGGTCGGAACCATGTTGCTCCAGGTGACACCGTGACGATAGATGAGAGCGGCTTGCTCTTGGGGGGATATTTTCCCTGCGAGCACCACAGAGGCGCCAACATAAGGAGCAATGAAGGGGATGCCCCACCCATGCATGTGAAAGAACGGAATCAGCGGTAAGATGACCTCATTCATTCCAAGACGTGCAGGGGTATCATGGAGCGCCAAATGATGCACCATTTGCCACGATGATAGTAGGACATCGCGGTGGCGGTAAAGAGTCGCTTTGGGACGTCCCGTCGTTCCGGTAGTAAAACACAGGGAATAGGGGTCATTTTCATGGATAGGGGTCATGAGGGGCTTGTTGTCAGCGTGCCGATGCGCTTCAATGTCTTCGGGCTTTATCAGAGGATGAGGCACCATGTGCCGCAAAGAATGGCCCAAGGACATAAAATCTGGTCCCACAATCAGCCATTCATCATGAGCCAGTCGTACAGTGTATTCTAAGTCGTTTAATGAGAGGCGGAAATTGAGAGGATGAATCACGGCTTTAAGCATGGCCAGGGCATAGTGCAACTCAAGATGACGCAAGGAATTGACGTCTAACACGCCGACAACGTCGCCAGGGCGTATGCCGATTTGGTCTAAGGCCCCTGCCAAGTGTATCACGCGTTCTAAAAGGTCCGGGTAAGGCGTGAATTGATTGTCCGCCCAAACGCCTTGAGCCGGATATTTGTCGCTCGCTTCACGAAGCACTTGAGGGATGGTGAATTGGTCCATGACGCACCTCTTTCCTCATTGACGAGAATGGCCGATACGGGTTGTGTCTTTTGTGGGTCTGCAAAATAGAGACAGAAAGAGGCGAGTAAACACCGTACGCCCGGCTTTCGGCTTCAAGGGCATTCTCCTTTTTGTGTGAAGACTACAAAACATTTCCTGTGCCTGAACGGCAACGACGGTGTTAATGCTGTGCCATGATGTATGACAAGAAGTCGAGGGTGTAGAAGTTCTGATTTGGGATAGTGCAAGGCAAAAGACTATCCAAACATGCTGTTACTCTTATTATAAACGACCCCCAAGAGAACTAAGCAATGACAGAACTTTGGCTCTTTTGCCCAAAAGCGCCGCGCCCGGCAGGGTTTTTTGTTGGTCGTTTTCCCAGATGACGGAAGAAGCTCCCAACATGTGGGAGCTTCTTCCGTCATGAGGATAGCCGTTAGAATGAGGGTTTAAAGTCAGATCCCAACGTAATAATCATATCGACATGGGGCACGTCGTGATAAGGACTGTCGGATAACGTGGTGGTGCCTTGAGGGCCTAACACGCTAGCGATGGATTTCGCAAAGGGGTCGTCTCCCGTGAAATTGACGATCGTATTTTGCGTGTGGTTATGAGAGTTGGCCCAAATGACGTTCGTGACGGTATAACCTTGGTGCTTCAGCCAAGTGGCCAACTGTTCGGCTGGAGCCAAAGACTGGGTGCCACTACGGATTTCAAAACCGATACTCTTCTTCTGCGCGGCGGTCCAAGGTTGTCCCATGATGAGTTGATCAGCCAATAACCGTTCCCATTTGGTATTATCCACCCAGTAATCGAGCTTGACGTGCATATAGGGATCCATCCGCACAGTCGGCGTGCCAGGGATGGTAGCAAATTGAACATGGGACAAAGAAACATGGCGAGCGACCAAGGCCAGGGCTAAGAGTTGATTATCTTGGAGATTGGTATAGACAATGTCTTTGCGCAGTTCGAGCGCAATCTGTGGCAATTTGGGAAGATTGCTCGGTTGCAGCAGTTTGTGCATAACGGCGCGAATGACTTCTTGTTGCTGAAATGACCGCCCGATACTGCCCATCGGCTCGCTACGAAAACGTGCGAACTCTAACACTTGTTGGCCGTCTAAGTGTTGGACTCCGGGATTTAGGTTGATGTCGAGATAATTCCCGGTACCGCCGTAGTGCATGGGATATGGGACATCTAGGGTTAATCCGCCAATTTGATTAATGATGTCAGCAAAATTCCACATCGTCGTTTCCATATAAAAATCCACGGGAATATGGAGCATTTTTTCGACTTCGGCGACGGCTAGCTTGGGTCCTCCGAAATAGTTGGCCTCATTGAGCTTGGTTTCGCCAACATGGGGAATGTTGACCAACGAATCACGGGGCACGGACAAAACATTGACCTGGCCGGTCTTGGTATCGACACTGACAAGCATCATGGCATCGGTGCGGTCACGCACATGCGGATTGGTCACATCTTTTCCATTAATAATGCTAAGTGCATTGCCGAGCATCAAAATCGTCACGCGTTGTTGGCCTAAGGCATAGCCTTTGTTCAAGGCGCTCACGCGTGCTGTATTAAGGGCTCGAGAGGGATCAAACAGCCACCACAAGGCACCGGCTAAGACCGCGATGATAACGAGAAGCAAGGCCATAAGGCGTCGTCTGCGTCCGGGCCGCACGCGCCATTTGGCGCGTTTATTCGAGGCTTTAGCCGCACGCGTGGGCGTGGGTTGATTCACATGGTGGGACATCGAAACCTCCGCATTCATGCCTTGGGCATGTTCATTAGACTTATGAGTGATTGTATCATAGGGACGATAAGTCCTTCTTAAGAATTTCCTAAGGGTTGCACAACGAGGAGCCATCGATTTGGGAAAAGTCCTGCACCGCGTACCGAATTCGGTTCCATGACAATAGTTGGGAGGGCTGCATTTTATCGATTTGCTTTAATTTTGGCCCTTACCGCGGACATTGTGGATTTGTGCTGGGCAAATATAAGTTCATGAAAAAATAAATCGCGAGAACCATAGAGCATTCAGTAGGAAATTGTTATCCTCTATAAGGATATGAACTATCATAATATCGACTTCTTATGGCCTTTATGGTGGCTGGGTTTATGGGTACTCGTGCTTCTGATAGGTGGTCTTCTCACTCGCGGTGACGAGGACCTTGGGCGGCGGTTTGGGATTGTAGCGGCTGTCATGACGAGTACAGCCTATTTCCTGTTTCGGATGACGACGCTGGATGGAGCCACGTTATGGGACGGTGTGGCCTCTGTGCTGCTATGGATAGCGGAACTGCTTGGCCTCTTTCAATTGGTCATTTTTTATCTCCAGTCGTGGCACTTACTAGATCGTGGCTTCCGGATCCGGAGCCCAAGGCCTTACTCTGGCCTACGGTAGATATTTTGGTGCCGACCTACAACGAGGACCTCTCGATCTTGCGCCGCACACTGACGGGCTGTATCCTTCAAGATTACCCGCCTGACCGCCTGCACATCTATGTCTGTGATGACGGAGCGCGTCCTGCTGTTGAGCACTTAGCTGAGGTTATGGGGGTGCGCTATTTATCACGCAAGACCCGCACCGATGCCAAGGCCGGCAATTTAAACGCGGCGTTGGCGCAGACGACTAGCGAGTTCGTCGTGATTTTCGATGCGGATATGGTCCCAAAGCCCAAGGCGGTCAAAACTTTGGTAAAACCCGTGTTACAAAATACCCCATGTGCGTTTTCGCAAGCACCCCAAGCCTTCTTTAATCATGATCCGTTTCAGCATAATTTAGGATTATATGAGGCGCTACCTAATGAGCAGGACTTTTTCATGCGCTCCTTGCAGGCTGCACGGGCCCAGGTCAATGCGTTGCTTTTTGTAGGCAGTAATGCCGCCTTTAGGCGCCAAGCCCTCGAAGCGATCGGCGGCTTTCCAACCGGGACGATTACCGAAGATGCGGCGACGAGTGTGTTACTCGAGAGTCAGGGATGGCGAGGATGTTTTGTTCCCCAAGTTGTGGCACAAGGCTTAGCTGCTGAGTCGTATCAAGAATTCCTGCATCAACGCGCCCGGTGGTGCCGCGGGAATATTCAAGTGTTCAAACAGTGGAATCCGTTAACGTTGCCAGGACTCAGCCTGATGCAGCGGATGATTTATCTCTCAGGCACTTTGTATTGGTATTTTGGGATGCAAAAAATGATTTATCTCTTAGCGCCTCTCCTTTATTTAGATTTCGATGTCCGCAGTTTGGTGGCGCCCACTTTGTGGATTGTCGGTCTGTGGCTTCCGGCGTTTTTGAGTCAATGGATGACCTTTCGGCGCATTACACGGGGGTCTCGCACACTATGGTGGAGCCACGTTTATGAGGTCGTGCAGGCTCCGGTGATGGCGGCGGCCGCATTTTGTGAAACGGTCGGGTGCAAAACTCAAACCTTTCGGGTCACCGAGAAAAACCTAACATCGGACCGTCCTCAAGTGGCATGGCAGTCCATGGCCGTTTTTGTGGTCATTTTGGCGATGACCGCCCTGGGCGCTATCCGCCGTTGGCATCAAATGCAAATGGGGGCAGGACCGGTGGGTTTTCTGGTGCTGGCCGCTTTTTGGGCCCTGTACAATGCGGCTGCGATTCTCACAGGCGTGGCCGTCAGTGTCGATTGGCCGCGTTGGCGCCGAACTGAGCGATTTCGCGTGAACTACACGACCTACGGCGTATACCGTCATCGGGTGGTGCCGGTGCGGGTCGTGGATTTGAGTGAAGGAGGATGTGCGGTGACCGTGTCTGGGGATAGTTCGTGGAGCGTGAACGACTCATTTCAAATCTTTTTAAATGGTGTGGATGTGACCGGGCACATTGTGCAGCGGGCCGATAATCAAGGAGACTCGGTACTCTTGCATGTGCGCTGGGAGGCCCTGGACGATCTGGCGTATCAGGCGGTCTTTCGGCTGACTTACGCGCAAACTACGGGTTTTTCCCTCCAGTCAGATCCCAAAATTACGTCGGTGTTCCACGGATTGCGTCACCGCTGGCATGGGACAACAAGACGTCCACGTTATCAGCAACAATCAGGCCAGTCGCCGTCAATGTTTGGATAAAGACGGGGCGATGCCTTACGAAATTTCCGCTGATTTTAGGCGTGGTGCTGAGATTTGGTTGGCCTCAATAACGTGTAAGCGCGTTGGTATTCCAAAAGATTGAGATCATGATACACTAAGTCAGCGAACACGTTTGGACGCGGTGTCAACCATTTTGTGGTCTGTTTAAAAACTTTGAGATGGTATCACAACCCATTAACGATTGTTGTGAGCTCCAAGAGCTTACACAAAATAAGGTAGGTAGAAAATACTATGGACCGAATTGATATTAGCAATGAGCGGATAGGACAAATTGCAAAAAGCGAGGTTCTCGCCAAAGGACTCACCTATGCGAAGGAGAGTCGGGTGTTTAATGTCACGGTGCGGCGTGGCCATTTAATGGGGGAAGTGGAAGGACTGGGGCGGGAACCGTACCAGGTGCACGTGACCTTGGCGCCTCATCATGACGCGTGGGTGCCGGAGACGGTAGCGTGTTCCTGTTCGGACCCAGGTGTGTGGTGTGCCCATGTGGTGGCCGTTGTGGTGATTGCTCGGGATTTTCCTGATCAGGTCTTGCAACGCCAACCGTTGACGTCCCTGATTCGGCTGCTGTCTTTAGAGGAAGCGCAAGATGTCTTAATCCGCTTAGCGGCTATTCCATCAGTCCGCGAACAAATAGAGCGCATCCTGCGTTAACTCCATGCCCTAGACGTGGTGTTTTTGTTAGGCCCGGATTCATGAAGCGTCTATCAGGCCAGAGGGGCTAAACGTATCAAGCAAAATGGGTGCCACTTGGTCATTCACCTTCTTATGATAGACGAACTCGAGCAGGAGCCCCGGTCGCTAATAGGACTGAGGCGGTCCCTATTGCTGTGGCACAGTGAGTTGCGCAAGGGGACTTCACAGATGTCTTGAACGAGGGTCCCCGTTGTCTTTAGAATGTTTTTTGCACAACCTCTGTGACGTGTTCGAGGGCGGAGCGTAAGTGCCGATAAAAGCTAGCACGGCTGAATGCAAAGCGTTTCATGGCCGAGATGGGATCAGTGTGGCGCTCGACATAGACCCAGTGCAAGACCTGGGCATCCTGTGCCGTTAAAGGGGCAATAAATGGCGGCTCTAATAAGTCTTTCAGGCCCCGGCGCCAAATGGGTCCAGCGTCTGCGGAAAATACACTGTCATCCGCGAGATGAAAGGAATGGTCATGAAGGTGCTCATAGGCCGCTTTGACCTCAGCACTGGTAATGTCTGTCCGACGTATTAAGGCACTGTGGGACAAGCGTGCTAACACCGGGACAATCCAACGCGCAAACGGCAGTTGTCTGAGGTCTAGCTCATAAAGTATGGCGTCACCACTGTGAAAAGTTGTTGCATGATAACCAAACGTTTGTAGAAATTGCTGCAGTGCTGGGACTTGGGCCATGACCAAATTGCGGTTTCCTGCCATCAACCCAAAGGCATCGCGAATGACGATGCCCATGAGTTCATCACGGGGATAATCGTGTTGCGTGGGGTCTACGCCTGCTGTGAGATGATAGGTAGTATTAGACTGCCCCAGATTCTCTTGGGATAGGTGTAAAGCATCTAGTAATGCGTCCGTAAACGCCGGATGATAGGCGCGCATCAGATCGGCCGTTGCCGGAGTGAGCCAAATGGACATCATATAGGCGACAGGACGCCCGGTATCTTGCCGGCGCAAGATACGCAAGAGCTCTGGGAAACGGGTCATGACCTCGTAGAGAAAGCCCTGGGCGTCTTCTGCGCTTACGGGAAGGCTTTCACGCTGCCATAACCTGCTGACGTTAAGCAACCACTCGGTGTCCTCGCGCCGGAAGGGCGTGGGTTCGAATTGATCCAAGAGGGCCCTTAGATTCGCGTACGGCGTGGTGATACCAAAGACGTCGCGGAACAACCAGAAAAATTGCTGGGACATAAAGGTTCCGCTTGTGGGCGTGCCAACGCGGCAATCGTGGACAAACCGGCGAAAGATTTTGTCGCGGAGCTGAGTAAAGTGCTCGGGGCGCTTCGTCCGCAGATGCTCATACCAATAATGCCGGACCAAGTCATGCAGGGTCAAGCCTTGCGGCGTGCGCCGCACAAAGGCCAGCTGGCTTAAGGATTGGTATTCCGCAAGGCTCACGGGACGGTGCAATATCTCTTGGATAAAATTCCATGGAGCCACCAGTGTTAGGGCTAAGATATCGATGGCGTCGCGCGACGGCGAATGCTCGTCTAGGTCGTTCCATAACGCAGGAAGCCCCGTAGTGTCCGGTATGCTGGGCGTCTCGAGCGACAAGGCCAGCGCCAGAGGTAGTCCTCGCGTCTGTTCGTATAAGGTTTCGGCCGGTATTTCCTGTGTTGGCGTTCGTGACACGTTCGCTTGCCATTGACGGATCTCGGCTAACGTAAAGGGTTTGAGCGGCAGATCAATAGCACGTCGTTGCCAGCCTGGGTCTAGACGCCACCGGGAAAGAATGCTTTGGCGGGAGGCCAAGACGACAAGCAGATTGTGCGACGGCCAAGAGGGCAGGAGCACTTCTCGCAACCACGCATCGAGTCCGTAAATTTCGTCATAGTTGTCGATGGCGAGCACAGCGTGTTGTGCGGTCAGTTGTGAAGCCAGGGTGGTACTGTGAAAAACGGAAGGTAAGGCCGATAAAAAGGATTGGGCCGTATTGTCCACGGTCCGCGCGTCGAGCCACGCGGTCAATGCGCCCGCGTCACGAGCGATTTGAAAAAACCGCAGCAACAACGTTGATTTGCCGATGCCGCCAATCCCGTGGAGTCCAATGACGAACGTCGGCGCGAGTTTTTGTGCTAACCAATCTCTTAACGCTTGGCATTCTTCTTCCCGCCCAATAAACAGGCGTTCGGATGGCCACAGAACCACCTCATCCCCCAGATTCATACCGCGGTAGGAACCCAAGAGACCGCTATGGCAAGAGAATCTCCTAGCATTCCCCATCCCCCTTCATAGAGGCACCGTGATAATGTCTCACGAGGCCTCTGAGATCTCTCAATATAGAATCGCCCACGCGACGCATCCCAGATGAATTGGCGTATCCGTACGGCCCATGCAAGCGCCGCTAGATCCATGGCGGTGCCTACGGGTTTATGGGATTGATCATCATTTGAATTTCACTTCGTAAGGGTATGATAGCAATTTGTATAGAGTATAGCATGGATATTGTTTTCGGGGCGGCTCACTGTGGCGCGGTAAATGCCACAGGCCCCCGACGTATGTTATGCGGAGGCCTGCAGCGATCTTCGAGGATAGAGCTAGCCCATAAGTTTTGTTGCGGTCAATAAGGCATATTCGGGTAACGGTCGCCCTTGGGCGAGAAACTTTTGCTCCATCAGCGTGGTCACCAACGCACTATGGGAGAAGAGCTGGGGAAAATTTCCCCGTACGGTTCCCGTTTGTTCATCAGCATGCTCGCCGTACAAGCCTAAGGGCGTGGCTTGTGCCAAGTGCCGCTCAATCACGTGCTGGGCCTCCTCGTGCCGTCCTTGCCGCAATAGCACGCGGGCATACCAAAACCCAACCAACAAAAATGGAAAGCGCGCCTTGCCTAAGTCATCGGCACGGTATCGGTAGACGAGCCCATTGTCAACGAGTGTGCTCTCAATGATTTTTAATGTATTGATAAAGTACGGGTTATGCACGGACACGAAGCCATAAAGGGGCAAGGTGAGAAGCGCCGCGTCGGGAATGCCGCCTGTGGAACGCGGTAAGAACGAGCCGGCTTGCTGTGCCTCTTTCCAAAGAGCGGTGGCGATTTTTTCGGCACTGTCCTGCCACCGCTTGGCGTCGATGTCATCGTGCATAGCCTGGCGTGCCATTGCTGCTGCGGTGGTGAGCCCTAGCCAGTTCATCATGCGCGAATGGGTATGCTGGCCGCGGATCGTGCGGTATTCCCATAAGGAGGCATCGTCTTGGTGCCACGTTCTTTGAGCCCATTCCGCGAGAGCCGTAATCGCCCACCAGTAGGACTGGACAAATAGGTCATCGTGGGTCTCTTGCCAAATGCGGTAGACAAGCCATAAGACACTGCCGACTAAATCCAACTGTCGTTGAGAAATCGCTCCATTGCCCGCCCGCGCCGGGCGTGTCTGTTCATAGCCTCTGAGCCATAAAAGATCGTGCTCGCGTTCCGGAACGGTGCCGTCTACCCGCAAAAACGGCGTGGGGTAGACCCGGCCGGTGATGAGCACACTGTTGAGCAAAAATTCGGCAATACGCTTGGCCTCTACGACGTTTCCGGTTAACAGCAAGGATTCGCCGCTATAGGCGCTGTCGCGAACCCATACGTAGCGGTAGTCCCACTGTCGGGACTCGCCGGGAGCTTCCGGTAAAGAGGTCGTGGCTGCCGCTACCGGGGCGCCGGTGGGACGAAACGTCAAGCCTTTAATGATTAGCAAGCTGCGTCTAATAGGCTCTTCGGTATCTTGCGCCGCCGTGGGCAGCGCCCAAAAGGCAGAAGATTTGGCCCAAATGCGGTCTGCATCGGTTGGAACTGGGGCCGAGAGCCAACGCCAGTCGGGTTTGGCTTCCATCAATACCCGGAAGACCACCGTAAGGCGTCCGGGGCCACATCGCCATTGGTCCATGCGGCTCATCAGCTCGGCCGGACCTTGGATAATGAGGGCGGCTTGGCCAGGCCCTACAGGATTAATGAAGCGCATGCCGTGGGGCAGTGGCACAAAAGAGGGCCTGACGACGCCATAATCAAAGCTGGGTCGGCACGTCAAGACCAGCGGAACGGTACTATTCGCGGTCAGCCACAGCGCATTGCGTCCCACTTCTAGACCCGTAGTTATGGTGGCGAAGCCACCGGGACACTCGAAATGCGTTTCCAGAAACAGCCCTTCGGGACGGTAGCGCTGCGTGACGGTGGTATACCCTTCGGGCTCCAGACTCAGATAGCCCCCAGCGTGATGATCGAGCAGGCGGCTAAAGATGGTGGGTCCATCAAATCTTGGAACCGGCCACCAGTCTACGGCCCCCGTGGGACCGGCGAGGGCCGTAGTAAGACCATTGGCCAACAGGGCGTAAAAGGGTTTCATGGTAAGACGAAAACCTGCCTTTCTGTGTGGGCATGACGATGGATTCGATGAGGGGGTAATGGGCGCGGCGTCTAACCCTTCACACTGCCCGCGGTGAGCCCCGATTCAATCCGCTTTTGCAAGAACAAAACAATCAAGGCAATGGGCAGAGATGCAATCACGACGCCTGCATAAATTTGCCCATAATGCACGTAATAGGCGTTGCGGAAATTGACGAGGGCTAGCGGAACGGTATCCATATTAGGCGTCTGAATGAACGAGAGCGCAAAGAGAAAGTCATTCCACGAGAGAAGAAAGCCTAAAATGGCAGCCGTAAAGATGCCAGGCATGGCAATCGGTGCAAATACGCGGGTGATGGTTTGGGTGATAGTAGCGCCGTCCACCATGGCCGCTTCTTCAATGTCTGCCGGGATTTGGCTGAAAAATGCCGTCAAAATCCACGTGGTGATGGGCAACGACAAAATGAGATAGGGGATAATCAAGCTCTGATAGGTGTTGAGCCAATGCAGATGGCGGAACACCAGGAATAAGGGACCGACCATCGCAATTTGGGGAAAGAACGAGACGAGCAGAATAAAACCAAGAATGGGGACTTTTCCTTTAATCGGCATGCGTGAGAGCCCATAAGCGGCCATCGATCCCAGCACGACCGATAACAACGTTGCCATGCCTGCGACGAACATGCTGTTTAAGAGCGGCCTGAGAAAGTTTTCGACCGCAAATATGGCTTCATAGTGCACAAAGGTCCACTGTGTGGGCCATATGCTCGATGTTTGTCGGTTCAGCGCAAATGAGGATTCGAGCGAAGACTTGAAGACCCAATAGAAGGGAAAGAGCGAGTAGAGGATAATAATCGCCACCAATGCATTGAATCCTGTCCGGCCTAGGCGTGATTTCATGCCATAAACCCTCCTCTTTGGCGCAACAGGCGCACATATATGGCGGCCAATATTAACGCGAGAACCGTAATCGCGACCGCCACCGCTGCCCCAAAGCCGAAGTTCAAGGACACCATATATTTGTACCAATCGTAATAAGCTACGACTTCGGTGCTTTGGCCGGGTCCGCCTCCTGTCATCACAAAAATCGTGTCGAAGACGAGCATAGCGCTTAAGGTGCGGAAAATGAGAGCGACCATAATGGCTGGGCGCAGCAAGGGAAGCGTGATCGCCCAGAACGCTTGCCAGCTGTTGGCGCCATCGATGCGTGCACTCTCATAGATCTCTTGCGGAATGGTTTGCAAGCCGGCCAGCAGCAATAGCGCAATGAAAGGTGTGTTCTTCCACATATCGCTCAGAATAATGGGGACCCAAGCTAATGTTGGCGAGTTGAACCACACGAGTTGAGAACCGGGCAGGTGCAAAGCTTTGAGGGCGAAGTCGACAAAGCCTGAGCGGATATCAAAGAACATTTTCCAAAGCAGGGCAGATACCGCGGTTGGGATGGCCCAGGGGATAAGAATCGATGCGCGGACCAAGCCACGCGCCTTAAACTGCCGGTGGACAATGAGAGCCAAAATGAGGCCCGCGACAAATTCCAGCGTCACCGAAACTACCATAAAAATCCCCGTCCGACCTAAGTCCCCCCAGAAATTAGGGTCAGTGACCATCTGTTTATAGTTGGCTAACCCGGTAAAGTGGCCCGTGCCCGGCTCCGTCAGCACATCAAACCGGGTCGACAACACCAAATTGTATACAAGAGGATAGATGGCAATGGCGGCTAAGGCCGCCACTGCCGGTAAGACCAAAAGATACCCAACCCGCGAACGGGCAGCCATATAGGAACGGCGCCGCTTTGGCTGGGGAGAGCCTGTGCCTAGTGCCGGGGCTAGTTGCGTCTTAGCTGCCATGGCCGCTCACAATCGCTTCCACAGCCTTTTGGGCTTGATTGAGCGCCTGGGTGGGAGTTTCTTGGCCGGAATAGGTGGCCGATAGGGCTTCTTGAATCTGGGCCGAGATTTGGGGATACAAAGGGGTGACGGGACGTGGGGTCGCGTCGGCATAGACCACCTCTTCTTGTTTGAACCACGGGGCTTTGGCCAATAAGCTCGGGGTGTAAGCATCGGTCCGGGCAGGAGGATCGCCTGAAATGAGCGCACGCGCTGTCATCGTTTTAGCGGAGGTGAGATATTTCACCAGTTCCCAGGCCTGTTTGGGATACTTGGTATTTTTGTTGATGACGAGGTCATCGCCGCCTAATGAGGCTGTAGGTTGCCCTCCATCTACAGGCGTGGGGACAAAAGCCACTTCGTTTTTCACAGCAGATCCTGATGCTTCCGCTAAGGGATAGAGATAGGGCCAGTTGGTGGCAAAGACGGCATCACCCGAGAGAAAAGCTTGCTGAACATTTCCCTCTTCCCACCCGGTCACTGCGGTGGGCGACAATCCTGTCTTTATGGCGTTGTCAAGCCACGTCAAGGCCTTGATATTTTGGGGCGAATTCAAGACCGGCTTGCCTTGAGCGTTAAGAAATGACCCGCCGAAACCTCCTGAAATGTCTTGAAAGACGGTGACGGCTCCTTCATATTTATTCCCCTCAAAGGCCAGCCCAATCAATTTGGGATTTTTCTTCATAGCGGCCCGGGCATCAGCGGTGAGCTGAGCAAAAGTTTTAGGGGGAGTTTTGACGAGATCGGTGCGGTAATACAAGCCTTCCACATTAATAAACCAAGGCATGGCATAGAGTTTGCCGTGATACTCTCCTGACTTGACCATTCCTTGATAAAATTTGCTGGTATTGGGATGAAATTGGTTTAGAGGCATAATCCATTTGGCGGCCGCAAACGTGGCGGGCCAAATAACATCGGCGGTGATAACGTCGGGCGTACCCGATCCTGACGTTAAATCGGTAATAAGGGTTTGATAGGCGTCGTTCGAGGAGGCCGACAAGGTTTCAATTTGCACATGAATATGGGGATGAAGTTTTTCAAACGCGTTGACAGCGGCTTGTGTAGCTTGGGCTTCGGTTCCGAGCCCTTGGGTGGCAAAGACGATGGTGACGTTATGGGGACCGCTGGCGCCTGTGGTACTAGATCCGCAACCGGCGAGGGTGAGTAGCAAGGCTGTGCTGCTCATGACGGCCACAGTGCGGCGGCGAACCTGTCTTGGCATGTTCACGGGGCATCCTCCTATCCTTTGGTAGGCAGCGCGTTGTCAGAAGCAACGGCGGCGCCTGGTCATTCTATGACCCGAAAGGCAGTATGATGGCGAAAGAATCCTGCCAATGCGATTGTTTTCTGCGTGATTATGTATGCAATACAGAAAACTTCTAGTATTATGGCACGATATTCCATATAATTCAATCGTTTAAGTGAAACGATTAAGTGCTGAGGTGAAAATATTTGGATCACAGAAATCGCCCCGCCCGCATTAGCGATGTGGCGAAATTAGCTGGGGTGTCAACCGCAACCGTTTCCTATGTTTTGAATAACCGGGGCAGTATTTCGCCAGAAACCGCCGAGCGTGTCCGCCGTGCTGCGGAAGCGTTGCATTACCGGGCCAATGCGCAGGGACGATTTTTAGTGCGGGGCCAATCCGAGACGATTGGCGTGGTGGTTCCGCCGTCGGTGGCCAGCACGGGGACCCTGCCGACGTTCGTGATGTCGGGCCTCATCCGCGCGTGTCAACGCGCGGGGTATCACTTAATCGTATTGGCTCCCGAACCCTCGCAGCACGATCTTGTGTCGTATTTGGAGGGGGTTGCACGATCCCGCCGGGTGGATGGGATGGTGTTAATCTATGACGCCGATATGGAGGCAGCGGTGCGGTTTTTGGAAGACGAGCAGGTGCCTTGTGTCGTCTATGGCGGAGAACCGCCCTACGTTTGGTACAACGTAGACAATCGCCAGGGGGCTTGGTTGGCGACAGAGCATTTGTTAGATCTCGGGCACCGGCGGATTGTGCACTTAGCAGGACCAGGAAGCTGTCAAACGGCTCAGCAAAGACGCCGGGGCTATACCGAAGCGATGCTGGCGCGCGGATTGGCTCCTTGGATTACCGAAGGACCGATGACTCAAAGCAGCGGATATGAAAGGACGTATGAGCTGTTGACATCGCCCAGTCGGCCCTCCGCAATTTTTGCCGTCAATACGGCCGTCTCTTTAGGGGCGTGGCAATGTGCGGGGGACATTGGCATTCATGTGCCTCGCCAATTGTCGATTGTGGGTTTTGGGCGCGAAGCAGGGGCTTTTGACGCGGGCTTTTTGACCACGGTGGAGCATGACGGGATGCAAGCGGGGGAGCGCTTGGCCGAGATGCTGATTCGCCGGATTCATGGGGAAGAGGTGCTCTGCGAACGCGTACGGCCCATTCTCAAGGTCAGAGAATCGACGGGCGTGCCGGCTCTTTATCAGACGCCGCGGACTAATCCCGGGGAGCCGGTTTTAAAGGCCGGGGCGGCCTTTGCGGTGCTGTCTACGGCCGGGCGCATTGAAGCATCCTCCTTGCGCCAAGGGGTCTATCTCTATGATACCCGCATGGTTTCAACCTACCAGTGGCGCATCAATGGAGAAGTGCCCGCGCCTTTGGCTATGACCGTGACAACGGATGTACTCCGCGCCCGGTATGTATTTCAACACGCGGGCATGACGCGGGTAATCGAACGAACATGGCAGCTTTACCCGGAGGGCATGGAAGACCGCTGGGCATGGCAGCATTATGGCACGCCCGAGCCGTGGCGGCTCTCCTTGGCTTTTGCGGCAGATTTTACCGATATCTTCGAACTGCGCGGATCTGATCCACGGCATGTGGGGCATAAAACGGTGGACCAAGATGCTTATCAAGCGCAGTACCGCTATGAAGGACGCGACGGCATCACCCGGCAGGTGACTATGGCATCAACACGCGCCGCCCAGAACAATGCTGCAGGCCAGTGGGAATGGATGATTGATGGGCAAGAGGTTTCTGGAGAGATTGTGCTGAAAACCACGTGGCACAATCCCGTTCCGGAAATTGACACGGGCCGAAAGCAGGGTGCGGACCCTTTTCCTCAGTTTTCTTTTGAGCGCGAACTCTGGCAACACGTTATGAGCCGGGCTGGCAGTGATATGCAGATGCTGGCGACCGATTATGGCCAGGGCCTGGTGCCCATGGCGGGCATTCCCTGGTTTGGCACATTCTTTGGCCGTGATGCGGTGATTGCGTCCTATCAAATGTTGGCGTGGAATCCCTCTTACGCGTATCACACTCTTCATACGCTCGCGGCATGGCAAGGACGCCAAGATGACCCCGAACGGGAAGAAGAGCTTGGGAAAATGGTGCATGAAGTGCGGTTCGGGGAGATGGCCCGGACTCATGACGTGCCGTTTGCGCGTTATTACGGCTCTGTGGACGTCACTCCGCTTTTTTTGATTCTCCTTGTAGAAACCTGGCGGCGTACGGGTGACGATGCGCTGATGAATACGATGAAGCCTGCGGCCCAAGCGGCGCTGGATTATTTGCTGCGGGCTCAAGACCGCAACCGTTTAGGACTTCTAAGTTTTACCCCGCGCTCCGCACAAGGTCTTGCGGTGCAGTCATGGAAAGACTCCGCGGATTCGATGGTTTTTGCGGATGGTGAGCACGCGTCCCCGCCACTCGCAGTGGCGGAGGTCCAAGGCTATGTATACCGCGCCTTTCGGGCCATGGCCGATTATTACCACGTCCAGGGACAAGATGACTGGGCACGCGACTTAGAGAAAAGAGCGAAAAAACTGCAAAGGCAATTTGATGCGCTCTTTTGGCTGCCAGATCAGCTGTTTTATGGGTTGGCGGTGGACGGGAATGGGCGGTTGCTGGATGCGGTGACCTCTGATCCCGGACAATGCCTATGGGCCGGCATAGTACCACGCACCAAGAGGCGTGCGGTGGCACAGCGCTTACTCGCTCCCGACCTATTCTCGGGATGGGGAATTCGGACCTTGGCGGCCGGGCAGAGTGCCTATGATCCCTACAGCTATCACCGCGGAAGCGTCTGGCCGCATGACACAAGTCTTATTGCTGCGGGACTGCTAAAGGCCGGAGCAGCTAAGGAATCTGAAACCCTGGCTCTGGCGCTCATGCAAGCCACTGAGCATTTTCCCTGGTACCGACTACCCGAACTGTTTGCCGGGGAACAGGGTGTGGCCCCTGTACCTTACCCTGAGGCGTGTGCACCGCAAGCATGGGCGTCCGCCGCGCCTTTTCATCTTATGCAAACACTCTTAGGCCTTGAGATTGATGCCTTGCAGCATAAAATTCATGCATGGGCCAATCCTCCACAAGCCTTAGGGCCCTTTACGATCGAAGAAATTCCTCTGTCGCTGGGTGTGACATTTACGTTGATTTCAGATGGGACACGGCTGAAAGCGCAAGACGTACCAAAGCCATGGGTCTTTCATGCTCGCACGCGCCCTGGGGCTTAATGGGGTTCTTAACTGGCCAGTTTGGGCATAGGGTGTAAAGTTGCGTATTTTACCACAATCGACAAGGGGAATGAAATATTTGCGTGCCTCAATAAAAAAGTTATTGATTGGTTGATTGATATATTGACGTATGGCATCGAGATCGTTACGCTAAGTATTAGCTGGAAAAGATACCGTAATTTGGTGTCGAATCCACTGATTTACAAATAAGTTGTTGACGCCTAACTGAAAAGAGTTGGGGATAGAGGCCACTTCCTTGCCACATAGCTGACAGAAATCTGGAAGAGCCTGTCACCCCGACGATATAAGACGAGCCTCGCGTCTAAAAAGGCAACGCATTCGGGTCAGAGCCTGAGAGTTGCAGGAGGTGAGAGGTGGTACGTTGTGGCAAATTTCTATGGACGTTCCCGAGCCTACGTATCATTCCAAGTCCGCCTTACTCCTGAGCTAAAAGAACGGCTCTTGCGCCACTCGTATGAGACCGGGCAAAGCCAGGTGGCCATCGTTAATGCGGCTTTGGAGTATTATCTCGACAACGTAGGCGGTAGTTTGCCGGGAATGAGCAAAGAACCGTCGGGAAAGCCGGAAGCTTAGAGACACTCCGGAGATCTCATTAAGGATTTTTCATACCCGATCTATGCATGAGTGATTTTGAGGAGGGTTTTGAACTTTGGCAAAGAATATTTCGAGAAAAGCCGGTAGCTTAACGCTGGGATCAGCCATGTTGTTAATGTCTATGATTCCTGCTGCCAGCGCCTTTGCAGCAACTGCTCCGGCTGTTGTTAGTGTAACTCTGAGCTCTGAACAAGGCACCGTAGCTGTTGGAAACACCGTCAGCTTCACGGCCACTGCGGTTCAGAGTGGAACGGGTACACCTCTATACCAGTTCTGGTATGAGGGCGTCAATGGAAACTGGCATTCAACCAGCTGGTCAACCAGCAATTCCTTCTCCTTGCCCCCACTAAAACAAGGAAGTTACGAAGTGGTTGTGTATGCTAAAGACAAGGGCCAAGCGATTCCGGCCAACTCTGAAGGCACCAACAGCAATCAATTCGTCAACGTAGATTCGAGTGCAACCTTGACGGCTCCGACATTGACCAATGTGGCGCCCGGCACAACCCTTACGTTTACCGCCAGCTCGAAGAATTTGACGGATCCGGTATACCAGTTGTGGATTCAAAGCCCGGATGGCAACTGGTTTGCTAGCGGAGACTACCAAAGCTCTCCGACCTTCCAAGTTACCGCCGCGCTAGCTGGTGATTACCACGCGGTGTTGTATGCCAAGGACTTAAATGCTCCCCAGACCGCGGCCTTTTCCGAGTACTCCAAGGCTACGTTTGATGCTTTTGGTCAGGCAGCAGCGGTTAAACTCTCAGCAACGTCCTCCAGCTTGGTAGCTGACGGTGCGGCTAGCGATACCATTACTGCTATGGTTGTCGACAACAACGGCAACACAGTGGGGAATTTCAATGGAACCGTTACCTTGACAGCGCCGTCGGGAATGACCTTCGCGAATGGGTTAGACACGACGACGTTAACCATCACGAATGGAACAGCAGCCGTTACGGTGACAGCATCCACTTCATTGATTGGTTCCGAAAGCATCACAACAAGTGGATTAGTGGCGAATTCCGGTGAATCGACTGCAAGTGTTGTGAGCTACGGTTCTGTTACGGTGACAACCGTGTCCCCGGTTGCTACGGAGTTGTTGGTTAGCGCAGCAACCTCCACCGTACCTAACAACACTTCGACATCAGACACCGTTACGATTACCCTTGGCGACCAAGCGGGCAACCCCTTGCCAACTGGTGTCACATCTACATTTTATGCGGTAACAGCTGATGTTGTAGGGGCCGGGACTCTCTCGGGAGGGGCATCCTCAACGACTGAATTTGTTGGCGACGGGGCTCCAGCTTCGTTTACTGTATACAGTGAACCAGATGTGGCGGGTAGCATTGGCATAATGGCGTCCGCCCAGAATCTCGCGACGGGTACGACCACCATTGAAGCTGTTGGCGTAGGCCAAGCCGCTCAATTGGGTGTTTCTTCCACCACAGGAACGCTAAGCACCGCGACGACTTACACTGTAAGCTCATTAAGCTCTTTTACGCTGGCTTCAGGCACGACGGAAACGACGTACACGGTAACGCTCGAGGATGCGGCTGGTCAGGCCGTAACCGCACCGTCAACAGAAACCTTCTATCTCACTGACAATGCGACGACCGGAATGGCATATGTCGTAACCAGCAGTGGGTCTTCTGGTTCTGCAACGCTTATTCCTCAAACAGGAGATACCGTTGCGGTTACGGTAGGTACCGGTGATACAACGGCGACATTTACTGTTGTCAATACGACAACCCAGGCCTCTCCGGCAACGTTGACTCTTACCGCAGCGAGTGGAGATGTGGCAAATACGGCGACAGATGCGCCATTGTCGACCACGGCGTCAACGAGCTACATGTTTGTAACAGGCCCTGCATATCAGTTGGGCGTTACTGGTACGGAGAGCATTGCGGAAGGCAAGAGCGCGACCTACACGGCTCAAGTCGAGGACAGCGTAGGCAACCCTGTG
Source organism: Sulfobacillus sp. hq2 (assembly GCF_002903155.1). Classification (NCBI taxonomy): domain Bacteria; kingdom Bacillati; phylum Bacillota; class Clostridia; order Eubacteriales; family Clostridiales Family XVII. Incertae Sedis; genus Sulfobacillus; species Sulfobacillus sp. hq2. Next base: position 48,767 of record NZ_NWUL01000017.1, on the reverse strand, counting down.
GCTGATGCTAACGCGGTTGTTACCTTTACCATAACCGGTAGTGGAACGTTTGCCAACGGAGCTACGACTTTGACGGAATTGACCAATGCCAGTGGCGCTGCGTCTGTCACCGTTGATGCGGCTACGAGTGTTGGAACCACCACTTCTACCTACACCGTGTCAGCGACCATTTCTCAGACTGTGGCTGACCCTACTGGAACCGTGACAGCTACTGTTACCTCTCCTGCGGCCACTGTAGCGGAACTGGGGCTTTCAGTTGTAGCTCCTACGGGGAGCAGTTACTCGGGCACGACACTGACGTTACCGGGATTGTCCGCCGCTACTGCGACCATTACTGAAGAAAATGCAATTCAAACACAAATCTCTGGAACAGACAGTTTGCAAGTGTCCACGTCCAACGGCGATGTTGTGTTAGATTATGGCGGTACAATCGAAACGGGTACCACCTTATCAATTAGTGGATCGACCATCTCAGCAGCCAGTGGTGTTGCGACGTTTGAAGTAGTGGGTGGCACAGCCGGCACAGCAACAGTGACCGTAACAGACACGAGCGACCCGAGTGTGGCGCCAGTCAGCTTTACGGTTGACGTCCAGCCATTGGCAAGCTCGACTATGTCGGCAGCGACTGAGACGGGTACTGGAAACGCGAGTGGTGACACTGCAGCAGTAACGGTAAACGGTAACCCTGTAACCGCAGACTACGCTGCGAGTGTTACAGACTTTGCAACCTATAATCAAGCTACGGGTGAATTTACTGTGCTCACCCCAGTTATTGAGCCTAGTGTGACAATTTCCAATTCGTCAGGCGTTGTCACTACAGCAACTGTAGCTGTGTGGGAAGTTGCTGGTAGCGCATATTACGTGGCTCTTGACGAAACTCCAGGTACAGGTGCCGCAGCGAGCACCGATTACGTGGGTGTCACGATTACGAGCCCCTATAGCGGTAGCAACGTCGAAATGGCTGTAAACAGCGGTGCGTATGACGGTAACAGCGGTACAACGGATTCCGCATATGTGGCGATTGCTACCGAAAATAGTAGTGGGACATGGACAGTCGCTCCATCCCAGTCCTTTGTTGTCAACACAAAGGTATCGCTAACGGCTAACGGGCCGACCGTGGTGTACCCAGTTCTGATGCAACAACCATAAGCAGTACCATATTGTCAGGCTTACAATAAAGATATAGATTTAATCACGGGGCTTCCCACCTAGGAAGCCCCGTCGATTTAATCCCGCTCTTCTAGGAGGAAATGTAATGTCCGTAGCAACATCCGATAGCCCATGGCGTGTTCTAGCAGAAACCGCGTTACGTGCTAAACATTGGCAAGATGCCATTGACGTCATAAGGCCCCAACTGGAGAAAGTACCTACTGACGCACAGGCATGGGTATTCCTTGGTGAGGCACTTGAACACATAGATGACTATGGGAGTGCATGGGCCTGTTACGATCGTGGGTGGATACTGGACCCACCGGCGGCGTGGGCACCTCGTGTTTTTGAACGGCTGAGAGGACATGAGGATGACCCGATTACTCCCTGGGTAAGCCAGTTGTTAGAGGTGCCACATGTTCGCGTTATGGGTGCAATTTTGGTTAAAAATGAGGCCAGCCAAATTCAACGATGTATTGATGCGCTGAAACCTGCGGTCGATGAAGTTGTGGTCGTAGATACAGGTTCGACCGACGATACGGTGGCGATTGCTCGAGGGGCGGGTGCGACCGTCATCGAAGTCGAATGGCAAAATGATTTTGGTGCAGCTCGCAGAGCCGCTGATCAAGTTCTTGGAGATACAGGTTGGGTATTATGGGTTGATGCGGATGAATTTCTCAATGTAGAAGATGTCCATGTCCCACGTATTGTCGCGGGGCTATACGATAAATGGGATCCGCCCATGCTACTGCGCTTTGTCCAGGTCAATCATTTGGGAGAGCGAATTGAGCCCAATTACGATACGACACGAATGTATCCCCTGGGTCGTGGACTTAGTTGGTTGGGACGGATTCACGAACAAATTGGTTTTCTAAATGGGCCCCAACCTATGCAACGGGGTGTTGCGCGGATTCGGGTGGATCATTGGGGTTACGAACGAGATGTTATGGTGGAACGCGATAAGTACGCGCGAAACATTCGGTTGTTGCGGGAGTGGACAAAAGACGAACCGAACAACGCTGCAGCGTGGGGATTTCTGGGACGTGATTTATTTATTTCCGGAAAGGTCGAAGAGGCCGTTGATGCATTATACCGCGCAGAAGCCAATGCAATGAATGACAAAACGTACGGTCGTATCGTTGAGGTGCGCGCGGTACTATGTGAAGCCCTCGTGCGACTCAAGCGCCTCGATGAGGCACGGGTCGTTGCTGAAAGAGCGGTTGCCTCTGACCCCCAACATCCCTCTGGGTGGTATTGGCAGGCACAGGTTGCTCTCTTGCAGGCCGACGAGAGGATAAATAGAGCCGTTGAGAGCGCAAGGCAAGCGCAGGCAGTAGCGCCGACGTATCGGGGACTTGTCTCCTTTAGTCCAGAAATACCTATGTTCCTTGCGCCCGTAGTTGAGGCCGATGCGCTAAAAATGCAAGGTCGGTTGCACGAAGCATGGCAAAAGTATTCCGGAGCAGCACGAGTTAAACCAGATCATGCTGGTGTACAACAGCAGTTAAATCGCCTGCGAATAGAGGCAGAGCGGATCCTCCAAGAGCCATTTAAGTTACCTCCTCAAGGCATTAAACCGGTAAAATAAGTGAGATAGCCGCGACTTCTACGTGTCGCGGCTTCCTATTGAATTCAATTCTTTCTATGCTCCGGACTAAAAAGTCGAAAATTTCCAAAATCCTAAGTTATGAACTTTGACCGCAATCATAGGTGGCTAAGAGGCGACATCGCTCGCTGAAGCAATGGTCTCAAGTTTCCTTCTGTTACCCTGAGCCGAGTACGTCAGTAATAGCCCCATACTTGCGCAAACATTGCATGTATCCCTACCAATCGTTACAGCCATAACTACTAAATTAAAGGTCCGAATCGAGACAGATAATGCCGATAAGTCTGCATATATGGTCACTGCCCATTGGGGTATTTCTTTATAAACAATGTTAGGGCTAAAGAACTTTGATCGCCCTCGAGTCACTCCGTCCCGAGTTCATTGCCGGATACTGGTTTGGCGCTACCACTATCGTTGATCGTATTGCTAGCATTGGGCTGCCGCCAAACCATGATCTGATCACTTACCGCCCTTACCCCTTATGCGAGAATGGTCGCCTAAGACACCACGACCACTAAACTGACACTGGTTACTCACTGAGATGTTTTGTGAGACCTGATGTGATACTGAAGCCTTTTTCCTTCTATGCTACCGTGGAAAAGGCCTTGATTCATCATGTCAATGAAACCGGTGGCTTATTGAAAACAGTTTGAGGAGTCAACCCATGAGACTTACGCGATTTCAGATGAGGGGTGGCCATGAATGAGGATGCGGAAATCAATGCGAGTAGCTGGAATCGTAGTTTCAGCTACAGTGCTCACGGTGATGGGGATTCAACACGGGAAGAATGTCTATGCCGCAACCACTAATTGGGTCAATGTAACCAATAACGGGGCATTTAACGGGCCTCTAGGGATGGCGGTTGACAGCCATGGAGATCTCTTTGTTGTCAACAGCGGCAGCCAAAGCGTAGAAGAGCTTCCCAGCGGCAGCACCACATGGAAAACGATTTCAGGACCGTTTGATTCTCCTGCTGACGTCACAGTTGATGGAAATGGAGACCTCTTTGTAACGAACGAGGGGAACAATACGGTCGCAGAATTACCCCAAGGAACCACCACATGGAAAACGATATCGGGACCGTTTGATAACCCATGGGGTATTGCTGTCGATAGTCACGGCGACATTTTCGTAGCAAATAATGGGAACAATACGGTCGTGGAACTCCCCAGCGGAAGCAACGAGTGGCACACTATTTCCGGACCTTTCAATATGCCCCAAGGGATTGCGGTTGACGCGCAGGGCGATCTGTTTGTGGTGAATAACAGTGACACCGGATCAGATGGTATCGTTGAATTGGTCAACGGCAGCAGTACGTGGAAAGACATTGCTCCGACGTCGGCGCCTATTTATCCCAATGATGTGGCCGTGAATGGGTCCGGTGACATTTTTGTGACCTACTTTAATCACAACACGACGGCGGTCGAGGAATTGCCGTATGGGAGCAATACATGGACGGACCTCGCTGACGGGCAGCTTGTCAATTATCCCGAAGGCATTGCCGTCAGTAGTACGGGGGCTATTTATGTATCGAATTTCGGGAATAACACGATCTCAGAATATCCGCCCGCTGTGCCACACTGGACGCCGCCGGTATTGACCCCAGAACCGGTTACAGTAGGCCATGTCAGTGGTCAGGTCATTGGCGATCTTGGCTTCAACCCCGCTGTAGCCGTCGAGAACGGCTCTTATGCCGGATATGTTGAGGAACGAGCGGCCATTGAAGCAGGGGCCACATTTGCGGGTGAAGGAACAAATTCGGCGTATCTCTCCTCCATCTTAGATGGTTCGGGCGTGGCTCTTTATGATTCCCCTGTGACTGCAAAAGAGCAAGGTCAATTTGCTGCACTCTATCAAAAGTTGGGCATAATTCCAACATGGACCAATAATACGGTGAATATCGGCCAAGGCGTGAGCTCCTTAATCAAAGCGCATGCCCCAAGTCTAGCAATCGCCAATTATCTGGTTCAGATGGGGGGATACTCTTGGCCCGTGGCTGAGAGTCTAGCTCAACTCGGATTTTCTAATCAAGTCCAGTAAACGCATAAGAGCCCGCAGACCTACAGGTCGTGCGGGCTTTGTGAACTTTGGCTGCGCCATTTCCTTAGAAAGACTCCGCAGGCGATTGGTCCAAGAACTGCTTGCGCTTCAAACAAAGATTGTCGCCTTACAACCACATTCCTCTGTCGGGATTCTTAGTCCCTCATAAATTAACTCGGCATTAAGGGTTATGCCATCCCTTTAGGTATAAGGGCTAGATATGCTGTACACCCCAGCCACCCGTACGGCTTTAAAGAATGCTATGCTAGCGTAGTTGTTGGAGAATGACATCAGCCCCATTATGTGGATGGATAGGGACTTTGTGAATGGGGATTCCTTTACTCCCCAAGAAATTTAACCGCGTTTGGCTTTGGTGACGTTACCTTGTTGCGATGAAATTTTTCCATTATGACTTAACTAGGGGCATGCGTTCTTCCTTGAATGTTGCGTGGTGGGTGTTCCCTAGGCACTCTAAATCACCTAGCATACTGCCCTTTTTCGCCTCAGAGCGCAGGGTGGATAGACCAATACACCATGCCCCTATTCATCGCGATAAAAGAAAAACGTGTCCGACTCGAATTGATCCTTATTTAATCGTCCGGGTTGTCCATATTGTCTCCATATCGTTTCCGCCTCTTCATAAGAACCACGAATGCGAACATATTTTCTTCCACGCCGGGTGGTTCCTTCGCGGATGCTCACGGTGTTTTCAGGTTGTTGACGTGCAGGTTCCCTTCTGTTTGAATTGGGTGACGATATAGGTGGCAGTTCTTTCGAGAACTCCTTTAAAGGGGACATAGGAGGCGCAACAATGGCGCCTACGATACGGTCTATGGTGACATCGTCTAATAAGGTGCTTGATTGTTTAGAGAGATAGGAGGCAGTTTGCCGCGGCGTCAAAACTTTCATGGAACATTCATCGACAGCAAGCCACGTGGCGTGAGAGAACACGACTATGGGCTCAATGGGTGGAATCGGTTTGGGTAAATGGTGAAGGGTATACCACTGTTGAAAACGCCGCTGATGTGTCTTGTTTTGTATAACGGGACTGGACGCTTTAATCCACTTTCCGCCCTCCTTACGAAAACTCTGGTCCTTCTTCAGTAAAATAGCTCCATCCCAAGCTTTTGTCTCCAACAAAAATACCCCGGCCGGTCCGATGACGATGTGATCAATTTGCGCATACTCATCCATTTGATATTCGAGAACAACATCGTTAATGATGGCCCAAGTGTTAGGCAGGCGAGCTCGTAGCCAGAGTCCCACCGAAAATTCACCATGCGCTCCATGGTGCGCATCGCGATGTTGTTTGCTTCGTACCATTTTGGTGACTAAGGGTTTGAGTGCCCAATGAAGAAAATGTGGTGTTTGCGCCGTCATGCGGTTCTTGACATCTTGTTCGTGCCTATCCATTTTCTCTTGGATTCGTTTTAAGAATTCTCTTTTTAAGTCAGGAGACTGTGTATAGATTTTGGCCATGGTGTCCACTCCTCGGACAGAGTTGATCTCGAAACGCTATCATATTACCAAAATCAGGATGAAAATAGCGAAGGGTTTATCCCGATTCATCCATTTCCTCATCAGAGGGATACCTCGCGGGGTTGGCAAGAGGGGATTCCCTAATTCGAGACGTCATAATCTAGGAACCCCATGCGGGTGTTGCTTATGGCAGACGAGGGGGAGCTCTCGAAGTTTAAGCGCGGGAGGTGCTGTCCCACGGCGAAAGCCCAATGGGCGATGTCAAAGCGTGCTTGGGGATGAGTGGACTGATACGTCCATGTCGTGGCCTTTCATCAGATAGATTGCGCTTTGCCGGAATCATTTTAAAGGGTCAAAATTCCACCAAGGGATACGCTTTGTTGATTCACAAGGGGGGTCATTACAAGGTAATTCAAGCCGCTGCCGACCCGAAAAGGCCTCGTCGTAGTCCGGTTCTAATGCTCCAAGCGTGTGAAGAAGCGGGTCAGGGTGAAAGAATGACCCCCGGGAAGAAGACTGTTCCCGGGGGTGAGGGACTACGCCAATCGTTCTACAGCGTGGTGTTGTTGGTCCTTTTTGCGGTGCAAAATGCGGTACATAATGGGCACGACAACCAACGTCAAAAGGGTTGAGGTCAAAAGTCCTCCAATCACGACGACGGCCAATGAAGCGGAGATAATGCTGCTGTCGTTAGCGCCAAGAGCAAGGGGCAATAAGGCTCCAATGGTGGCCAGCGCGGTCATTAAAATGGGTCTGAGCCGCGTCGAACCCGCTTGAACAATGGCGTCGTTTAAGGCCATGCCGTTGCGCCGGTGTTGTTGAATAAGATCGACCAAAACAATGGCATTGGTGACGACAATGCCAATGAGCATGAGAAAGCCGATGAGGGCGGGAATTCCCAAGGACTGGTGAGTGATAAATAGTCCCAGAAGGGCGCCAATGACGGCTAAGGGCAAGGAGAACAAAATCGCCAATGGCGCACGCCCCTCACCAAAAGCCAGCACCATTATGAGGTAGACCAGCACAATGGCCGTGACAATCGCTTCACCTAACTGGGAGAACGCTTGGGACTGCATTTGCGATACACCACCCATGACAATGCTCACATCGGACGGCAGATGCGCCGCTTGAATGGCTTGACGAATATCGCGAGTTACTTTCCCCACATTGGATGAGGTAATGACTCCTGAGACGGTTGCGGTAGGAATGTTGTTCGTCTCCGTAATGGTGGTTTGCACGTTCTGCATCGTGACAGCCGCCACTTTATCTAACGGGATGGTGGTCCCCGTTAGGGTCTCAATAGGTAGCTGCTGCAGACCGGCAAGCGAGGTGGCACTAGAAGATTTGAGTTGCAAATAGACGGGCGTGGGCGCAGATGAGGCGGAGTTCGCCGGAATATTGCCGACGTCTTGATTGTTGAGATAGGGCTCGAGCTGGCCGATAATATCCGTCGCATTTAATCCGTAGTGGCTCGCATTTTGGGCATTCACCGCGATTTCGACTTCCGGTTGGCTTGTGCTTAACTGATTCGTGACTTGCGTGACGCCTTGTTCTTGCATCAAATGAGCTACAGTTCGGCTGGCTTGGGCGAGGTGGACGGGATTGTTAGACTGAACCAACACTTGGGCTTGGTTGGTCGACGACCCACCTTGAAATGAACTGCCTGGGGTAACGGAAAACGTGGCCTGCGCGATATGCAAGGCATTTAAGCGGTTGGCTAAAGTGGTCGCAAGCGCTTGGGGATTGGCGGAGGAGGACAAACTAACATAGAAGCTAGCGGTATTGGTCTTAACCACGGGGTTAAAAGCACTCCCGCCTCCGCCGACCGTCGTCTGATACTGTGTGACGCCCGGGAGTTGGCGAATCACGTGTTCCACAGCGAGACTGTCTTGATTGGTCGCAGCTAAGGTCGTGCCGGCCGGCAGCTGCATTGTGGCATCCAAAGAGGGAGCTGCGGTGATGGGCAAGAACGATGTGCCGATGCTCGGCACTAATGCTAGACTGCCTAACAGCAACACCCCGGCTGTCCCTAACACCAGCCCTTGATGAGAGAGACTCCACTGTAATATTCGGCGATACGTGGCGGCCGGACGCCATTCGGAGCGGGTCTCAATATGCCCTTTGCGCAAGAAAAGATGAATCAAGATGGGGTTGACCATTAGCGCCACAAACCACGAGGCAATGAGCGAAAAGACCACCGTATAGGCGAACGGCCGAAAGAATTCCCCAACGATGCCACTGACCAATGCAATCGGGAAAAACACACCAATCGTGGTGAGCGTTGAAGCGGTAATAGCTGAGGCCACTTCTTTCGCACCGTGAACAATCGTGTCGGTCCCGCGTTTGCCAGTGGTTTGGATCCGGCGATATACACTTTCAAGCATCACAATACTATCATCCACCACACGTCCAACCGCTACCGCCATACCTCCAAGGGTCATCATGTTCAAGGTAATGCCCATGGCATTGAGAACAATCATGCTAATGAGGATGGACAAGGGAATGGCCACTACCGCGACCAAGGTCGAGCGTCCGTTGCCGAGAAAGAAGGCAATGACAATGACCGCAAGCACAGCTCCTAAAAGCGCTTCGCGTGCCATCCCATCGACTGATTGGGTCACACTAGTAGCTTGATTCTCAAGCACCTGGAAGTGCACGCCATGAGGCAATTGATTGTTCAAGGCCGCAATTTGTTTCATCACGCCGTTGGCAACCGTCACGGTGTTGGCATTAGCGGTTTCAATGACATTGAGCGTGACGCTTGGTCGTCCGTTAAGGCGGCTAATCGTATCGGCTGGGGATAGAGCTTCTGTGACCGTCGCGACTTGACCTAATGTGACGGGGGAGGCTTTGAGGCCAGCAACCGATGGGTGGCCTCCTGGAAATGCTTGGGACGAGGACGGGCTTGCTGTAGAGGACGTCAGTGGCAAAGTCTTTAATGTGTCAGCGCTATTGGCCATACTTTGGGCGACGACGGCGACACCTTTGCCAGCCACCGTGGTTTGCCCCAAGGGGAAGGATTTGAGGGCATCTTGAATGGCTGAGCTGACTTCTGACGCATTGATATGATGATCCGCCATGGCGGCCGGATTTAAGGATATTTGGATATCGCGGCTGGCTGCCCCATTGACGGTGACGGAGGAGACTCCTGGTACACTGGTGAGACTCGGCTGAATTAGGTGATTGGCCAAGTGACCTAGTTCAGCCAATGAGGCCCCGGACAAGGCGAGACGCACGATGGGGAGAGCACCAAAACTGACCGTGCTGATGGCCGGCGTTGTAGCTCCGGACGGAAGGGTCAGACCTTGTAGCGCCTCGGTGACCTCGTTGACCGTCTCTTGGGTCGATGCGCCGACATTAAATTCGGCCGTGACCACGGAATAGCCCTCGCTGGATGTGGAATTGACGGTATTAATATGGGCCAAGCCCACTAAGGCGTTAGCGACTGGCGTCGTGACCTGTGTGGCAACCGTTTGGGGCGGAGCCGATGGGTATTGCGTGACGATGTTGACAATGGGAGCGGAAATACTGGGAAAACTCTCCATGGGCATTTGCAGCAAGGACCAAATGCCACCGGCCAGGCCAATGAAAACGAGTATGACAATAAAGGTCACGTTGCGCAGTGCTGCACGAGTTAGGCGGTAAATAATAGAGCCCTCCTTCAATCTATCTCCTTTTAGGGAGTGTCTCAATGGAATGTGTCGACGTGGCGCCGTATGTGATGGGCATCTCCGTGGAACGAGATAAAAATCTCTTAGCATCACTAATCTTTTTTATGTTAAACGCAAGAGCTATGCCTCGCAAGAGACTTTAGGAAAAATTCAGGATGGGCAACCATAAGTGGGGAACGTCCGTGTTGTTGATATCCGAAATGGGTGTGTGTTGAGAAGGTCATGGAGCAGGCTAATCGATAAAAAGACCAGTGGGGTTAGAAGCCCCAAAATCTGCGGGCTTTATGCTTTCCTGCTAATTAACGGCTGGGCTCTAATTTTAATGCGGAACAGGGTAGAATGGGGCGATGCCCGATGACTTCGTTGCTCATCAGGTGTGTGAGCCATCATCCGTCCATCAGACTTCAAAAAAGCACGCCATAAGGAGCTATAGCAGGGCGCTTGCTGCTCGAGCAGCGTCCTCTCGACGTAAATATTTAGGTGCGGAAGACGCGATAAAACCCTTGCTCATGAAGAGCAAGGGTTGGGAAAAGGACATCGCGCATTCAGAGGGTTCGCCATTGGGCGGATTTTGGGGATTGGTTCTTGTAGTCCCGGTCTGTCATAGGGCGAGGAGGTCGGCATCCTCCGACGGCATTAACTTTCGGGGAAGTTCAGAGCCGCCTGTTGCTGCGCAACAGGCCAGGAATACCCGCCAATTTGCACCAGATAGTTCTCGACGGCCAATGTCGGCGCGTGCGCTTTTCGCAGGGCGGTAACTCCTTGGGCAATCGAAACCGTATTATTGGTCCATGTGGGGATGATTCCCAGTTTTTGATAGAGGGCCGCAAACTGCCCTTGTTGCACGGCAGAAACCTGGTGTTGTTGCCCCACGCCCGATCCATCCAAAATCGCCGAGAGATAACTCGAATCCGTGCCTTCGCCCGTGAATGAGGCCCCCGCCATTAACGCCGCGCGTTCTTCCACGTAGCCCATGTAGCTCCCGTTTTGAATGGCGCCTACCGGGTTGAACCCTAGATTGCCGATGGCTTGGCTACTCACGGGGCCTATCGTCACCGGTTCTGGCGTCAAGACGGGAGGAACCCAGTGCGCGGGCGGCGGCAGAATCATCGACACGGTGTTCGAGCCGGAATCCACAATATAGACTGTCCCGTTCGCTGAGTCCGCCGCGATCCCTGCCGGACTCGCGCCGGCACCGATCGTCTGGATTACCGTGTTGGTGGTGCCGTTAATCACCGAGACCGTATCGCTTCCATTGTTGGTCACATAGAGGTTGCCATTGAGAGGATTGACCGCAATCGCGCGGGGATGGGTGCCAACTGCAATCGTGGCGACGACGCTATTCGTCGCGCTATTAATGACGGAGACCGTGTTCGATTCCCAGTTGGCGATGTACACATCGCCGTTGGCGGGATCGACCGTCGCATAATTAGGCCTCGAGCCCACGGGGATACTTTGGACGACTTGATTGGTGCGGGTATTAATGACGTCCACCGCACTCGTCGACCAACAGGGCACATAGATGTCCCCGTTGGCGGGATCGAAGACGGGCGTAAAGGGCTGTCCCCCGACCGTGATGGTCTGAGACACCGTGTTGGTGGCGCCATCAATGACGGAGACTGTGCCCGGGGACCACTGGGAGACATAGATGTTGCCGGTATTCACGTCGACGGCTATCCCGCTGGGCGTATTCCCGACCGCAATGGTATCGGCCACTTGATTCGCCTCATTAATCACAGAGACCGTCCCCGAGTTGTTATTGGCCACATAAACGTTGCCATTGGTCGGATTGGTGCCGAGGTATGTGGGATCGGTGCCGACCGGGAGGGTGCTGACGACTTGATTCGTCGCGGCGTTAATCACCGACACAGTGTTGGAGTCTTGGTTGGTCACGTACACATCGCCATTGGCAGTATTCACCGCCACATCATACGGATCCGATCCGACGGCAATGCTCGGCAGTGTGGCGGCCTCGACCGACATGGCGGGACCCGCGATGAGACCACCGGCGAGTGTAGCGGTCAGTACAAACGTGCGGATCAGCAACCGCCGGGGCGGTGCTTTGGGGGATTTTGAATGGGTCAAAAACATCCCGAGATTAGCCTCCTTTTTTCTTTCACGGAGTAGAAGGTCGGCATCGTGGAGCATAGAATTTGAGGTCGCGATGCGGAAGGCTTCTTCGTGTTATTAAGAGGTCGATGCTGTGCTTGGAAATAATTCCCTCGCAACACCTAGTATAAAGGAGCTACCAATGACCGAACAATCCCAGCGTGCATTCTGATACTCTTTTTACAAATATGGAATCAAAAAACAGCCAGTATTCCATAAAGTGGGATTTGTGTTCAAATAGAGTGTTCTTCATGTTCCTTGAAAGGAAGGTGCGTGCGTCCCATGTACATTGCCAGTGAGGTGGTGGCAAGTCGCTGCGTATGACGTTGCGGAGCGGCTATACGTATGAATGGCCAATCTTATACTGGCTATTGGGATTCTTGTTGGTATACGAGTGATTGTGGACTCGGTTGAGTCGGAAGAGTCTCACTTGAGCGGGTGAATTAAACGGGGCCCGTGGGCCCCTCAATTTTGCACGGCGTGCACTCCAAGAACCCAGAGTACACAATACAAAACCATCGATGCAATGGTTACCATTAGCACGAGCTCTCGTTTATGCGCCTGATGTTGCCACAAGGTTAAACCCAAATACCAGGGAGGTAATTCGGCAATAAATCGCGGAATGCCTTCAAACATGTTATAGCTGTTGGCCAAAATGACGGTCAGACCCATGTACCAAGCAGCCGGCCACCAAATACGTTCCCGTAGCATCCACAAGGCCAAGAGCCCTGTTATGACGCTCAGGAAAATGGCCCAGATGGGTAGCGACCATCCGCCGGAGGCGGTGAGGGCGTTGACAGGATGTCTCATCCAGTGCAGTGTTTCGTAAAAGGGAAAGGCTGATTCACGCCCCCAGGCCGCCTGGATTTTCAGAAAGGCTACGGGAGTGCCAGCCACATGAGCATCAATGAGACCCACTACGACAAATCCAACGCCGAATCCAATGCCGCTGACAAACCAGGCCCGGAGTGGCTGACCTCATTGCCGGAATGGCGTCATATCCGTTTAATGCAGTCGTCCATTAATCATGGACCCCATCCGTGTGGATTCTTGTTACGTTATGTATCGGGGCGGCGCTTTGGTGTCTACATGCGTATAGCCCGCCGCCCCGATGTGGTGAATTCCACTGATGGATGTCAGCGAAAATTCTTGGAGACCCCCATGTTCACATGTTACGGGTGAACCGTAATGGAGGATACCGGGCTTTCCACTTCCAAGGCTTGCCGCTCGGCTGCTGTGGCGTTATCTGGCGCCGTCAGGGGTTTCGAATAGACGACGACGTGCCAAATCCCTGGGCTTGTGGCTGGAATGGTAAAGGTGTTGCTGGCAGTGTACACGCCACTGCTCTGCCAGGCTTGTCCGGGTGCTTGAAACCAGAATTGGTAAAGGGGATCGATGATGCCTGAACTTGCGGTAGCTGTCAAGGTGATGTTGTCGCCTACCGCGACTTGGTTAGGCATTTCCATGCCTACCCAGTTATTCGAAGACGTGGGCGTTGTCGTCTGAGTCGCGGAAGCATTCCCGACGTCGACGACTGCGGTATCGGATTTGGCTTCATAGATGGCTTCCTGATCAGCGGATTCGCCCGTGGGGGCGCTTTGGGACCGAGCATAGACCAGAACTGACAGGAACCCTGCGCGTGGTGGGGTAATGGTTTCGGTATTCTGGTTGCTGAAGGCTCCACTGGAATGCCATTGTCCGCCCTGCATGGCCCACCAAAATTGATAGACCGGGTGATGAAATCCGGTGGGGTTGGCTATGACCGTAAAGGCTTGCTGTGGGGTGCCTTGCGCAGGGGCGGTTAAGGTCACGGACTGGCCTGCGGCATTTTCGTAGCCGGCATTGTTGCCAATCGCCCGCACAACCCACGTCACCGAGATGGGGTGCGTCTGTCGGGTGAGGATAGCAGCATATTGGTCCGTTTGCGGCTGATGGTGCAAAATCGTTGTGCTGACCGACGATCCCGATGTCACGGTATTAATCGTTTGCCCTGTCGTGAGGTTAACAATCGATAGGGATTCACCAGTGGTCAGCGGCGACGGGGTTGCTGCCATTAAGGTGACACTTTGGCCAGTGCGGACTTGTGGGGTGGTCGCATATAAAGCCACCGGCACAGTCGTGGCGGCAACGGGTGTGGTAGCATCGGCCAAGGGGGCCTGAATGGCCGTGGACAATGCTAGCACGCCCAAAATGGCGGCGCTTGCACGCCATGGGGTTTGCATAAGGTCTTGATCCCTCGCTTTAATTTCAGATTTGCTCTTCCTAAATTCACCAAATATCTTACGACTTCCTGCATCCACTAGCAGGATAGCGAGAATATTGGCGGCATATGTGGTTGTTCTGCCAAGACGGCATCGAGTATACTCGGTAATGAAGCCATTTTCGACAAAAAAGGATGCCTCGCTCGGATGAAGAATATTATTATTTCCAGTCGCGAACTGACTGGCTACAACGTGTCGGGAGGCATTGGGGTCTATACAGATGCAGTGGCTCGACATCTCGTGCGTCATGGACACAAAGTCCAAGTCATCACGGCCGCAAAATTTCTGCCAGACAGTCCGGAAATTGCTCTACCGCCCGAACGTCCCTACCAGATTATTCCGATTCGGCCGGTAGAGGGATTTCGTACCGCCGCCCATGGACATGCCTATGCGGTTTATAGGCAGCTTAAAGCGATGGTAGACAAAGAGCCGATCGATATTGTCGAGTTTCCTGATTACCATGGTGAGGGTTATTACACCATTAAGGCCAAACGCTTGCTGGGTGAATTTGCCGAGACCACGTTGTTAGTGCATGGCCATATGACGTTGGAATTCTGCGATATACTCAATGAAGAAAATTTGTCTCTGCAGCGTCAAGCTATTTATAATATCGAACAATATTGCTTGCGCTATGCGGATGTTGTGACAGTTCCCTGTGAAGACTTGGGGCAGCAATATCAACAATTTGTCCCAAGGGACTATGAGCTGAAGCGCCATCCCGTCCCCGTATTTGACACGCCCCGACTCGAACCCATTTCTTCTTCGACCCCAAGGGTGTTGTACGTGGGGCGCTTGGAGCACCGAAAAGGCGTCGATTTGCTTATTCAAAGCGCACTGGCGGTGTTGGAGTCGGGCCGCCAAATGACTGTGCGTCTAATTGGCGGAGATACCACATGGCATGATCAATCTTACCGGGCTTATTTGATGGGAATGATCCCGCAAAAGTGGCAGGACCATTTCGAATTTGTTGGTCCGGTGTCCCGCGCACACCTTGTCACGGAGTACCAAACCGCCGACGTCGTCGTCTTTCCCAGCCGATTTGAAAATTGGCCCAATGTCTGTCTCGAAGCGATGTCTTTGGCCAAACCCATTATTGCCAGCCAATATGGGGGAATGCGGGAGATGTTGGCTCAAGGGGCCGGTCTGGTAATAGATCCGCTCGATATGAACGCCTTTAGTGAGGCCTTAATGTCACTTCTCGATGACCCCGCCCAGCGTCTAGCATTAGGTCAAAGAGCCCGCGACGCGTATGCTAGGTGGGCTGATGCACGCACGGTGGGTAACGTGGAAGACTTTATCCGCACCATGGGTCCCAAGGATGATGGTTCATCGTCTAACCAACCAGGTCCGCTGGTTAGCATCGTGGTGCCGTGCTACAATGCAGCCGCGACGATTACAGAGACGGTGGACAGTTTATTAGCGCAACAATATCCTCACTTTGAGATTATCTTGGTCGATGACGGGTCAACCGATGAAGAATTTGCCCAGATGTTGGATCAACTAGGTCAAGCTCACGACCAGGTCCGGGTATTTCATAAAGAAAATAGCGGACTGCCTGGGGCGCGCAATTATGGGGCCAAAAAGGCACAGGGACAGCTTTTGGCGTTTTGTGACGCCGATGATTTGTTGGATCCAGCCACCTTGCACCACAGTGTGCAGGCGTTGCAGAAAAATCCTGAGCTCACCGTGGTGTACCCTATCATTGAATATTTTGAAGGCGCTGCCGGCTATTGGGCACCCCAAGACCTTCACGCCCCCACGCTTTTAGCTCAGAATCAAGCCCACGCGGGCATCGTCATTCGCCGGAACCGGTTTTTTGCGCTCGGCGGCTATGATGAGGCGTTTAAATATGGGTGGGAAGACTGGGAGTTTCTCTTGCGATTGGCCAAAGCTGGGGACCGGGGCGAAGTGGTGCCGTATCCCCATTACCATTACCGAGTGCGTGCCGACTCGATGGTGCGGACCACGTCACAAATCCACCGGCGCAAAATCCAGCGCCAAATGTGGACTAAACATCAAGACGTGCTCGGGCCTGCAGCCTACTTCGTGTTGGAGAAAGAGGTGTTGCAATACCGGGACATGGGCGGGGGCAATGGGGCGCAAGAAAGTCACCGCGAATGGATTAGACGCATTACGCTCAATTCCAAGCCTGTGCGTTTGATCGTGTTTTTGTCTCGGGGCGTGCCGGGGTTCATTCGGCGTCCTGTTCGGCGATGGGCTAAGCGTGTGCTTCTTCGTCGCCTTGATCTGCAATAAAGTCGTGAGGCGGATTGAGCGGAGAATCAATGCGGTATTGTGGACCATTGGCATTGAATAAGCCTAGCAAGTCGTCGCTAAAGCGTGCATAAACAGCGGGAAAGTGACGACGGATCCGGTCATATAACACCATCAGCTTTTCGTCATGGCGGTTGGTCTTCGACCGCGACGTGCTGCGCACGCGGTAACGAAAGAGTGGTTCGGGAATGACCACGCCCTGATAGCCTGAGGCAATCAAATGGATTACGGACTCATAGTCTTCGAGTCCCTGATCCATTTCTTCGTGATTGAGACCCGCAGCAAGAAAAGCTGGACGGCGCACAACAATACCGCTGCTGTTAATGAGATTATGATAGAGCACATAAGGGGGCTCAGGATTCCATCCCGCCCAGATGCCGGTGGTATCACCGAAATATTCCACCCACGATCCGACAAAGTCAACATTAGCGTAGGTGGCTAGGATCTCCACGCACCGGGCGAAGTAGTCAGGGGTGACCATGTCATCCGCATCGAGAAAAGCCAGGATATCGCCGCTGGCCTGTTTCGCTCCCCGGTTTCGGGTGGTGACAATGCCGCCATGGGGGGCGTGAATGACCTGCACCGCGGGATACCGATGAGCCAGCTCATAGAGCGCCGCAATACTGCCTGGGTCGGTGCTACCGTCATCCATGATGATCACTTGGTCGGGGATGCGTCGGGACTGAAACACACTGTCAATGGCATCGAAGATGAACGGGCCCGCGTTGTAATAGGGAATGACAACGGATAAAGTTCCCGTTAAGCGAGTGATAGCGTCCGTGGGTACGGTGGCCACGGGATGAACAAAAGGGAAGATATCGGTCGAATCATCTGAATCGCGCGCGGGCTCAAGAACAATAGGATGCGGTGTGGTGGGCGAATATCGGTCTGAATTCTTGGCGCATTGTGCGGCAATGGCATCAGCCATAACCGCCGCAATGGGCATCGTGAGCTGTTCGGGAGGTAAAAGCTCTTGTGTGCGTTCTGATGTCAACGCCAACACGGGAATGTTGTGACGAACAAGTGTCGCCAAGCCCCAAGATAACGTGGGGGCCGTGACCCCGTGAAGGACAAGCGCATTGTGCATCTGATGGACCTGAACCGGGGTCGCGGTGGATAAAAAGCGCACGTGGCCGCGTTCCACGTCCTTCGAAAATCGCTCGGTGAGGTATTCCTGGTACGGCCTTTGCGTCATGGTGTAAAGGCGGTCAGGTCCATAAATTTCCAGGGGTAAGGAAAACCCTTGAGCCCATAAGAGGGACAGCGCTTCAAGCCACAGGGCTATGTGGGTGAGTGGTGCAACAGGCCCCAGCATCACGAGCCGCTCAGGAGGGAAAAACGTCGGAACGTTCTCGCCATTCATGGCGGGAAGCGGCGTAACATGGGCAGGAGAGCCTAAAGCGTTTATCATAGCTAGGGAGTTCGTTTGGATTGACTGCGAGGCCTTTATGACCCATTGCTCCATTTGTTGAGCCCAAAAATAATCCAGACGGTAGCGTGGCCAGGTGTTATCATACGCTGTTAAAATGAGAGGCTCTACCGGGATCGTAACAAACCTTAGGGATTTGGTCAGACGATGCAAGGTCCAATAATGCTGGAGAACGATTGCACCCAGACCCCAATCTGTAATGGTATGAATTTCGTCGGGAATTTCACCGCGCTCTGCCGCGTTGAGCACATAGGTCGCGACGTGCCAAGCTCTGCGTGACGAACTTGCCAAAAAAGTGAGGGGATTATCTACTAAGGGAATGACTTCAATCGGCAACGTTTCCGGCAATACGTCTGCATACAGCGTAAGAACACGCACGACATGGCCTTGGCGAGCTTGATAGTGCGCCCAATCGTAACTAAAGCGCCCGACTTCATCCCACAGGTGTAGGGAGTAACGGGGCGTAATCATCCAAATTTCCATGGCCGTCTACCCCTCTCTGCGCAGTGTAGCCATAAGACGCCAATAACGATGCAGCCATTTCCAAAAAGGTGATTGGTGAATAGACTCGAGATCCTGCTCTAAAGCCGCAATGATGGCGTTTCGGGCGGATAACGTTTGGCGTAATTGCTGAATTTCCTCTTCGTGTTGGGTTGCTTTTGTCTTGAGTGCGGCATAATCGGCGGTTAGGGTTTGGTATTGGTCGGTCAGATGGGCTATTTTAGCCGCCATGCTGCTTTGTTCTTCATGCCAGGCGGAAAGCAAATGCTCCTTTTCATTCAGCAGAGCGCGGTGTTGGGTCTTTAAGGTCGTGCGTTCTTTAAAGAGAATATCCATTTCACGAAGTGCTGCTGCATGCGTCGGAATAGGGCCTAAGATGGCCGCGTATTCAGTCAGGTGCGTTAAGGAACCCCACCCACAAATATACCCAATCGGTATCTCCTTTGCCGACGCGCAGTGTCCAAGGTCTGACGGGTCGGTTAAGACAGTCAACTCCAACATGGGATGCCAGACGACACGGATGAGGATATCACAGGGTACCGCCGTGGACGAGATGGCAAAATGCACCACGGATCTGTGTGCCGGAATAGACGCTAAAGGCTCTGGATGCACGCTAATAATGGCGTCCCAAACCTGTGATAAGTGGGTGGAAACTACGGCTTCAGGATGTTGTTGAAGCATCTCCTCGTCTGCAAGAAGGCCAATATGTCGTTCGGAAAACGCGTTGTGAAGAGTTAGATATAGCCATTCCCCTAAGGAAGGCATGCTGTGGGGAAATATTCCGAAATCATCCTGTCTTTCCATGGTGCTCCAATTATCATATAGCCAGTTGCGGGGGTCAAGGGGCGCTTGCGGTCTTGCGTGCGTTCAGTGGACAGAACCTCTTTCAGATTCCCAGTAATGATGATAGCAAGACAAGAATGTCCGGGTGCCACAAGGCGCCTGTGCCGTTCGTTTCCGCTTTCACCCCAAATGATCTGGTCGATGATTAAGCCATGAGAGGCACAAAAACTTCATTCTTGCCACGCCCATGGCTATCAACACGTGGTTCATCGATAGACCCAGCAAATCTCATGAGGGGTGATAATGCCATGGCAATGCCATGGGGGCAAGTCGTCGGGCCAAGAGTCATCAGACACGACCACTGATCTTGTGGGGGGCATGCGCATGATACGGTCAATTAATAGAACGCGGCTTCGTGCGTCCAGACCAGTCCACGGCTCCTCTAAGATCCATATGTCAGGGGACATTAGAGTGCTCCCGGCGAGCAGCAATCGCTGTTGCTCCCCAAAGGACAGCGTGCCGAGATGCTGTGTAGCCACACTCTCGAGCTCCCATGCAGCTATCGCGTTATGAGCGGCTGTCCAGGGGTTATCGAGTTCCCACAGTGCAGCCCAATAAGTCAGGGTACGATCTACGCGCAGCTTTGCAGGCAATGTATCCAACCGTGGCTTAAATCCAATACGCCGTTTGTAATGTGTTTGGGCATACGGTGTAAGCGTCTGCCACGTCTGACCATTGACTTGTAAGGTGCCATGAACAGGAATGCGAGAAAGAGACCACCACGCGAGCAGTGTGGCTAACCCTTGAGGATGCGATCCGGAAAGCCAAGTGGTGCCTGCTCTGAGGTCGCAAGATATACAGCGCGTGATGCCTTCCCCTTGGGCGTTAATTAGTGTGATTTCCATTAGTTCTTCCCGAAACGCCCATGATGATAATCGCTAAGACTGCCGCGGCCCACTGGGCTTGGCGCATCATTTCGGGACCCGTTGCTGTGGCATACCACAGAGCATCCTCCCAACCATGGGGGATGATGGGTAATCTATAAAGGCCAAAGATCAGCGGCAGTCCCCATATTACCCCGTTAATCGCCAAACCCCATCCAATTCCCCAGCGCAGGGCTATACGTAGCATTAACGCGGACGCCAGGAGATAAGGCCCAATCCATATTGCCATTAGGGCCATCTTGCCGACTCCATGAGAAGGCACAAGCCACATGAGGGTAAAGGCGATTATTAATACTGCACTGGATAATACAGCCCACTGCAACAATATACGGCGACGGACATCCATGGGCGCGGCCATTTCAATGCGCCGCCAAGTCGCAGTACTCCATCTTGTGATCACAACACTAGACGCCATGCCGATCCACGGAGCGATAAGACCTACTAGCACGAGGTGGGCGTGGGACAACGTGTTGGTGCTCACCCAGCTGTTCAAGGAAAAAGCGACGATCACGGTACAACCAATAGCCATGAGGACTTTCCATGGATACAAGGCATAGGACGCCCTTAGAATATTCCAGTATTGCACCCACCATGATGGGCCGGTAAGTTCGCGACGTATTCGCATTAAGGTCTGAGAACTGAGATCAGGCGGATCATCCCGCCCGGTATTTAAGACCTGCCAGAGCCTGGCAAAGACGTCCTGATCATCATCAGCCCATTCGTTATGCCATTGTTTATAGTCTTTTTGTTTATCGGACATGACGATCCACTCCTTCTTCCCATGAGACCAGCGTGCTGTGCATAAAACGATAGGCCCGGGCAAGTCGTGACTTAACAGTGCCTAAAGGGATATGCAACACCTCACTAATATCGGCCAGCGCCAGATCCTGATAGAAATGTAGAATAACAATCTTCCGTAGACTAAGAGGAAGTCGGGCTAATAGCTGCTCAAGCAAAATACGATCATCAATATGCGTATCAACGGTTTCATGGACAAATAATGTGTGCTCAAGCTGTTCGTCTGAGTGTCTTTGAGAGCTACGCCAATAATCTGTGACATTATTTAAAGCGATTTGCCGTATCCACGTGCTAAATCGCCGTGGCTGATGTCCATGCTCGAGCGCCTTCCAGGCTTTTACAAACGTCTCTTGCACGAGGTCTTCCACCATCTCGGCAGGACTTCCTGCCATCCGGATTAGGTGGGCGAGGGGTGCAGCATACCGATCAAAGAGGGGGCCCATGGATTGCCGATGTCCTTGGGTCACTTGTCGGCAGAGTTCTTCATCCGTGAGCGACACGATTCGTCCTCCTACCTTATTTATCCTTTTTCAGGATATCGCACTTGCGCCTGTTCCAGGACGTGATTTATCTGTATTCGGGTCAAGGGTGCCCGCTTCAGTAAATGGCGGAACTGCACAGCACTCCAGTGAAATCCAGCCGGAGAGAGTTTCCCGACTTGCTCAATTAAGGGGCCAAGCCGGTAGTTGCCCGCGAGTACATAGCGTGCTAGCATGGCGGACACTAAATGATGAGTTACAGAGTTATCTTGTATCCCACCACGGCCTTCTGTGAGCCACAGATTGAGCAGGTGACGAGGCAATCCACTGGCCGTTTGAAGTATGGGTTGATTTATGGTGTTATCGCTCAGTGCCGTGCCGATGCCGGGGTAAGCGGGGTAGCTTAAATCACTGTTGACAGAGGGCCATGGGGCCCGCGATAGGGAGACAAAGGGTGGTTCCCATTCCATTGCTCCGTTCCATACCAGTGACCCAAAATACGGGGGACCCAGATTCCGCATCAATCGGTTAAGCGCGGTACTCCTATGCAATACATGGTGGATTAGGGCAGTTTGATCGCTGCTGGCATAGATGACAGGTCCTTTATAAGGGATACGGGTTAAATGACCCAGAACCAGCTCCATGCTTGGTCCGTTTCCTTTCACTGAATCCGATTTGTTTACAAAACCATAGCCACTGACTACGACGAGATCGCGTGGGGCGTGAATGTCCACCTGCCACGCCTGACGCTTGGGGTTGGCGGTTAAGGGGTACCAAGTCGCGGCGGGTAATATGGCTCCTTGGGTAGATGAAAAGGCGGTAATGGTATTAGGATACTCGCCTAATAATAGGAAGCGTCCGGCCCAAACGACGGTCAGCCTAAGGGTCTGACCTTGATGCAGGGGATGATCGATCCAAATCCAACCCCGCTGATGGGCCATGTGCCATATCACGGGATGTTGATTGACGGTTATTCGTGTGATATGCAATTCCGGGTTTAAAAATAGAGGAAGCCGGGGCACCGGACGTTGGCTTGTGACATGGAACACCCCGTGGCCTTTGAGCCACGTGCCGTGTCCTATGTCTAGCGAAAGATGCGATGCCGTAATCGCCACAGGCCCTTTAGGGCCCTGATGTGCCCATGAAATAACCTGATTTTGTGTAATGCCTTGCGTTTGATGCCACAAGCTTTTAGCCAGCGGAAAAGACAGTGCGAGCATCGTGAAAACCCCGAGTCCCGCCAAGGTTTCGCTCCAACGGGTGCGACTTATTCCAGCCCATGCCACGATCCACCAAGCGAGGGTTAAGAGAACGACCCATCCCACAAGGAGCGATAGATCTCTTGCAAACGGACCAAATCCCCATACCGGAGATAAGGTGTCTGTCAGCCAGCTGAATGGGGTCCATTGGTATAGAGCAACCCATCCGCTGAACCATCCTGTAAGAAAGCCGGCCTGCACCGCTACGACTGTAGCGAGGCCTACAATAAGCAAAATGAGCAAGGCAATCACGCTTTTCCAGATACTAAAGAGCCATTGCCCCCAAAGGTACCCAAAAGAGAGCATGAACAGCGTATTGACGAACAAAATGCCTATACCATCGCGTGCGGTATAAAGGAGCCATGCGCTGTTTGACCAAAATCCGGTGGGGACCTGCCACAAGCTACATAAAAATGTAACCAGTGCACTCATGAGGCTTATGGCCAGCACGGTTAACGCTTGGCCTGTGGTTCGGATGCCGGGATAAACAGGCCAGGACCGACTAATCCGAAGGGGGTGATTGCCATGTTCGCTTTCTGAGAGTCTGGTACCCAACACCACATAAAGTAGCGGAGCAACGGGAATCACAGCCAGGTTGAGACATATGGTCAACGGGGCCATGCCGTGTCCTCCTAGAAATACGACATAGGTAAGAGGCCAGATTCCGGCAGCGGCTAGCCATAGCCACCAGGACCTGCTACGCCAGTGATAGCGCCAAAGGACCAACATTTCGGCCCTCATTTGTCTAGATATCATTGATAGGTCCCCCTTCGGCGGTGCCACTCAAAGCCCACGACAGCAAGCGCCGCGCTACCTACCGCTACTATCGCAACGCCCAGCCGATTGGCAATCAGCGGCCTCGACCACGGTTGATTGTGAGCGGCAAACAACACGACTTCGTCGCCGCGGGGATGGGCAAAGGGGAGATGACGGATACCCAAGCCGAGAATTGTGAGGACCACCAAAACACCTAATCCCACCCACAAATCGGTCGTCCATTCCACCGATGCCAACATGGAAAAGGTGATCAGCAAGACGTCTGGCATTACTAACAAGGTATCTCGGGCTACCGACAATGAAAGCCCAATGAGCTTTGCGCTGATCTCTACAAGTAACAGCCAACTCACCGAAAAAAATAAACAGGTTCCCGAGCGCAATAGAAACAGTCTCAGGCTTGTTATCGGATACGTTATGTAAAGAACCCGGCGTGTTCCTAGGATATCTGATTCCATAACCAGCACGGGCAGAGCAGCCAATAGGGGAATGGCGATGCCTAGTAAGTGAGCGAAATACCATCCTGATGTCATCATCCAATCTCCTTGGGAATCTAACGCGCTCGGATAGGGCACTGCCAACGTACCATGCAACGCTAATGGTCCCAAGGACAAAAGGAACACGATCCCAGTGACGATCGTTAAAGCAGCCTTGGGCAGGCGTGCCCATTCACTCTGCAATTGCCGCATGCCTGTTCCTCCGTTCGGGAAAGTGGACTAACGCCAGATAACCGTCTTCGAGGTGAGGAGAAACCAAGGTACCTTCTTCATCCGGAGTTTGGGTTAAATACCGGATTGTAACCGTCTGCGAGGTGGAGGTAATGCGCACGACCACACGCTCCATAGGTTGTGCGGGGCGAGAACGCGCCATCCAATCATCAGCTACTTGATGCCAATCGAATAAGGCGAAGTCTCGTTGATACACCAAACCATCAGCTTTATGGATAATGGCTGGAATGGAACCTTGTGCCAACAATTGTCCATGATCCAAAATCCCTACGGTGTCAGCAAGTCCTTCGATATCCGATACAATATGGGTCGATAAGATAATGGTCGTGGTAGACGCCCATTGTTGCAACAGGTTTTTGAGTTGCACGCGTTCATTAGGGTCTAAGCCGGCAGTGGGCTCATCTAAAATTAGTAGCGATGGGGTATTCAATAGCGCCTGGGCGATCATCACGCGTTGTTTGATTCCGCCTGAGACGTTGGCAATCCGAGTATGAAGCCATGCATCTAATCCCATCCAGGCACTCACCTGCTGAATAGCTTGTTGTGTTTGAGTGACGCCTTTCATCACAGCGGAATAGTCGAGGAATTCTTGGAGCGTGAGATGCTCCAACAAACCGTACTGTTGCGGTACATAGCCCAACATGCGGCGGATTTGGCGGTCATCACCAGGTCGTTGCCACTGATCCACGCATATTTCTCCGCTAGTGGGGCGTACCACGGTGGCCATTAATTTCAGTAAGGTTGACTTTCCTGCCCCGTTGGCGCCTAACAATCCAAAGATGCCCCCACCAAGACAAAGATTGATCTGTTCGAGGATGCGCTTTTGTCGAGCATGGTAAGATAAATGAGTTATTAACAATTCCGGTGGCGCCATAAAAACGATCCCCCCTTTTCCATCTATAAATACAGACGTATTTTAGGGCAGGCTTGGATCACGCCCACATAAACCTAGAGATCAGGAATTCGAAGTGCAGCGGTTGGGGGCACGCGTTGTGGGTAATGATGAAAGAGGTCTTAGGTCTTTTAGCATTTAGAGTACCGTTGCAAGCCGGTTCAATCACCGGGAGGGCGGTCGTTTCATAATAATCCTCAAATAATTCGATTCGGTAACAATTTGGTAACAATCTCCGATGCATAATAAGCTACCACCATAGGCACTTCGTTCTTGAGCACTTTGTGTCTTGGCTTCGGTTTCACATGCCAACGCTTAGAAAGAGAAAAAAAGGACCCTATGCGTCCTTGGCGGGCCTATCGTGTAAAGACGGCAAGATAAAGGAGAATAAAGGACCATGTCTGTTGGAGTCCCGCCCTCACAACCGTTAGGGCTCATCAGGCCGCGCAAACGGAGCTGGTGGTATCTTGTAGGAGGTGCCGCCGTACTGGCCGTCGGCGCAGGCGTGTATGTCAAGGCTTTTCATCACCCGGCTGCCATTATTCCTGCTAGTGATTATGCCACGGTGCGCTATGGCAACGTGGTGCAAACGATTTCTGCAGCCGGAACCATTCAGCCGCTGCAGTCCATTAGTTTGAATTTTACGGGCGCCAGCGGCATTCTCGCGACGGTCAAGGCGTCAGTGGGCGAACATGTCAGTGCAGGCCAAGTGCTCGCCACACTCAACGATGCCACCGACATACCGGCCGTGGAATCAGCACAAGCCGCGGTTGCAGCTGCTCAAGCGACTTTGCAGCAAGATGAGGCGGGGCCTACGCCCCAAGCCGTAGCGGTTGCTCAAGCGGCCGTGCAGAAAGCGCAAGTGGCATTGGCCGGTGCAGAAAAAACATATCAGGATCAAGAGGCCATTGATAACAACCGCGCCTCTCAGCAACAGGCGATTTTAAACGCGGGGACCGCGGTTCAGCAAGCGCAAGGGGTGGTGGCGGCTGATCAAGCTGCGGTCAATGCGGCCCAGATTAAGCTCGAGCAGGCTCAAGCGCAAGCGAGTGCGAATGGGTCCAACTTACCGGCCACCATTACGGCCGCCCAAGCAGCTCTTGCGTCAGCGCAAGCGCAAGCTTCAGCCGCGGCCAATGCGTTGTCCATTGACCAAAGCACCCTCGCGACCGATCAAAGTACATTAAGCCAAGACCAGTCGTTATATGGTACGTTGGCATCGCAATATCCAGCCGATGAGGAGACGTATCAATCTGATCTTCTCGCCTCTGCAAGCACATCCAGTACCGTGACCGCCGCAGATCTGGCGTCTGCCGCGCAATTAGCCAGTGCCGCGCAATCAGCGTATAACACGATTCAAAGCGCGGAAGCCGCAGTGCAGTCTGCTACTAAAGAAGTGCAAAATGACGAAGCCTCGGTACAAAGCACGAATGCCGCGGTAGCCAATGCCCAGGCGCAGTTGACGAGCGACGAACAGGAGCAAACGAGTGATCAAGCGAACAATCCTTTGACAGTGAGTGCGGCCCAAGTGGCTTTGCAACAGGCGCAAACGGCGCTGGCCAATGCTCAAACCTCCTATCAAGCCTCAGAAGCGGCTTTGCAAGCGACCGAGAATGTTGAGAATAACACCACGACACAAAAACAAGTCTTAGATGCCGATCTCAACAACATTGCGGCGGCTAAAAATGGGGTGACGTCGGCTGAGGCATCATTGGCGCAAACGGAAGCCCCTGCAACCCCTGCTCAAATTGCGTCGGCGAAAGCGTCTTTGATGTCAGCGGAAGCCCAGCTGGCATCGGCTAAAGTTGCGGAGAACGACACCATCTTAACTGCTCCCGTCAGTGGCGTCATCGTGGAATCCAACTATTTACCCGGCGATACATTAAGCGCCGCAACGCCGGTGTTCGTGCTCGATGACAGCCTGAAATCTGATCTGCAAGATAATGTGCAAGTGAGTGAAGCAGATATTGCTCAGGTCAAGCCCGGTGAGAAGGTCACGGTGAGTGCGGCATCTTATCCCAACAAGACATTTTCTGGAACGGTTTTGGAAGTAGAGCCGACACCAACGGTTGTTAACAACGTGACCGAATATACGGTGCTCACGTCGGTTAACAACAGTTCGGGCGATTTGTTACCCGGCATGACCACCAGCGTGTCTATTCAAACTGCCAGCGCACACCATGTGCTCACAATTCCTGCTGTGGCGCTGCAAACGGTCGGGACCCAAGAAGGGGTGTATATACATCCGAGTTTCAGCGGGGCAAAGTTTAAAATTCCCAAGAAGTTTGCGGCTGCGCACAAGAAGTTTTCCGGAAAGTTTGCCCAAGCTGCAGCAAAAGTCCGGTCCGGGGTCATCTTTGTGCCGGTGACGGTGGGACTGTTTGGATCAACGAATGTTGAAGTGCTGCATGGGGTTTATGCCGGAGAAAAAATCTTGCTGGTCGATCCCGCGTCGTTAAATTTGACGGTCAGTAAAGGATTCCACTTTGGTGGGCGTCCGGGCGCATTTGGTGGTCACGGAGGCTTTGGTGGACATGGTGGAGGAGCCGGTGCCGGCGGCGGAGGCGCGGCGTCATGAGTGCCCAAGCGATCTCGCCGGCTCGGCCGATTGTAATGATGGAGCATATTCAAAAAACTTATTGGATGGGACAACAGGCGTTTCCCGCCTTGCGGGAT
This sequence comes from Sulfobacillus sp. hq2, assembly GCF_002903155.1. Taxonomy (NCBI): domain Bacteria; kingdom Bacillati; phylum Bacillota; class Clostridia; order Eubacteriales; family Clostridiales Family XVII. Incertae Sedis; genus Sulfobacillus; species Sulfobacillus sp. hq2. The sequence continues at coordinate 20,915 of NZ_NWUL01000017.1, read as the reverse complement.
GTGTCCTTGTCGGTCGCATCGGGAGAATATGTAGCGATTATAGGACCATCAGGTTCGGGCAAGTCAACGACGATGCATATTATGGGCTGTCTGGATACTCCCAGTGCGGGCGTCTATCAGCTAGATGGTTATGATGTTTCGACGTTATCCGATGACGACTTGGCCTTATTGCGCAATCAAAAAATTGGCTTTGTGTTTCAGAGCTTCAATTTGTTAAGCCGCACCTCGGCGATTGAAAACGTGGAACTACCGATGTTGTACGCGGGCGTGCCGAAGAAAGTGCGTCATGAAAGAGCTCAGGAGGCCTTGGCCCAGGTAGGCTTAGCCAACCGCATGCACCATAAACCCAATGAGCTCTCCGGGGGCCAGCAACAACGCGTCGCGATTGCGCGGGCTTTGGTGACGAATCCCGCCTTGATTCTTGCGGATGAACCCACAGGGGCATTGGACAGTCACTCGACCGATGAAATTTTGGGGTTGTTTCAAGCGCTGCATGATCAAGGTCATGCGATAGTCATGGTGACCCATGAAACAGACGTGGCTCAACATGCCCACCGCATTATTAGCTTTCGTGATGGATTGGTGCAGTCGGATGAGCCGAATCCGCATCCCCTGCGTCACCAGACCCCGTTACCGGATGAAGGGGAGGGACACTAATGCCCGCACTGGAGATCTTACGAATCGCATTGCGCAGCATTCGGGCCAACAAAATGCGGTCGCTGCTGACGATGCTGGGCATTATCATTGGCGTCTCCGCTGTGATCTTATTGACTGCGGTTGGACGAGGAGCTACTGATATGGTGACCAATAAAGTGGAATCGTTGGGCACCAATTTGATTCAAATCATGTCCTCGTCAACGAGTGTAGGGGGGATTAACAAGGGCCAGGGCAGTGCGCCGACTTTAACCATGGCGGATGTGCAAGCAATTGCGCAACAAGATACGGCAGTCAAAGCCGTAGCCCCGTTACTGAGCACCCAGGGGCAAGTGGTTTGGCGCGCCAACAACTACTCGACCTCGATTCAAGGGACAACAGCGAACTATCCTCAAATTGAGAACATGCCCTTAGGCAGTGGGCGTAATTTCACCAATCAAGAAGTCCAAGACAATGCGACCGTTGCCATTATTGGCACGACGGTTGAAAGCGATCTCTTCCCTTCGGGAATGAATCCCATAGGACAAACCATTGACGTCAATGGCATTCCCTTCCGCGTAATCGGCGTGTTGAAGTCCGAAGGGACCAATGGCTTTATTAATCAAGATGACCGGATTGTCATTCCGATTACTACGGATATGAACTTACTCGATGGGACTACTTATCTGACAGGGATTTATGCCGCAGCCAAATCCCCTGCGGACATGGCTATGGCCGAAGCCGAAATTACCTCGACGTTACGGGTAGCCAATCAGATTCTGCCCGGGCAAGCAAACAACTTTACGCTGTTAACGTCTGCGACGTTTCTTAGCACATTGACTTCGATTACCGGAATTCTTACCGATTTATTAGCTGGAGTGGCCGGAATTTCGTTGGTCGTTGGCGGTATTGGTATCATGAATATCATGCTTGTGTCGGTGACAGAGCGCACTCGGGAGATTGGGATTCGCAAAGCCATTGGGGCCTCCAAAGGCGTTATCTTAGCCCAGTTTGTCGTGGAAGCCGTGCTTGTGAGCATCATTGGCGGTCTGATTGGAGTCGCCATTGGGGTCTTGGGCGCGGTCATTGGAGGCTCTGTCTTCCATTTATCAGGATTAGTGGGGATGAATGCTGTGGGGCTCGCCTTTGGATTTGCCGCGTTGGTGGGCATTGTTTTTGGTGTCTATCCCGCACGGAAAGCGGCCAACTTGAACCCTATCGATGCCTTGCGGTTTGAATGATGCCCCTGGCAAGTTGTTTGCCCGCAGATTGAGAGAGGCAAGATGCTGGCGATTGATGGGATAGCGGTTTGTGAAAACCGCTAAGACGCAAGGAATGCAAAGAAATGAGACGCCGTAACCCTTTGGTCTATACGCCGAAGCGTTACGGCGTCAGATTATGGTCCTGATGATTGTGCGCGCGAATTGGCGCGCACGTTACCGATAGCTGTCCTGCCCGGAAGTTTCCGTAGTCAGACGTCTTGAAAGGCGCCGGGAGGGGCAATGGATGGTGTGCCATAGGTGTCTTCGTCGTCAACGACGATGGGCGAAGGGAGTGTGTGACATTATGATCTGGGGTACGTGTTATGGGCACGGGGTGCTAGCGTATGAACCAGCCTCATGGCAGGACCGATTCCCATTTACCAGGTGCCCGTTCCGACCATGACTGGGGTGGACAAAGACTTCTTCCCAGCCCTCCTAAACCCACGTCGTTGGTAAAATTCCGACACTAAGAGGTCAGCCAGCTAGTGTGCTAGCATAGAGATCAATGGCTAAATGTAGATTTGTCCACAAAGAGGGGTTCTGTGAGGTGTGGGAGAATGCGGATGAAGGCGATAGACGCTAGGCATATCGTCACAAATTTAGCCACCCATGATCCTGCCCAGCTTCAAGTGGTTTCGGGAGTGCGCAATGCGGTAGGCATCGTGTTACCTTTGATTGTCGGTACGGCAATAGGTCACGTCCAGACGGCCGTGGTGATGGCAGTGGGCGCCTTAGTCGCGGGGCTGGCAGGACTTTCCGGTCCTATGGTGCAACGCATTCGTACCATGATTTTAGCCGTCTTGTGGATGGGCCTTGCGTCATTTCTTGGCAGTATTGTAGGACATTCGTTGGTGAACATTATTATTCTCACTATGGTAAGTGGCTTCTTAGCGGGATTGATGGTCGCCATTTCGCCCCAAGCGACGCAAGTCGGCACATTAGCCACGATGGGCTTGGTGATTTTTTCTGCTTTTCCTACCACACCGTATTTCGCGATGATTCAAACCATCTTTGTCGTATCGGGAGGGCTTCTCCAGCTCCTGTTCATGATCGTGTTCTTTATAGCCATACCGCCAGCAACAGAAGTCAAGAGTGTATTGGCGGCACTCAGAGCGCTTAGCGCATACATCGAACAGCCGACTCGGCAAAATGATTTGGCGTTATCCTATGCCATGGCTATGGCTGAATCTCAAGTGCGTGATTCGTTGTTGTCTGCGGACTACCGGCAATATCTGTGGAATATTTTACGGAACACGCAAGAGCTGCGATGGATGTTTGCAGATGATATCTTGGAGGAAAAAACACGCAGCATACCGCCCGTTAGTGAAAAGATACAGATAACGAAGCTAAGGGCCGCGTTGGACACGGCTACCGAAGCATTACGCCAGAAATCTCAAGATCGCCTGTTGAACAGACCCGCCATTTGGCCCGCATGGCACGCCGCCAAAATGGTGGGGGCGGAAAGTGTGGAGTCCAGCCGTCCTGCTCTATATATGGACCAAGCCCTACAGGACTTGGTTACATTGGCGAAATCGCCCGTTACCGTTGGATCCCGCCATGTCATAGGGAACCAACCCCATCTACTCAAATCCCATCATCCGATTCTTTTCACGTTACGGGCCAACCTGACAGGGCATTCGGCAGCGTTTCGTCATGCCCTGCGTATGACAGTAATTTTGGGGATTGCGGTATGGCTGTATGGCCTTTTATCGTTGCCGCGCGGATATTGGGTGCCCCTTACGACGTTAGTCATATTAAAGCCCGACTTTTTTTCTACGATTATCCGGGGTATTGCTCGGGTGTTGGGCACGATTGGCGGGGTGGTGATCGCCACGGCCCTTTTCGCGCTCCCCATTCACTCGATATTGCTCACATTAATCGCTTTAGTCCTCTTCGCCATCGGGCTATACACCGTATTTTCTTACAACTATACACTCTTTAGCATGTTTATGACCGCAGAGATTGTCATCATGCTCTCGTTCTTTGACCGGTTGTCACCGGTTAAGACCATTGAGGCACGCACCGTCGACACGCTGATTGGCGCAGCTCTCGCCTTTTTCGCGTATTTCCTATGGCCTCGCTGGCAGCGTACCTCCCTTACCAGTACGATTGCCGATCTGGTGCAAAGCGAGCGTCTGTACTTTCAGTTTTTGATTGCGTTTTGTGAAAGCCCTGCGTTAACGCAGGACCAAACCGCCTTCTATCAACAGCAAATCCAATTGGCTCGCACGAATGCGTTGTCCTCTCTCAATCATGTGTTGAGTCGCCGCGATAAAAGACCGGTAGACGCGGAATCTGCTGCGGGACTACTGACAGCCCTGCGTCGCTTCGACGACGCTTTACAGGTTGTCCGAACCTACTGTGTGCAAAAACCCCTGCGTACAACTGTCACTCGTACCTCCAATGCCATGGATTTGGCGAAATTCAGCCGGTCCATGGCGGAGATGCTGGAAGCCATTGAGCATGCTCTGCGCACAGATCTCAACCCTCTCTCCCCATCGCTACTGGCTCAATTTGTGAATTTGCAACCACGCCCGGGCTGTCTGGCCGATTCTCATGAATGCTTAGTCGTTCAAGCGTTGTATGAGCCGATTGGCACGATGATGCGCATGTTGCCCGAGCACCATAAACCAGACTAAGTCCAAACAGGCAGTGCGTAGCATCCTAAACGGGTGTTAACCTCGAGGTGCAAGGAGTGAGCGTTTTGCCTGAAGACGCAGTGTAGGAGGAAAAGAGGGGTACGCCTTGGATCCTTTAGGGTTCATTGCTGAATTTTGCCTATCACAATGCGGTCGTCGTCTGGCCGGGCCGAATCGATCATCATGACACCCGAGCGCCGCAAAGTCCGCCACAGCGCAAAAAGCTCTTTACAGAAATTCTCTAATATCCTTTATAGGTATGATATTCTAATAAGAATACGAGTTGTAATCCTAGATAGAATTAGACCTGGGGATGGGTGGTGTGAAGTCTTTTACCGAACAGACAAGGCCTTAGTGATGGCCGGCGTTTATGGATAAACGCGACTCCCACAAAACGGTAATGTCACCGACACGTATTTCGCACCTGAGCATCTCCGTCACAGGAATGTGAGGGGCACAGAAGTCCAAAGAGGAGAAGGTTTATGACTGCCGCTTTTGCTCACGGCTTTTTATTAGCGCTAGCGCTCATCCTTCCACTGGGTCCGCAAAATACGTTTGTGATAAGCTAAGGCGCAACCCATCGCCAATACCGACAGACGTTGCCTGTTGTGGTGACGGCTGCACTCTCGGATACAATCCTCATTAGCGGAGCGGTGCTTGGTGTCAGCGTCGTTTTGCTGACAGTTCCCATGTTAAAGGTCATCATCACGATACTAGGAATTCTCTTCCTAATAAAGATGGGGTGGCACTCGTGGCGAGCTCCGGTCCTTTCGCAGACATCTGAGAACGAAACTAGAAGGTATTGGACGCTACCGCGCCGGGTTGGCCATACGCTCCGGGCATCCTTATTAAATCCCCATGCGATTATGGATACGGTCATCGTTATTGGCGGAGGCTCGGTCATGTATAGCAGACCAGATGACAAACTCGCTTATGCCATAGCGGCCATGCTCGTATCGTGGATGTGGTTCGTTGCCCTTTCGCTGGCCGGGCGTCTATTGGTTGAGTTGCCGCATTCGTTTAGACTCCTAAAGGGATTTAACGATCTTGCGCCAGAAGTCCCCCGCCTCTGAGGCGGCGAGATGAATGGCGTGTTTTTTCTTCCTGTGTTATCCTATCAGTAGTAATAGCAAAGAAGGTTATTTGTCATGGAACTTGATGGCAATAATCATTCAGTGTTCTTGATGTACTATCACCTGATTTTGGTGATTAAGTATCGGCGTAAAGTGATTGATGATGCCATTTCGAACCGTTTGCGTGAGATTTTTGAGTACATACAGCCGAATTACCACATCACACTTCAAGAATGGAACCATGATCGTGATCATGTCCATGTTTTGTTCAAGGCACATCCCAATTCCGAACTCTCTCGGTTTATCAACGCATACAAAAGCGCATCGTCAAGGCTCATTAAAAAAGAATTTCCGCTCATACGACAATCGCTTTGGAAAGAGTATTTCTGGTCACGCAGTTTCTGCTTGCTCACGACAGGAGGTGCCCCCATTGAGACCATCAAAAGGTACATCGAAAACCAAGGAGAACGAAACCCTTAGCGTGTTGCGTTTTCGTTTGGAACCGACGAAAGAGCAGGAACAAACGCTCTTTCGCACCTTCTATTTGTGTCGAAAACTTTACAACCAGGCGCTCGAAGAGCGTATAAGGTCCTATCGCGAAAAGGGAATCTCCATTCGCTACACAGACCAACAAAACCACTTACCTGCGTGGAAGCGAGAACATCCTGAGTACAAGGAAGTCCATTCGCAAGTATTGCAAAACGTCTTGCAAAGACTGGATCAGGCGTTTGTGAACTTTTTCGAGAAACGGGCAAGGTTCCCGAAGTTCAAAAACAAATTCATGTTTCGTTCCATCACCTACCCGCAAGCAAGAGACACTTATTTTCATGAAAACACGGTGTATCTTCCGAAAATCGGGGGGGTCAGAATGATGGCCCATCAGCCCTTCGATGCAGCGTCTGTCAAAATGATCAATGTCAAATTCCATGATGGCCAGTGGTATGTAAACCTGACCTATGTGACAGAAGCCGCGGCGTCACTCACAGAGATTCAAAACGCGGTGGGCATGGATCTGGGATTGCTGGCGCTGATTGCCACTTCCGATGGGGAATTCTTCGAAAATCCGAAGTGGCTCCAAAAGAGTGAAAAGCGGCTGAAGCGCAAGCAACGACAGCTTTCCCGCAAAAAGAAAGGCAGTAAGAACCGCGAAAAAGCCAAGCATGAACTTCAGGGCGTCCACGACCATGTGGCGAACCAGCGCAAGGACCATCTGCACAAGGTCAGCCGATCCTTGGTAGACCGGTACGCCCTGATTTGCATGGAGGATTTGCCCGTGAAAGAGATGATGAAAAATCATCGACTGGCAAAATCCATTGCGAATGCCGGGTGGGGGAGGTTGACGGCCTACATCGAATACAAGGCAAAATTCGCGGGGAAAAGGGTTATTAAAGTTCCACCCCATCACACCTCCCAACTGTGTAGTAGCGGTTGCGGAACGATGGTAAAGAAAGACCTGTCGGTGCGTATTCATCACTGCCCGACGTGTGGATTAGCAATTGATCGTGACGTCAACGCCGCGATCAACATTCTGCATCGAGGATTAGAAATCCTACAGCCAGTGAGCTAACGGATATGCGTCATGTAGGCATGGAACAGGCCGAATCCACGCTTGCGGAGATCATGTAAGACCTGCGACAGCAGGCGGTGGTCGATGAAGCAAGAAGCTCTCGCCTCTAAGCGAAGCGAAGGCGGGAGCAGTTCACTCGGCTTTCTGCGGGCATTATGTGGCTCATCGCTGGGAGATATCTGATCCAATTAAGCCGTATGTTATGGAATGGCTAACATATATTCGGTACAAGGATTCTTGAGGATGCGTTGAACCAAGGAAGGTAGCAATAAGGTTGCTCATGGGCCTAATGATGATTAATTTTGGATAAGTCCCTCACGCTGGTCCATAGGGTCGTTTCGTTTCAATCCTTGTTTTGGTATCAATCAAAAGCCATCCTTAATTAATCTATCGACCAGATTTTCAATATATCAGAAAATAGCGTTTTAGCTGGTAATATAATAGACGCTAGAAGGATCGTCTACAAGGCTATAACCGGCGTTAAGAGGTCTCAAGTTTTTGGCGGAAAGGAACCGCTGGCTCAAAAAACTATGACGGACCTATTCGTTTGAGTTCCTTAGAAAGAAGGATGGATCTATGTCGTTGATTGAGATGAACGTTTTCGCCGAAGAACGCATTGCGACGCTTGCGCTGAATAATCCCAGACGGCGCCATGCTTTGTCTCATGCCTTGCTTGCGGAACTAGAACACGCGGTGAAGGAATTGGCTGCTAAGCGATCAGTAAATGTGGTCATCATTCAGTCTAGTGGCCCTGCGTTTAGCTCAGGCCATGACCTGACGGAAGTGCTGGACCAATCGCCAGAAGATGTGCATAGCCTTTTTCTCGCCTGTGGTCAGACGATGCGAGCGGTAAGTCAAGCACCTCAGGTCTATATTGCGCAAGTTCAGGGTATTGCCACAGCGGCAGGGTGCCAATTGGTTGCAGCCTGTGATTTGGCGGTGTCAGCGCGTTCAGCCCGTTACGCGACACCCGGTGTCAAAATCGGACTCTTTTGCAGTACGCCGGCGGTGCATGTGACGCGCAATATAGGCCGAAAGAAGGCGGCGGAACTACTATTTACGGGAGAGTTTATGTCGGCGGCGGATGCGTTGACGTATGGTTTAGTCAACCGCGTCGTCGATGATGAAGAACTGGAGCAAGAAACATGGAAATTGGCGCGAACGATTGCGCAGTATTCGTTAAATACTCTCGAAGTCGGCAAGCGCACACTTCATGCTCAGTGGCAAATGAATGACGATCAAGCTTTGGAGTTCGCGACCGAAGTCATCGCCCGCCAAGCCGCCGATGCTGATGCGAAAGAGGGCATTGCGGCCTTTTTGTCCAAGCGTGAACCGGTATGGAAGGACCGTAGTCCTCAGGATTGACTCTGGTATTGGCCTCCTCACGGGCCCTATGAAGTGCCTAATTTAGAAAAAAGGGAAGTCATATACGCCGAGAAGAAGCGTGCTATGCCCACAAAAGTCGCATGTTCACGTAGCCTGACCTGCTAGTCCAAGGTGACGGTGACAAAGACAATGATAAGGGTCAAGGCGCAGGGGGGAGTTGTTCGCGCTATCAGTCGGTCCCGATACCAGGATGCTGGCAAAGCGTCTCAGTGTCGGGGCTGCCGCATTGGAACGACGTTGAGGCGTAGCATGGGTCAGTTCGTTTTCAAAACGATCCACTGATTATGCGAATAGGCCATGTGTTTGTACCATGAAGGGAGTTCCGAAATTAACCGGGTAGGGCCTGGCCAATTGGGGACATCATCAAAGACAATCACGCCGCCGTCTTTGACGTAACCACTCCAGAGTTCGAAGTCCCGCCGGACAGCATAATAATCATGGTCGGCGTCAATAAATAACAAACCAATGGGTTGATCGAGGGGCCACGCTTTGGCGGCTTCGACCGTTGTCATTCGTACCGGGACAACCCAATCCCGCACGCCTAATTTCTCCATGTTGTCTAGAAATTCTTGGTAGAGTTGGTCGGGATGATACTGGGCAAGAAGGTCTGCGTGTTCTTTTTCGCTCGGGGTGCCTTGCCAGGTATCTACGCAAACAATTTTCCCGGGCGACTGTTGATCCGCTAAAGCTGCGGCCATCCATGCACTGGAGCGGCCTTTCCACGACCCTAGTTCTACCACTACGGGAACCGGGATTTTGTTCTGAACCAAGTGATATAAAGTGACTCCAGCCACAGGAGAGCACCAGCCTTGAATCGGCTCAATCTGATCTTGCCAGGATAAAAGACGTTGTTGGGTCTCAACAGGCAGCTCATTAAAATTCATACTGGGCCCTCTTTCGTGGACCTTGACGCCCACTGTTGTCACGACCCATGCTATCACATCAGCCAGAAGGTCTTGAAACAATAGCACCTATATTTTCGTCCGTTTTGATGGACAGGTCAGATAGCGGTACTTTGAGGGGCTTCCACCCTTCGAAAGCCTCGGTAAATGGCCGGGGGTGGAAGCTAGGCGCAGGATGGATGATCAATATAGGCCCAAGGCCTGTTTCAAACGGTGACGGTCAAATCCGACTGATACGGTATTGTTTATGACGATGACCGGAATCCCGCGCTCGTCACCCCGCAGTTGGCGCATGGTTTGAATCGTCGCGTCATTGTCGAGGGTATGATCGACATAGCCAAATCCGTTATAGGATAGCAGCGCTTTCGTGCCGTTACAGATGCTGCAGGGGGGTACCGTATAGAGATCAATGGCGGGCAATTTCATGCGTTCTCCCAAGGCTACGTGAGTGACCTTGTCACCAAACGGGATGGAGACGCGGTAGCAGACGAAATAAGCATCCGCCTGTGGGTCTAAAAGCCAGTCTTGACGCAAAAGGGCGGTATCACCTAGGGGCGTATCAATGTCCCAAATAGCGACGTTGTCATAAATTTGATGGTCAAGAACTTGGACACTGTCTATGGTTTGGGGGTTTATGTCTTTAGGCAGGCGGACGCGGTAGGAAAAGAGAAAGCGATGATCGTTATACAGTTGACGGAGCTCTTTGACGCTGTCGTCGGATTTGGCGACGACAACCAAGCCGCGATCGCCAGCCATGAGACGGTGAATGACGCCAGGGGCATGACTCGTTTCCATTTCGGCAAGCCAACGATTCGATTGAAGCAGGCTGTTCACTAAAGTGTTGGTAGTGTCTACCGTGTCGGGATGAACTGCAAGTCCTTGCGGCTTATCTGCGACAACAAAGTGCGGGCCTTCATACCAGATGTCAACGGGTGTGGCGCTTACAGCAAGCAGCGGAGTTTTTTCCATAGAGAACCCTTCTTTCAGAGATGGATAGAACAGGTATTATGCCCAAAGGTTTAACGCCGACCGTGGGCTAGTTTCAACGCATCGGGTAGACGACGCAGGCGGGCCATGGCCCAAATACCGACGGCCGGGCCAATGGCTAAAAACATCAGCACGTAATGCCAGCTTATCACAGCCGCTAGGAAGCCGATGAGGTTAATCGAGCCAATGGTAATCAGAAAGCCCACGGCCATTTGCAATGTTAAGGCGCTGCCTTGCAGGTCTTTTGGAGCTAATTCGGTCACAGAGGCAGAAAACTGAGCAGAATCGGCAATCACGCTAAAGCCCCAAATGAGCGCGATAACCAACGTTAACAACGGTCTAGCGTGATAGGTGAAGCCAATAATCAGGGCCATCGAACCGCTCACACTCATCGCCATAATCGTTGCCCACGTGCGTCCGTAACGGTCAGCCGCCCAGCCTCCGGCCAGGGCCCCGGCAAAACCGGCCAGTCCAATGACGGCGAAGCTAGCGCTGCCAGCGAGGGTGATAAGGGTTGGGCCGCGCCAGTAGACGTGCCAACTGGAGAGCAGAAAGGCCGGAAGCCATGCCCACATGGCGTATAGCTCCCACATGTGGCCCCAGTAGCCGAGATTAGCCCACATCACAGGGCCATCATGCAGTACGGCGCCAACTCGGTTCCAACGAAAGACGGGGGGCGAAAATGGCCCCGGATGCTCAGGCACGATCCACAAGACAATCGCCCACGAGATAACGGCAAGCACTGCGCTGCCGGCCAGAACAGCTTGCCAGTGTTGTAATAGTGGCACCCCTACGAGTAAATGGGGCAAGGCGGATCCGACGGTTAATCCCCCAATTAAAATGCCTACTGCCAAGCCACGCTGTGTAGGAAACCAGCTAGCGACCCACTGGACCGCGACGGGATAGACGATGGACAAAAAAGCTCCGGTGAGGGTGCGTAGGACAAAGGCCATCCATCCTCCGTGTGGCAAAGCCAGTAGAGCCGCTGTTGTGAGAGCGGCTCCCATCGCGCCCCAGCCCATCAACATGCGCGGACGAAAGCGGTCTGCGAAGCCTAATGTGGCGCTTAACAGTGCGCCGCCTACAAATCCGAGCTGCACGGTGGACGTAAGCCATATCACGGCTGAGCCTGTCAGCTGCCATTGCCGAGTTAAGGCACTAACGACGGCTGAGGCACTAAACCACACACTCATGGCTAAAAGCTCGGCGATAGTAATCCATGCGAGCGCACGCCAACGCGAGGCGGGAGGCCTTTGTTTGGGTCCTTTGTTGAGCTGACCTGCGTGTCCTGGCAGTGTCATGCCTACCCCCCTCTCTTCTTAACGCGTAGCGCACTCGAAACTCAATACTATAATAAATATAGTATTTGACGGAAAGTGTCAATCTTTTAAGGAATTCTAGGCGGCAGTGCCTACCGTGTGTCGTCCGTTGATCCATCTAAGGGATTGTTCGGCCTGACTATGGCATCGGGAGCCTCACACTCCTCCATCGCATGGGTAATGGATGTTACCGAGACGCGGGATCCCTTCACATGGATTTGAGGTCCTTGGGCAGTTTTTTCCACCGTTATCGATTCGACGTCCGCCGCACAGGCGCAACCGCAGGCCCCCGTCGTACAATTCTCAACCATCATTTGTAGGGGCTCGAAAGGGATATTGGCTGAAAACTGAATGCGTACACCATTCGGTTCTTCTTGGGGGTATCCAACCGCAGACATCTTTGACATCATTATCACTCCTATATCGATTATCATCGATGAATTAAGCCAAAAAAATTTAGGCATGGGGGATCTGCCCCATGGCTCCGCGGTGTTCCGTATCGACACAAGCCGTTAACGACGCGACATGACGCTGAAAAGACTCCCACATCGGCTGATTGACTTGGTAGACTCGGTATGTGCCGCGTCGTTCGACTGTTATCAACCCGGCATCCACCAACACTTGCAAATGATGCGAAATGGTCGACTGGGCTAGACGGTGCCGTTGAGTGAAATCGATGACACAGCATGCGGATTCATCTGGTGCGACATCTGCACAGCAAGAGGAGCCGTCTCCTTTAAGTAGGTCGAGAAATAGCGCATAGCGTTGCGGTTGACCCAAGGCCTTAAAAATCGCGACAAGATCCACGGTTTTTGTCTCCAATTCATCGATGTTAATCGATATATTACTTCGGCCCTGATTTGAGTGTCAAGCGCCCTAGGGAAGCAATGGCATTGCGTCAGCGATACGCTTGTAGGCAGATTAGGCTCTCTTTAAACGCTCAACCATAGTAATTGGTCACCGGATTTATGATTGTACTATCGCGTGTCAATTCGAGGTGTCCACAAAATTAGACGATCATTCAACATTCCTAGCGGGGCGACGTTTCACCGAGACAAACCATCCCGCGGTGATCAGGCTTAGGGGATATAGTAGGGCCCAACCGCTGAACGGTAATAAGGCAACGCAGACTATCGCCGCTAGGCCCGCCATTAACACGAACTTTTTTTTGGAAACGTGGGCAAAGAGTTTGACAGCAGAAATCATGGCTACGGTATAGAGAACAAGGAAGACAGTGCTGGGCAAGAGGATAAGGTGGGGAAGGTTGATATGGACCATAGTGTCAATGGTCAGTACGACCGCAAAGTCCAGCGCCAATGCCCATAAAGCCGCCGTAGGAATGCGTCGTATCCGGTGCACGTGGCTAAGAAAGCGCGGAAACACGCCAGCCCGGGCTTGGCTGAACACCATCCGTGAAAATCCCCCGATATTCCCATGAATGGAGACGATTGTGATGACGAGCGCGGTCCATCCAGCTAGGACAGGGCCACTTTGGCCAAAGCCGGTGGCTAGTAATTGACTAAAAGGAATGGGGAGCTCGGTGCGGCCGTAGGCATGAATCCCTATTGTAACAAACGCTAGGGCGACATAAAGCAGTCCTACCACACTGGGGGCCACGAGAAATGTCCGTTGCAAATCTTTACGGGGATTAAGGAATTCCTCCGCAAGATGCCCAACCATTTCCCACCCGACAAAACACCAGAAAACCGAGACGGTTGCTTGGCCAACGGGTAACCAACCATGGGGCACGAATGGATGAAAAGCCCTGGGATGGATGTGAGGGGCGGCAAAAAGGATCGCTATGACGATCAATGCACCGATAATTGCCAGAACAGCGATTTGCATCCAACTGGCAACCTCTACTCCGGCAGCGTGTAATCCCAAAGAACCGGCTAACATTAGTGCAGCGATGAGAGGGATTGTCCATGTGGGCAGGGCCAATGTCGTGGCCGTATAGTCAGCACCCAAAATGGCAATGATCGGGACTCCTATCGGGATGGTCCCAAGAAAGAGCCACGCCGTCAACCGGCTGGCGGAATTCCCCCATGCCAGTCTGACGTATTCGACGATGCCTCCAGCGTGGGGATGTTGGGCGGCAAGTTGGCCAAGGGTCAATGAGAGCGGAAAGGCCAAAACCGACATGATAATCCATGCGACGATTGCGGCAGGTCCGGCTTGCTGGGCGGTAGTGGCCGGGAGGACGAGAATGCCGGAGCCCAATACCGCGCCAATCGCGAGGGCAGATCCGTGCACCCAGGTCAAACGGCGTGCCAATTCGCGGGGATGCTCCATGGTAATTTCTCCTTAAATATATTAGGGAATTTACGAGGTTCTACTTCTTGATGCTAGCATTTCGCTATCAGGGTGTCATACGATAGACGCGATAGAATGTATCGGCCAAACCGATGAAACGAGGTGCGTTTATGGAGCTCAAGAATGTGCAAACGTTTCGGGTGCTAGCCGAAGAGTTGAGCTTCACACGCACCGCGGAACGGCTAAATTATGCGCAGTCGAGTGTCAGTGCTCAGATCCAAAGCTTGGAGGAAGAACTCGGGGTATTATTAGTGGAGCGAAGCGGGAAACGCATTCGGCTTACCGATGCTGGCACGCAGTTTCTTAGTTACGCCCACCGCTTATTGAATCTGGCCGATGAAGCGCATGAGGTGGTGGGAAATTCCTCTGAGGTGGTTGGAACGTTGACCGTTGGGTCTGTCGAAAGTCTTTGTACATATCGTTTGGCACCGGTGTTGAAGGCGTATCGCGCCCACTTTCCCCAGGTCGAATTAATTTTTCGTACGGGGATTTGTCGCGATTTGCGCCAAGCCGTATGGCATGGAAGTTTGGATTTGGCGGTCACATTGGAATCGCCCTGTCAGGACCCGGGCTTGCACTGCGAAATACTAAGAGATGAGCCAATGCGTGTGGTGGCACCGGTGCATCATCCTTTAGCACGGGCGTTAGAAGTGGGGCCTGGAGATTTGGAGCACGAGACCTTATTAGTGACCGAACCGGGATGTAGTTATCGCGTTATGTTTGAGAGTGCGCTAGAGAGCACGGGCATTCATCATCCCCGTGTGGAGTTCTTCAGTGTGGAAGCGATTAAGCAGTGTGTGCAAGCGGGATTAGGGGTATCGCTCTTGCCTTCGATGGCCGTGCAAGAGGAGTTGGAAGCGCACGAGTTGGTGGAACTCCCTTGGAATGGGCCGGAATTTCCCGTCGTAAGCCAATTAGTATGGCGCCATGACAAATGGCTTTCCCCAGCGGCTCGGGGCTTTATTGAGATGACGCGCCGCTACTTTTCTACCGCGCTGCAAGACGTTGACGGCTTGTAGCGGCAAGTGGTGTTAGCACCAAGAAGTCGGATTATACGCTCTGTGATCTTTTGAACGTGGCCCCTTGTCATAACTGAACGGGTCTTCTCTTGTTGCAAGAATGCCCAAGGGCTGTTTCCACGGTGCGTTGGCGCTTCGCATATGACGGTGTCCTTGAGCCCACCCCATGGAGTTATGGAGCCATGGGGTGGGCTCAAGGCCGTTGATGGCTTTTCATGATGCTTAGCGGTAGCGGTTCATGAAGTGTTCAAGGGCGTCCGCCGGCAAAGGGCGGGAAAAATAATAGCCTTGAATGACGCTACAGCCTAGATCCTGCAAGGCGTTGACCTGTTCTTGGGTTTCAGCGCCTTCCGCTATCACCGCAACCCCTAAATTGTTGGCGAGTTCAATCACGGTTTTGACAATCGCCCGACTTTTTGTTTCGTAGAGGACATCGTGCACAAAGGATTGATCGATTTTCAAGGACGTAATCGGAAACTCTTTAAGATAGCGTAGGGACGAAAATCCCGTGCCAAAATCGTCTAGCGCAATGGACATACCCATGTCCCGAAAGGCTTTAAGGATGCGCAAAGTATAAGCCACATTTTCCATGGCCGCGCTTTCCGTAATTTCAATCTCCACGGCTTGTGGAGGGCATCCAGTGGTTTCAAGGATTTGCATAATCATCGCTTGAAGATCGGGTTGCTGGAACTGTCGAGCAGAGAGGTTGATTGCCACTTTGTGCAAAGGGCGTCCTTTGGCTTGCCACTGAGCGGTTTGACGGCAAGCTTCCGCGAAGACTTGCTGGCCAATGGGGATAATCAGACCGGAATGCTCAGCAAATGGAATAAAGTCATTCGGGGGCACTAAGGAGCCGTTGGGGCGTTGCCACCGCACCAAGGCTTCGACCCCATAAATTTGTCCGGTTTGGCTATTCATTTGCGGTTGGTAGTGGAGAATGAATTGACGCTGTTTCAGCGCCTGGTTGAGGTCGCTTTCCAGCAAGACATAGTCGCTGCTTTGACGGTTCATGGTGGCGTTATAGAGTACGAATCGGTTCCCACCTAAATTTTTGGCGCGGTACATGGCCACATCAGCATGTTTGAGCAAGGTATCCGGGTCGCTGCCGTCGTGAGGATAAAGCGCAATCCCAATACTGCCGGGGCAGCGGAATTCCTGACCCGCAATGTGCCACGGCTTTTGCAACTGTTCTAAGATCCGTGCAGCAATGGCACTTAAATCTTCGGCACGCGTCATCGGGCGCAAAAGGACGGCAAATTCATCGCCACCGGTGCGGGCTACCATGTCCTTTTGGCGGATGATTTTCTTAAGCGTATCGGCCACTTGCTGAAGCAATTGGTCACCCGCAGGGTGGCCTAAGGTATCGTTCACATTTTTAAACCGGTCCAAATCCACGAATAGCAGAGCAAAGGATTGCTGATGGTCTTGAGATTCGGCAATAGCGGATTGAATTTCCGCAATAAATTGGCTGCGGTTGGGCAAAGCGGTAAGCGGGTCGTGGTGGGCCAGGTAGCGCAGTTCCAGCTCAGCTTGTTTATGGTCCGTAATGTCGCGGACCAAGCCCCGAAATCCTGCAGGCTGGTCGTCCGCATTGAGAATAAGAGAGACGGTGGCATTGACATACCGCGGCGTTCCGTCCTTGCGTATAATTTGCCACTCGGTCATTGCCGAGTGCCGGCTACGGTATACGCTGTGAAAAGATTGATATAACAATTGGGCCTGGTCTTCATTCGTATAAGCGCGGTAGTTCAGACCCGCCAGTTCTTGTGCCGTGAAGCCGAGAATCGTGCTCAAGGCGGGATTGAAAAAGCGTAGGTTTCCCGCTAAATCCACCTCAAAATAGCCGTCTTGAATTTCATTTAAGATTGTCCGGTATCGCTCTTCGCTATCGGCGAGCGCGCGAGCAGTTTCGCGGTAGGCGGTAATGTCACGTGCCAGCACCACGATGCCCGCTAAAGTCGAACCGTGTCGATAGGGAATGCGATCGACTTCCACTTCTAAAAGGGCACCCGATGCTAAAGGCCATGTTTCAATCGAAGTTCGGGTGGTTTGTTGGGACCGCAAGACCTCTTGGAAGCCGATTTGCCAGGGGTTACTTTGAAATAAAAGACAGGTGTTGGGCACCTCTGGAGGGGTAGACGCGGGGTAACCCATCCAATGCCAGGCAATGTGGTTGGCGCGCAAGAGGTGCTGACCGGCATCAAATTGCCACACCGCGGTATCGGTTGCCTCCATAATCATTTCCAGTTCAAAAAGGGATTGGTGTAAGGAACCTTGAGAGGGAGGACTGGCGGCAGGCGCGGCCGTGATGACCAAACACCACCGCGAGCCATCGGGATAGTAGTAGGGGGTCCGTTGCACTTGCAACCGTTGCGGAGTTTGCTCGGGCCCCCAAAAAACGACCTGTTCGGATAGCGTCTGATGGGCTTGCCAAGCGTGCTCATCCTCTTGGCGGTTACACACGAAGCTTTCCGCTAAATGGGGATAGCGATGCCGGGCTTCTTCTGGCGACAGTTTTGAGGACTGGGGACTATGGATTGCGAACAGCCGTTGAGCGGCTTGATTCATGCGGTACCAAAAACCTTCTGCATCTTTAATTAATACAGGATCAGGACATGCTTTCAACAGCATGTGCAGGCGGGCGTTTGCCAAATCCGTTTGGAAACGGCCCCGGCTTCTAGACTTTCCACGGCGAACAACCATCGCATTGGACTCCTTTTTATATACGGCGCTCCAAAATGTTTTTTGGGCTGTCTCTTGCGCCCCGCGTCCTTGCTGGGGGAGACACCATGCTTTATCACGTGAACCTGTTGTTGTTATGCGCGGATGAATGGGACTCATTGACCGCGAAATTCGACAGTGATATGGGTTTATTGTACTGAATGAACAAGAAGGGCTCCAAATGATAGGAAGGATTTACGGGAAATGTTCCTTAAAAAGGCAAAAAAAACCTGGTTGTGGAATTTTTTAGGGGAAAATGGCCATTAATGTGGCATTGTGCACGCGACAGTCCTTTATACTCTCGGATAGATAACGTCCCACGCCCGAAAGAGCCATGGACTTAGGGCTCTTATGACGGGTGTTTTGTGCACCTTGGCGAAGTTAACCGCTACCGTGGACGAAGAGGCGAGGGTATTTGTGTGAATGGAGGGTGTGAGGGGCGATGCATTGGGAGAGTGGGGCTACGTCCTGGCCCGCAGATGTCATTCATGGGGTGCTCTTCGCTGGGTTGTTGGTTGCGTTGTGGGAATTGGCCGATCTAGCGGCGGTTAAGACCACGCCACTCCTAGCGCGCATTCTGATGATTGTGGGCGCCCCTTTGTCTTTGCTGACGATTGCGCTATGGGGCGGCATGGACATGCCCTATGGGGTCTATTTTGTGGTCATGATGGCCATGTGGTATCTGCTGGCCGAGAAGACGTGGTCTCTCGTGGCCTCAGGCGTGGTATTCGGCGCGATGCTGTTGAGTGCCGTCGGATATCATGGGTGGTCACCTCATACGGTGATGGACATTGTGGTCATGACCGGCGCTGTGGCAGCTCTGACCGTTATGCCGTGGCGCCATCCTGTGTTAATTTACTTAGCATTGTTGGCGGTGTCTTTAACAAGTGTCATCATGAATCCCAATGGGATGCATGATTTTATTGTCACCGTCACGACCGGTTTGTTGTTGGCCGGATACATTACCGGACGCGCGCGGCGGGAAAAAGTGTGGGCGGATGATAAAGAGCGGGCGGAACATGATGCGTTGACGGGCGCCTTGACGCGTCATGGTTGGCAAAGGTGGCGAGAACGGGCCCAAAGCCAAGCGGATACGGATTGGCTCTTTGTGGCGTTTGATATTGATGACTTTAAATCCATTAATGATACTTGGGGCCACATGGTCGGCGATGAGATTCTCTCCCAATTCGCGGCTCGCTTGTTACGCCAATGTCATCCCGAGGATGCCGTGGTGCGGTTTGGCGGCGATGAATTTGCTTGGGTGTCAAAGCTCACAGACCCGGAATTAGCCAAAAAGGTAACGGCCACATTGCATGCGGAGGTGACGGGCGGCTCTTACGAGACAGCGGCTGGGCTTGTGCAATTAGGAGTGTCCATGGGTTACGTCGTGGGCCCGCTGACCGATCGTTTGTTGGAAGATGCCGATGTGCATCTGCTTTATGCCAAGCGCCACGGCAAGAATTACGTGGTAGGTGCAGATACCCCCATCACGGACGCCGATGCAGAGCCGATTTACCGTAATGAGTTAGGATGGCTAGCCGATGCGGCGCTGAATTTGTGGCAATATTGCCAGGTGGGAACGGTTATGACCAGTGTCGATGGCCGTATCGTGGCGGTCAATCCGGCGTTTGAACGCATGACGGGGCGGAGTGCCGATGAACTCGTAGGACAAAGTCCTGCGATTAACAGTGCAAAAACGACGCCTAAAGCGGTCTATCAACAAATGTGGCAGCAGTTGACGCAAGGAAAGCCATGGCAAGGGCGTCTTAAAAATCAGCGACCGAACGGCACCTTTTGGTGGGCTTGCGAAGAGATTATGCCCATTCATTTGGGAGGACGCTTAGTCGGTTATTGGTCCTTGGTCGAGGAATGTTCCGAAGACCAGCAAAGGGCTCAATCGCCTACGGTAGCGTCTTCGTGGCTCGAACAGTTTAGTTACCGGGTGGCGTTTCAGCCGATTGTGCACCTAGCAGATGAACACATTATTGGGTATGAGGCGTTGATTCGGCCGTCCTTTCAAGGGGAGATGGTGAGCCCTTTGCAGTTTTTTTCGGAATGCGCGCAAAACGCTTTAAGTCTCGAGGCAGATTTGGCCTGTCTTTCCGCTATTGCACGGCGCATTCAAGAAATGGGCTTTTGGCCAGCAGGATCTCAATTATTTATTAACATCCAAGAGGCGACGCTTGAACAATCTGAGCGTGTAGAACTCGTGCTTAAGCAAATCATGACGGTGCTGCCACGAAGCCAAATTGTGTTAGAAGTTTATGAGCATGCGACATCCTCTGATCGCGATTGGGCTAGTGTGGCGAAATCATATGCAGGGATCGCGTTTGCCCAGGACGATTTTGGCGTGGGAGAGGCGGATATTGTGCGCATGCATCAGCGCCGCCCGGCATGGCTCAAGTTTGATCGTGCCTTGGTCTCTCGCTTGCCTGTTGATGCAGCGCTCCAGGATTTGATTGCGATGATGGTCTCGTGGCTGCATCAAAGGGATAGTTATGCAATTGGCGAAGGGGTCGAAACTCGTGAGCAAGCTCTTATACTTCAGCACTGCGGCGTCGATGCGGCGCAAGGATATTTATGGGGCCGGCCTAGCTGGGATGTGCCCCAGACCGTATCCCGCCTCATGACAGCTGGTGAGAGTCCCAAAGATGTAGCCGGATAGCAGACGCTAAGCCGTTGTCCAACGCCGGTATAACCGTGGGAACAGCAGAATTTTTATGATTTTTACCTTGGATAGCACGCGAAAAACCTCGCCATAGGCACGGTTTTTTGGTCGTCATGAACAAGACTTTTGGGACCTATCGTTTTGTAATATAAGGGGCTGCGCAAGATGACTTCGTCCCGGACGGTAAAAGGCCGGTGTATGGTGAAGCTTCTTTCAAATTTTGACGACCAGAATGCACCGGTGATTATCCCGTGGGCATCTGTGGGTATATAAGGAGGTTTAAGCTGCTTGCTGTCAATCTATGATGATCTCTGATAATATGTTATTAGGTGATTGTATTATGGATGAGCAGTTTGTCAGTATCGGCAAGGCGGCCAAGATGCTCGGCATGAGCATCGACGGACTCCGGAAGTGGGAACGCGAAGG